>NZ_JBILVF010000012.1:0-47617 GCF_044370595.1 Mycobacterium sp.
GAGGGTTCGACACCGCCGCCCTTGGCGGGTCGGGCATTTCGACGAAGCGGTATCCGGGCCGGGTGATGAAGCGCCGGCAGATCCCCCGGCGCAGCGCCACCAGGTCGCTTTTAGCCTCGCCCTTGTCCATCGCGAAGAACACCTGGGTGTCGTTGAGGGCCCGGACCGCCTGGGCCGTCACGTAGTCGGGATCGCCCACTCCGATACCGATGACGTGGACGGTACGCATACCGCCGAGCCTATCGGCGGGCAACCAGCGCCCACCGGCCCAGCAGTGCGGCCGCGAAGCAGGCACCCACGATTCCCGAGACCAGCAACGGCAGGCGCCCGTCATCGCCCCACAGCAGACCCGCCCACACCCCGGCGACGAGGATGGCCAGACCGCTGCCGCCCTGGAACGCCCCCTGGGCGGTGGCCTGCTGGTCCGCCCCGGCCAGCGCGGAGACCCATGCTTTGCCGACCCCGTCGGTGCAGGCGGTGAACAAGCCGTAGACACCGATCAGCAGCCAGGCCAGCACCGGGTCGCTGGTCATCCCCAGCCCGATGTAGCCGACCGCGAAGAAGACCAGCCCGATTCCGAACACCGCCGAGCGGGGCAGTCGGTCAGCCAACATTCCGGCCGGGAAGCTGGCCAGGGCGTACACCAGGTTGTAGGTGACGTAGGCCAGGATCACCTCGACAACACCGAAGCCGATCTCGTTGAGCCGCAACAACAGCAGCGCGTCGGGAAAGTTCACCAAGCCGAACCCGACCACCACGGCGGTCACCCGCCAGAACCGGCTCGGCAGCTCACCCACCCCCCGCAGGAAAGGCTGGCGGGCGGGCCGTGGGCCGCTGCGCGGCTTTTCCCGGACCAAGGTGATCAACAGAACCGACAGCACCGCCGGCACGATCGCGATGTACAGCAGCGGGGCGATCTGCTGATCCAGCAGTTGATAGCCCACCAGACCGAGCAGTGGACCGATCACCGCGCCGAAGGTGTCCATGGTGCGGTGGAATCCGAAAACCTTTCCGCGGGAACCTGCTTCGATACCGTCGATCAGAAGCGCATCGCGTGGCACGCCGCGCAGGCCCTTCCCCAGCCGGTCGACCACCCGTCCGGTCAGCACGCCCGGCCACGCCCCAGCCATCGCCACGATGGCTTTGCCGAGCGCCGCCATCCCGTATCCGGTGGCGATCAGCGGACGACGGGCGAAGCGGTCACCGAGTGGTCCGACTGCGATCTTGGTCATCGAGGCTGCCCCCTCGGCCGCACCCTCGATGGCACCGACTACCGCCGGTGGCGCCCCCAGAACGGTGGTCAGGTAGATCGGTAGCAGCGGATAGAGCAGTTCGCTGGCGGTGTCCTGCAGGAATGACACCGCAGACAGGACCCGCACGTTCCGATTCAGCCAGGGTGTTCGCGCTCGACGCGGCCTCACGGGTGTGACGCCGGAGCCAACACGAAGAAGTTCTCCTCTTCCTGCACGAAGTGCAGGCACAGCACGGCGTACAAGCCGTACAGGCAGGCCAGCAGATCATCGCTCTGGTCGTCGGTCACGGTACCGGCAACCTCGGCGATCTCCCGGTGGCTGTGCAGTCGCTGAGCCAGCCGGTGGATCTCGGCGTGCATCCGGCTCATGGTGGCGGTGGCTTCGGGGCTCCCCAGCGGTCGGGCCAATGCCGGGTAAAGCGCGCTGTCCTCGGCGTCCTCATGCGGCAGCACGGTGTCGCGCAGGAAGCCGTCCGCCGCGCGCAACGTCACCAGAGCGGCACTGCGCTGTCCCGCGCTGATCTGCTGGGCGACGTCGCGGAGCACGGATAGTTCGTCGCGCATCCGGTCGTGCTCGACGGAAAACCGCTGCAGCATTTCCCGGGTCGGTTGGTCAAGCCGCACCGCTGCAGCCGGGTCACCGCGCAGCGCCCGCAGCGCATTGAGGATCACCGCCAGGTCGATACCCTCCTGCAGCAGCGCGCCGGCCGCCGGCGCCAGCAGGCCGACGGCGGCAAAACCCATGGCCACCAACGACAGTCCCATGCCGACGACTGCGCTCTGCACCGCGATGCGCCGCGATCGGCGGGCGATCATTTTGGCATCGGCCAACCGGTCGAGGCGGTCGGAAGTCAGCACGATGTCAGCCGCTTCGGAACTGGCCGTGGATCCCCGCGCCCCCATCGCGATGCCGACGTCCGCGGCGGCCAGTGCCGGCGCGTCGTTGACACCGTCGCCGACCATCGCCGTCACCGCCCGCTCCCGCTCGACACGAACCCGGGCTACCTTGTCGGCAGGGGTCTGCTGGGCGGCCACCTCGTCGAGGCCCAGTACCGTCCCGATCTGCTGGGCCGGGGCCGGCCGATCCCCGGTGAGCATCACCAGTCGGGTCATACCGGCCGCCCGCAGTCGACGCAGAGTGCGCGGGGCGTCCGGGCGCAACGGGTCGGCGAGCAGGATTGCGCCGACGATGTCACCGTCGACCCGGACCCAGGCCACTACGGCGCCGTCCAGCGAGGCCCGCGACAACACCGAGGCCACCCAGTCCTCGTGCTGCCCGTCGAGGCCGAGGTTGCCGACCTGCACCCGGCGTCCGTCGACGGTCGCCACGACCCCGGCGCCGGCCTCTTCCGCGGTGTCGGTGGGCATGCTCAGCGTCAGTCCGCGCAGCCTCGCCTCCTCGACGATCGCCGCGGCCAGGACGTGTGGAGAGAGCTGGTCAGCGGAGGCCGCAAGCCGAAGCACCTCGTCGAAATCCCAGCCCGGCGCGGTCACCACATCGGTTCCGCGCGGCCGTCCCGACGTCAGGGTTCCGGTCTTGTCCAACACCAACGTGGTGGCCCGGCCGAGTGTTTCCAGCGGCCCACCCCCCCGCACCAAGACCCCGATCCGGGACGCGCGCGACAGGCCGGAGACGATCGCGACCGGTGCGGCCAGCAGCAAGGGGCAGGGTGTGGCGACCACCAGGACTGCTACCGCCCGGGCGGCCGATCCGCTGATCCACCAGGCCAGCCCCGCGACGGCCAGCGCCAGCGGGACGAACCAGGCGGCCACCCGGTCGGCCAGCCGCACCACCGGGGCCGATTCTGCGGCCGCCTGTTTGGCCAGCCGCACGATGCCGGCGTAGGTGCTGTCCGCGGCGGTGGCGGTGGCCCGGATCTCCAGCCCGCCGCCGGCGTTGAGGCTGCCGCTGCGCACCTGCTCCCCGTTGCCGTACCGCACCTGCAGGGGTTCGCCGGTCAGCGCCGAATCGTCGATCTCGGCGTACTCCGAGTGCACCCGCCCGTCGACCGGGAGTACTTCACCAGGGCCGACGATCACAATGTCGGCCACCGCGATGTCGTCGAGGTCGACCACTTCGACGACGTCGGCGGTGCGCCGTCGGGCGGTACGCGGCACCCGGTCCAGCAGCGCACGCAGATCCTTGGTCGCGCGCCGCTCGGCGGCGGCGTCCAACGCCTGACCGGTGGCCAGCATCACCGCGATCAACGCGCCGGCCAGATACTCACCGACCGCCAGCGATCCGGCCAGCGACAGCACCGCCAGGATATCGACGCCGAAGCGTCCCGCCCGCAGGCTGGCGATCACCCACCAACCGGCCGGCAGAATCGCCGCGACGGTGCCGGCGATCCAGCAGTAGTCGGCGATCTGGGGCGCACCACTGATCCGAGCGACACCCCCGGCAACCAAAGCCGCCAGCGTCACAACGAATAGCAGCCCGCGCAGGTTGACCATGACCACATCAGTCTGTCAGTGGGCAGCCGAACAGGTGAAGGGCCGTTCCGCGATAGCATCACCCCGTGTCGACTTTCAGCGGGCTGCCGGCCCACCCACTGCTCGTCCATTTCGTGGTGGTGCTCGCGCCACTGACCGCGATCTTGGCCATCCTATGTGCGGTCTGGCCGGCCGCGCGGCGGCGGTTCGTGTGGTTGGTGGCGGCGTTGGCCGGGATCACAGTGGTACTGACGCCGATCACCAGCGAAGCCGGGGAGTGGCTGTATGAACGCACCCCCGACTCGCCGTTCCTCGATAAGCACGAGCATCTCGGCGAGACGATGATCTACGTCGCGATCGGCTTGGTCGTGGCCGCGGGCCTGCTTGCTTTTCTGCATGTCCGCACGCAACGCGACAAGCACTCGGCCGTCCTCTCGGCGATCGTGGCAGTCGCCGTGATCGTGATCGGAGTCGCCGCGATGATCCAGACCTACCGGGTAGGTGACTCCGGGGCCCGTTCGGTCTGGAACGACGTGAGCACCACGGCGCCGGCCGAGGGCGGCTGACCACCCGGTCTGCTAAACCGCCAACGGCCTTCCCCGGGCGGCCTCTACGATCGGTAGGTGCGATTCACCTACGCCGAGGCGATGACCGATCCGAGTTACTACATCCCGCTGGCCAAAGCTGCCGAAGCCGCCGGCTATCACGCGATGACGATCCCCGACAGCATCGCCTATCCATTTGAGTCCGACGCGAAATACCCGTACACCCCGGACGGCAACCGTGAGTTCCTCGACGGCAAAGCTTTCATCGAGACCTTCATCATCACCGCGGCCCTCGGCGCGGTGACCACCAATCTGAACTTCAACTTCTTCGTGCTCAAACTGCCGATCCGCCCGCCGGCCCTGGTGGCCAAGCAGGCCGGATCGTTGGCCGCGTTGATCGGCAACCGGGTCGGCCTGGGCGTCGGAACAAGCCCGTGGCCCGAGGACTACGACATCATGGGGGTGCCGTTCGCCAAGCGCGGCAAGCGGATGGACGAATGCATCGACATCATCCGCGGGCTGACCTCCGGGGACTACTTCGAGTATCACGGCGAGTTCTACGACATCCCCAAGATCAAGATGACGCCCGCCCCCAGCGAACCGATTCCGATCCTGATCGGCGGGCACGCCGACGCCGCCCTGCGCCGGGCGGCCCGCAACGACGGCTGGATGCACGGCGGCGGCAACGAGGACCTCGACGAACTGCTGACCACGCTCAATCGCTACCGCGAAGAAGAAGGCACCGCCGACAAGGACTTCCAGATCCACGTCATCTCGATCGACGGCTTCACCGTCGACGGATGCAAACGCCTGGAAGACAAGGGCGTTACCGATGTGATCGTCGGTTTCCGCATCCCCTACATCAACGGCCCGGACACCGAACCTCTCGACGCCAAGATCCGCAATTTGGAGATGTTCGCCGAGAACGTCATCGGCAAGGTGACTTAAGAGCCGCCCGGTTCACCCCGGCGCACCTCGCCGGCGTGGGTACCGCGATACGGTCAAGAGGTGGGTGGATATCACGACATCTTTCAAGCCAGCCTCGACGACCCGGCGGCATTCTGGGCTCGCGCTGCCGCAGCGGTGTCCTGGACCAGGGAACCCCGGCGAATCCTTGACGACACCCATCCACCGTTCTACCGGTGGTTCCCCGACGCCGAACTGAACACCTGCTTCAACGCCCTCGACCGGCATATCGAACAACGCGGCGACCAGCCGGCGCTGATCTACGACTCGCCGGTCACCGGAACCAAGCGCACCTACACCTATCGCGAATTACTCGACCACACAGCGCGTTTCGCCGGGGTGCTGCGCGAGCTTGGGGTGGGTAAGGGCGACCGGGTGGTGCTGTACATGCCGATGATCCCCGAGGCGGTGGTGGCGATGCTCGCCTGCGCCCGACTGGGCGCGGTGCATTCGGTGGTATTCGGCGGCTTCGCCAGTCACGAGTTGGCCACCCGCATCGACGATGCGCAACCGGCGGTGATCGTCTCGGCCTCCTGCGGAATCGAGCCGACCCGGGTGGTGGAGTACAAACCAATGCTCGATCACGCGCTGCAGCGGGCAACCCATCAGCCCAAGGCGTGCGTGATCGTCCAACGCGACCGGCAGCGCTGCGATCTGCGGGAGGGCCGCGACCACGACTGGGCCGATCTGATGGCGACCGCCCAGCCGGTTGAGCCGGTGCCGGTGGCCGCCACCGATCCGCTCTACGTGCTCTACACCTCCGGCACGACCGGTAAACCCAAGGGCATCGTCCGCGATAACGGCGGCCACGCGGTGGCCCTGACCTGGAGTATGGCCAACATCTACGGCGTCGGACCCGGGGAGGTGTTCTGGGCGGCCTCCGACGTCGGCTGGGTGGTGGGCCATTCCTATATCGCCTACGGCCCGTTACTGGCCGGGGCGACGACGGTGCTTTACGAAGGCAAGCCGATCGGGAGCCCTGACCCCGGCGCGTTCTGGCGGGTGGTGTCCGAACACGGGGTGACGGTGCTGTTCTCCGCCCCGACCGCGCTGCGGGCCATCCGCAAAGAGGACCCGCAGGGCTCCCACATCGGCCGCTACGACCTGTCCTCGTTGCGGTATCTGTTCCAGGCCGGTGAGCGGCTGGATCCCGACACCTATGCGTGGGCCTCCGAGGTGCTCGGGATACCGGTGATCGACCATTGGTGGCAGACCGAGACGGGCTGGGCGATCGCCGCCAATCCCGTTGGGGTGGAGCAACTCCCCCTCAAGGCTGGATCGCCGACAGTGCCGATGCCCGGCTACGACGTCCAAGTCCTGCACCCGGACGGGTCGGGGTGTGCGCGTGGCGAGGAAGGCGCCATCTGCATCCGGCTGCCGTTGCCGCCCGGTACGTTACCCACGCTGTGGGGGGACGATACCCGCTTCGAGGCGTCCTACCTGTGCGAGCATCCCGGGTTCTATCTGACCGGCGACGGCGGATATCTCGACGACGACGGCTACCTGTTCGTGATGGGCCGCATCGACGACGTCATCAATGTCGCCGGGCACCGGCTGTCGACAGGGGCGATCGAAGCGGTGGTGGCCGCCCACCCGGCGGTGGCAGAGTGCGCAGTGATCGGGGTGGCCGACGAGATCAAGGGCCAGGTTCCGCGCGGGTTCGTCGTGCTTAAGGCCGGGGCCTCGGCAACCGGCCTCGCAGAGGACCTGGTGGCGGCGGTTCGGCACTCGATCGGCGCGGTGGCCTGTTTCAACACCGTCGATGTCGTGCCCGCACTGCCTAAGACCCGGTCCGGCAAGATTTTGCGCAAGACCATGCGCGGTATCGCCGACGGGCACGACGAGCCGGTGCCGTCGACCATCGAGGACCCTGCGGTGTTGGACATATTGCGCCCGGTCTTGAAGGGCGACAAGTGACACGGACGGGCATTCTCGGGCCCGCGCGGTAACGATCCGCCTCTCAGCGGACTCATTCGCCGAGTATCTCTCCACCGACGGCACCTCGGCTGGGCGGGGCGCTGAGCATTCCACGTGCTGTGGATGGTCGGCGACGACCAGGGCGCCTTCAACGAACCTGTCAACCGTTAACTCTCGCCGTGGGGCGTCGTCGCGGGGCCTAGTGAACTAGCGCAGCCGCAGTCCGTAGCTGACTAGGTCGGCTGCCTTCTCGATCAGTTCAGCGAGCGCTTGCGGGTTCTGCCGGAGGTCGTCGTGTCGCCAAGCCAGGCTGATGATGCCGTTCCAGCTCGCCCACAGGATGGTGGCGGTCTTCTGCGGATCTATCTGGCGGACAACGCCTTCGGCGATACCTCGTTCGATCGCATCGACCATCCTGGCGTTCTGCTCGTCGACCCGTTGACTCAACAGCGCCGCAGTATCGGCCGCTGCCGGATAGGGGCCGGGTTTGGTTGGAAATGCAAGCATCCGGAAGAACTGCGGATGGTCCAGCGCGAAGCGCAAGTACTGTTCGGAGGCGGCCAGGAGTTGTTGGATCGGATTGCGGTCGGGCGTGTAGGCGCGATCCATATAGTCGCGATCGACGTCGAGCGCCCGGGCTACCACCGCGGCGTACAGACCTTCCTTGCTGCCAAAGTTGTTGTAGATCGAGCCCACCGCCACACCGGCGTGCTGGCCGATCTCCTCAACGGTCACTTCCTCCACCGGACGCTCGGCGAACATCTGCTGGGCAGCGGCCAACAGAGCATCCATGGTGCGCTGCTTGCGCGGGTCCACACGGCGTTGCGCGACGGCTTCCACGAGGGCGATCGTACTGCGGAAAGCCGATTATTAGAACGCTTGCAATACGTTGAAGCCCACCTTACGATCAGGCGCATGTTGAAACCGTTGCAACAAGTTCCGGTTGGCTGGGAGGTTCACCGTGTCGGCTGACGCGCGCCTGCGGGCCCTCGGCATCGAACTGCCGGACCCGTTCCCTCCGGCCGGCGAATACATCAACGCCGTCCGCACCGGCGATCTGCTGATCCTCGGCGGACACGTCCCGTTCAACCCGCCGCAGACGATCGTATTCGGCAGGCTGGGGGCCGACCTCGACGTCGCCGCCGGGCGCGAGGCCGCACGGCTCGCCGCCATCACCGCGTTGGCCACCCTGCGTTCCGAACTCGGCACCCTCGACGCGGTCAAGCGGATCGTCCTGGTCCGCGGGGTCGTCAACGCCGCACCTGATTTCATCGGCCACACCCAGGTGATCGACGGCGCCTCGGAGGTTTTCGTCGATGTGTTCGGTGACGCCGGGCGACATGCGCGCCTGGCTGTGGGTGTGTCGTCCTTGCCCGCCAACATCGCGCTGGAGATCGAAGTGACCGCCGAGGTCAGGTCGTGACTCGACAAACCGCGGAACCGACACTGGCCACCGTCGGCAGGCTGGGACGCGCGCAGGTCGAGCAGACGCTGCGCCGCGTTGCCAGGATGATGGGCCGGGGCAGGCCGGAACGTCTGGCGCTCAGCGACATTGGATATCCGGACACCCCGTCCGCCCTGGAGTCTGCCAGCCTTTTGCAGGCTGAGGCCCCCGGCGTGCTGGCCGCCCACAGTTACCGGACATACCTGTTCGGCGCCGCCCTGGGAACCAGGGACGGCCTCGACTGGGACGCTGAACTGCTGTTCATCTCCGCGATGCTGCATGATCTCGGCCTCACCGACTTCATCGGCGGTGACGGCCCCTTCGAGCAACGCGGCGCCGCAGCAGCCGAGGCCTGGCTCACCGGTCAGAGCTGGCCTGCTGAACGAGCGGCATTGGTCGCCAAAGCAATCCGGATGCACATGGACGTCGGCCGCGCCGGCAAAGAACGAGCCGAAATCGCACTGCTGCACTTCGGCGCAGCCGCCGACGTCACCGGTATGCGGCTCGAAGACATCCACCCGGAGACCGTCGCGGAAGTCCTCGATGCCCACCCCCGAGCAGGCTTCAAGCGGTTCTTCGCCGAGAAGGTCCGCACCGAAGCGCGGGCCCACCCGGCTTCTGTCACAGCGGGCCTGTGTCGCTGGGGCCAATTCGCCTGGCGTATCGACCATTCACCGTTTCCGGAGTGACGATGATTCAACCCCTCGGCAATCCCACCATGGCGACACTGCTCGCCGCGGGCCTGATCTTCCTGCTCGCCTTGGTCCTCGGGATCTGGAAGTACCGGCAGATGGCTACCAGCCCTGACCACCTCGCCCACCCTTACGTCGACATCGCCCACCGCTCAGCGCTGCTGTATTCGTTCGCCACCCTGCTCGTCGCGGTGTTCGTCGAACTGAGCGCATGGCCGTCCTGGGTGAACGCGGCCGCCTCGGCGACGATCATCGTCTTCTTCGTCGGCGCGATCGGCAGTTACATCCTTCACGGCGCCAAACGCGATACAACGAACCAACTCAGCCAACCGGGCCGCAGCATCCACCTGGCGATGACAGCATTGATCGTCGGCGAGATCGGTGGCTTTCTGGTTCTGCTGGCAGGCTTCTTGCGGGGGTGGATGTGAACACCACCGCTGCACCACCCGCGCTTCTTAGGCCGTCGTCGACGAACATGGGTGAGTGAGGCCCCGGCCCCAACCCCCAACACAACGCCCGGGGTCACCCCACACCGTCTAGAACATCAATGCTCAGCCGCGCAATGTTGCATCTACTGCAATAACTCCGATGTCACGTCGGCCGGGGCCTTGTCTGGGCGCAGTCCGCGCCAACTCGGATGGCGCAACCGACCGTCGGAGGTCATCTCGCCGTAGCGGACCTCCCCGACCAGTTCGGGCCGGACGTAGGTGACGTCTTTGGTCTCCGGACGGGGCAGCGCCGGGTGAAACGGCGAAGTCTGCGTGTGCAGGGGCGCGAGAGTGGCTTTGAGGGCGGCCAAGTCCTTTTCGGTGAAACCGGTGCCGACCCGGCCGATGAAGCGCAGGCCGCCCTCCTCGGGAATTCCCAGCAGCAGTGCACCGATTCCGCTGGACCGGCCGCCCTCACCCCTGCGCCACCCGCCGATCACGGCCTCCTGAGTGTTCCAGTTCTTGTCCTTGATCCACGCCGAGGACCGTCGGCCCGGCTGGTAGGTGGAGTCCCACTTCTTGGCCACCACCCCCTCCCACTTGCACTTGCGGGAGTACGCCAGCGCCTCGGGACCGGCGCCGTCCAGCAGCGGCGGGACGATGAGACCGGTTGCCGCCGAGAGGGTTTCCAGCACCCGACGGCGGTCCCGGTATTGGGCCCGTAGCAGCGACCTTCCGTCCAGGCTGAGGACGTCGAAGGCCCAGAACTGGACTCGGGTGGCCCTCGCCCGGTTCTGCATTTCGCTGAAGTTCGGCACACCGTGGCTGTCCAAAGCGACCACCTCGCCGTCGAGGATGGCGTGATGGTCGGCCAAAATCGTTGCCAACTGCTGCAATTGGGGGTACTCCCGGGAGACATCGCGACCGTTGCGGGTTTGCAGCCGCAGCCGGCCACCGTCGACTTCGACCAGCATGCGGTAGCCGTCGAACTTCCCCTCGAAGGCCCACTGCCGCCCGTTGAGCTTGTCTACCGACCCGAGGGTGGCCAGCATCGGCGCCAGGTCCCCTACATGGTCGACCGGCTGTTCTTTCATCCGGTGCGCCAACCACTGGTCGCCGTCGGTCTGGATCAGGGCGTAGCGTCCTGCGATCCGCTGACCGCGCAGGTCGACGATCACCTCGCCGCCTTTGCCGCCGGGGCCGAGCTTGAACTTCTCCGCGGTGTAGGTGCCGGTGTCCCAGACCACGACTTTGCCTGCGCCGTACTCCCCCTTGGGGATGTCGCCTTCGAAGCCGGCGTATTCCAGCGGGTGGTCCTCGGTATGCACCGCAAGGTGGTTGGCAGCGGGGCTGTCCGGCAGGTTCTTGGGCACCGCCCAGGACACCAGGACACCGCCGCGTTCCAGCCGGAAGTCGTAGTGCAAGCGTCGGGCCCGGTGTTCCTGAATGACGAAGCGGTTTCCCTCTCCGTTGGCGGGTGGTGCCGCGGGTACGGGTTCGGGGGTCTTGCCCGCATTCCGCATGCTGCGGTATTTGGTCAGTTCATCGACAGTCTGTCCGTCCAGGCCAGCCAGCAGATCGCCGTACTCGGCCGCCCGGGTCAGCACCTGTTCGTACTGCAACTGCTCCAGGGCGGGTTCGGCGAGTTCCTCCCAGGTTCGCGGTGCCGCGACGGTCGGCGTCAATCGTCCGCGCAGCGAGTACGGCGCGATGGTGGTCTTGGCGGCGTTGTTCTGACTCCAGTCCAGGAACACCTTGCCCGCACGCAGACTCCTGGTCATGGTGGCCGTCACCAGAGTGGGCATGCTCTGCTCAAGTTGTTGGGCCACCTTGCGGGCAAGCACAGCAGCCCCGGCGCTGCTGATCGGCTCGGCCAGCGGCACATACAGATGCAGACCTTTGCTGCCGCTGGTCAGCGGAAAGACGGGCAACCCGATGTCTTCCATCATGTCGCGCACCGAGTGGGCCACTTCGCACAACTGAGCCATCGTGACGCCCTCGCCAGGGTCGAGGTCGAACACCAGCCGGTTGGCCGGACCGGGACGGCCGTCCGGGCCGAAACGCCATTGCGGCACATGGACTTCCAGGGCGGCCTGTTGGGCGATCCAGGCCAGCGCCGTCGAGCTGTCGATCACGGGGTAAACGGTGTCCCCGGACCGATGCATCAGCGTGCCGCGATGCAGCCATGACGGCGCCGACTTGGCCAGCTCTTTTTCGAAGAAGGCTGTTCCGTCGACCCCGTTGGGCCACCGCTTGCGGGTGGCGGGCCGCCCGGCGATGTGGGGCAGCATGAACTCGGCGATGACGGTGTAGTACCGGAAAACATCGGCCTTGGTGGTGCCGGTTGCCGGGTAAAGGACCTTGTCCGGGTTGGTCAGCCTCACCAGCGGCCCGCTCTTCGCACCGGGGGGCCAGACGTCGGTCACCATCACACGGTATTACCCGCTGATACCGTGGAACAGGTGATCAGGTTCTCGGCCGCGGCGCTGGCGCTCGTCGCGTTCGCCGCCGCGCCGACCGCCGCGGCCGACCCGCAGGACCTCGAGCCCGGCTGCGGGGAGGGGCAGGTAGCCGGCCCTGGCGCGTGCACGCCGGAGCCGGTGGACATCGAGCCGGGGAACGACCTCTTCGGATCGCCCGACCTCATCCCCGGCGCGTTCCCCGGGGCCAACCCCAATCTCCCGCCCGGGCCGACCCCGAAAAACTTCCCCATCGTCATCCCACTCGGAGTGACGCCGTTCAACATTCCCTCCAATCTGCCGCTGGGCCCCACCCCACCGAGCGGTTTCCCCTTTCCCGGCGTCTAACCCGCGGGGATAGCGGCCCGGGCTGGGCATACTGTTCCCATGCGTTCAATCTGGAAGGGGTCCGTCGCCTTCGGACTCGTCAATGTCCCGGTGAAGGTGTACAGCGCCACCGAGGACCACGACCTGAAATTCCACCAGGTGCACGCCAAGGACAACGGCCGCATCCAGTACCGGCGGGTGTGCAGTGAGTGCGGTGAGGTGGTCGAGTACCGCGATATCGCCAAGGCCTACGAGTCCGAAGACGGCCAGACAGTGGTGATCACCGACGAGGACATCGCCACCCTGCCCGAGGAACGCAGCCACGAGATCAACGTCCTGGAGTTCGTCCCGGCCAGTGACATCGACCCGTTGATGTACGACAAAAGCTACTTTCTGGAGCCGGACGGGAAATCCTCGAAATCCTATGTGCTGCTTGCCAAAGCGCTCAGTGAAACCGACCGGGTGGCGATCGTCCACTTTGCGCTGCGCAATAAGACGAGGCTCGCTGCGCTGCGGGTCAAGGACTTCTCCAAACGCAACGTGATGATTGTGCACACCCTGCTGTGGCCGGATGAGATCCGCGATCCCGACTTCCCGTCGCTGGACGCCGATGTCGAGGTCCGCGCACCCGAGTTGAAGATGGCCGGCCAGGTGGTCGAGTCGATGGCCGACGACTTCCACCCTGAGCAGTACACCGACACCTACCAGGAGCAACTGCAGGAACTGGTGGAAGCCAAACTGGCAGGCGGTCAGGCCTTCACCACAGCGGAGGCGCCGGCCAAACTCGACGACTCCGAGGATGTCTCCGATCTGCTGGCCAAACTGGAAGCCAGTGTCCGGCGTCGCCGCGAGGAATCCGCCGCCCGCAGCCAGACCGGGTCTGACACCGGGTCTGATTCCGGGTCTGACTCAGGGCCCGGGGCAGGGCCCGATCCGGCACCGAAGAAGACGCCGGCCAAGGCCGCCGCCAAAAAAGCACCCGCCAAGGCGGCGGCGAAGGCGACTGTCAAAAAGGCACCCGCGAAGGCAACCGTCAAGAAGTAGTCGAAAAGTAGAACGTGTTATAGAAACGTTCGCTGTTTCGGGCGCTGCGCGCCCTGGGACCTTGTTACGGTTGGTGAATCAGCCAGCGACAAGGGAAAAGCGCCCGAAGAGAGGCCCCGTGATCCTCGACAAGTTCCGCCTCGACGGACAAGTAGCCGTAGTCACCGGGGCCGGGCGCGGGTTGGGGGCGGCCATCGCCGTCGCCTTCGCCGAAGTAGGAGCCGACGTCGTCATCGCCTCCCGCACCCTCGCGGACCTGGAAGCGGTCGCCGCCCATGTCGCGGCGACCGGCCGGCGGGCGCATATCGTCGTTGCCGACCTAGCCCAACCGGAGAAGACCGCCGAACTGGCCGCCATCGCGGTGGAGGCGTTCGGCAGGCTCGACATCGTCGTGAACAACGTCGGCGGCAGCATGCCCAATGCGCTGTTGACAACGACGGTCAAAGAGATGCGGGACGCCTTCACCTTCAATGTGCTGACCGCGCACGCCCTCACCGTCGCCGCGGTACCGCTGATGCTCGCGCACTCGGGTGGCGGGAACATCATCAACATCAGCTCGACTATGGGCCGACTGGCCGGCCGGGGTTTCGCCGCTTACAGCACCGCCAAAGCCGCGCTGGCCCATTACACCCGGCTCACCGCGCTGGATCTGTGCCCACGAATCCGCGTCAACGCCATCGCGCCGGGTTCGATCATGACCTCGGCGTTGGAGATCGTCGCGTCCAATGACGCGCTGCGTGAGCCGATGGAGAAGGCCACCCCGCTGCGCCGTCTCGGTGAGCCCGACGATATCGCCGCCGCGGCGGTCTACCTGGCCTCACCCGCGGGCAGCTTCCTGACCGGGAAGATGCTCGAGGTCGACGGCGGACTGATCGTGCCCAACCTGGATCTGCCCATCCCTGACCTGTGACCCGACCCTAAGGAGCCCCCCATGCCCATCCGCGTTGCCCAGATCGGCACCGGGAACGTCGGCGCCCACGCCCTGCGCTCCCTCATCGCCAACCCGGACTATGAACTCACCGCGGTGTGGGTGTCCTCGGAGAGCAAGGCCGGCAAGGACGCCGCCGAACTCGTCGGCCTGGACATCATGACGGGCATCAAAGCCACCACCGACCTGGACGCGGTGCTGGCCACCCAACCGGACTGTGCGGTCTACAACGCAATGGCCGACAACCGACTGGTGGAGGCCCTCGAGGACTACCGCCGCATCCTGGCGGCCGGTGTCAACGTCGTGGGCAGCGGTCCGGTGTTCCTGCAGTGGCCTTGGCAGGTGATCCCCGAGGAGATGATCCGACCGATCGAAGAGGCTGCGCACCAAGGCAAGTCGAGCCTGTTCGTCAACGGAATCGACCCCGGCTTCGCCAACGATCTCGTCCCACTGGCCCTGATGGGGACCTGTCAGAGCATCGAGCAGGTGCGCTGCATGGAGATCGTCAACTACGCCACCTACGACAGTGCGACGGTGATGTTCGACGTGATGGGCTTCGGCAAGCCGATGGACGAGATCCCGATGCTGCTGCAACCCGGCGTGCTGAGCATCGGGTGGGGTTCGGTGGTGCGGCAACTGGCCGCCGGACTCGGCGTCGAACTCGACGGGCTCGAGGAGATGTACATCCGCGAACCCGCGCCGGAGGCCTTCGACATCTCATCCGGCCATATCGCCGAAGGCACTGCCGCGGCATTGCGGTTCGAGGTCATCGGCATGGTCAAGGGCGCCCCGGTCGTGGTGCTCGAGCACATCACCCGGTTGCGCGACGACCTGTGCCCCGACTGGCCCCAGCCCGCCCAGCCGGGCGGTAACTACCGCATCGAGATCACCGGCGAGCCGTGCTACGCGTTGGACCTGTGCCTGTCCAGCCCCAACGGCGACCACAACCACGCCGGGGTGCTGGCCACCGCGACGCGCATCGTCAACGCGATTCCCGCAGTGGTGGCAGCCGAACCGGGAATCCGTACCACCTTGGATCTTCCGCTGATCACCGGCAAAGGCTTGTACGCTGGGACCTTGTACGCTGGGGCGTAAGGGGTTTCACCGCCGGCCCCGGCTACGGAGGACGTCATGGGGCGCACGCTGCTGATGATCCTGGCCATCCTGCTACCCGCTACGCTCCTGGCCGGCCCCGCCGTGGCCGCACCCACTTGCTTTGACAGCGCACCGTTCACCCGGGTGTGCGCCAACCCCGGGCACACCGCGATCACCACCACACCCAATCCCAATATGATTCCCAACTCCGGCTGGGGATACGGCTGGGGCACACCGGTGATCGGGATCGGCGGGGGCGGCATCTGGATCGGGTTCTGACCCCTGACCGAGACCCAGACGCCGACCAAACCCGGCTGGACGCTGCTCGGACCGGCGTTCGTGGCTGCAATCGCCTACGTGGATCCGGGCAACATCGCCGCCAACGTCAGCGCGGGATCCCAGTTCGGCTTCCTGCTTGTCTGGGTGATCGTCGTCGCCAACCTCATGGCCGGACTGGTGCAGTACCTGAGCGCGAAACTGGGTCTGGTGACCGGCCGGACCCTGCCTGAGTCGGTCCGGGACCGCACCGGCACGCCCAGCCGGATCGCTTACTGGGTGCAGGCCGAACTGGTGGCCATCGCCACCGATGTCGCCGAGATCATCGGTGGGGCGTTAGCCCTGCATCTGCTGTTCGATCTGCCACTGGTGGTCGGCGGGGTGATCACCGGACTGGTTTCGCTGGGACTGCTGGCCATCGGCGACCTGCGCGGACAGCGGGTGTTCGAACGCGTCATCACCGGCTTGCTGCTGATCATCACCATCGGTTTTCTCGCCAGCCTGGTGGTCAATCCCCCCCCGGCTGCCGCGGTGGCCGACGGGTTGATCCCCCGGTTCGACGGCGTCGACAGCGTGCTCCTGGCGACCGCCATGCTGGGGGCAACCGTGATGCCGCACGCGGTGTACCTGCACTCCGGCTTGGCCCGAGACCGTCACGGTCATCCGCCCCCAGGAGCGCAACGTGCCCGACTACTGCGGGCGACGCGCTGGGACGTCGGCACCGCGATGCTGGTGGCCGGCACGGTGAACCTCGCCCTGCTGCTGGTGGCAGCGACCAACCTGCGCGGCCAGGAGGGAACCGACACCATCGAAGGCGCGCACAGCGCGGTCGCCGACACCCTCGGCCCCGGGGTCGCACTGTTCTTTGCGGTGGGTCTGCTGGCCTCCGGTCTGGCCTCGACGTCGGTGGGCGCATATGCCGGCGCAATGATCATGCAGGGCTTATTGCGCAGGAAGTTCCCGCTCTTGGTCCGTCGACTGGTCACTTTGCTGCCGGCTCTGCTGGTCCTGGCCAGCGGAGTCGACCCGACGAGGGCGCTGGTGCTCTCCCAGGTGGTGCTGTCCTTCGGGATCCCGTTCGCCCTGATCCCGCTCGTCCGATTGACCGGCAACCCGGCTGTGATGGGAGCCGATGTCAACCGGACGCTGACGTCGGCGCTGGCGTGGTTAGTCGCCGCCCTGATCACCCTGCTCAACGTCGCGCTGATCTATCTGACCATCAGCTAACCCGACGGCCGGGCGCCGAGCATGATCCGACGACGCGGGATCCGATTTCCCGGAAATCGACCGACACGCTCATTCGAGCTTTAACCTCTACAGGACACAGGCCCGCCCGTGACCTGGCCGCTAGACGTTGAGGAGGAACCGTTCCATGAGCGCAGCACAATTCGTAGGCCGCGTTGGCGGAATCGCCACGGCACTGGGAGTCGGCATCGCGATCCTGAGCGCGCCGGCGGTTGCAGGGGCCGAGACCGAGGGCGCGGATTCTCCGTCCCGGGTTTCTGCGAGCGCGTCGCGCGCGGACTCCGCACCTCCATCACGAAGCGCGCTCAGAGCGGCCGCTTCCGCGAGGTCCGAGTCATCGGCGCCGACCCGGGGCCGAGTGACGCGCGAGGTCACCGAGTCGGTCCCGGAGGCGCCGCCAGCACCCCCGGAGGCACTGGCAACCCCGGCCGTCTCCGCGGTGCCCGCACCGGCCGCAGCCACGCTGACCCTGCCGGCCCCGTCGGCCGCGCTTCCGGCGCCTTCTGCGACCGTTGCGTCCCCGTCGGCCGCTGCCCCGGTCGCACAAGCCGCCCTTCCGACATACTCGCCGGTGCCGCCGAGTCCGACGGCCACCACCGTCACCCCGTACGGCGTGCTGGGCGACTGGATGATCAACAAAGACGGCAAGGTCGCCGACTGGGTGGGCCAGCCTTACTGCGGCGAGGGCTCGACCAAAAAGAACTGCACAGCGGAAACCCCGGGTGCCAAGACCATGCAGGAGCCGATCAACACGGTGTTCCAGGTCAAGGCCCGGTCCCTGTACGAGGCGCAACTGCAGCTGAACTGGTCGCTGGTGGTGTCGGGCTTCGGGCCCTCGCCCTTCAGCAGCATCGGCTACTCGGGCATCGTCGGTGACAAGCAGTTCAAGCAGGCGCCCAAGGGCGGGCCGTTGGGACTGGGCTTCCTCCTGCCCCTGCCGGGCGAACTGTTCCAGAACGGTCTGCTCGGGTCGCTCGCCGGCATCGGCCCGGCCTACCGCGACAACCTGTTCCTGCTGACCAACTCGCACCTGCGCACCTTCGGCGGCCAGTCGGATGGCAAGGGTAACTTCATCTTCACCGCATCGGTGAGCGAGGAGGCATTCGATGCCTCCACCGGCCTGCCGAGCCACTCCTTCGAGTCGTACAACCAGGCCCGCCAGAAGCTGGTGACCAACATGACGAAGGCGTCGTGGATCTCGTTCGCGTCCAACCAAGGCCTGATCGAGATGGACAACGCCATCAACCCGGCCGATCCGACGTACACCACGGGCGACCACGACGGCAAGGCGCAGGTCATCGCGATCGGCTCGCTGTTGGGCACGGCGCCGGTCCGGACCTGGTTCTAAACGCACCGCGAAACTGACCCCCCAGGCCTACCCGGCCCGGGGGGTCAGTTTGTGTTAGCGCCGCGGTGGCCCCAGTCCCCCGGCGGAGAGACCTGGATCACATACCGCCCACCCATCCGCCGTCGGCGCCGCTCCGAATGAGAGGTGTGGAAACCAACGGGACCGCCCAGACGATCTCCGGGGTGACGTTCAGGCCGGCACCTGAGTTGACCCCCGCGGTGTACCCCATCCGCGTCACGCACCTGCACCGCGCACCGGTGCAGCACTTCGGCGAGCACCGCAGCTACAGCTGGTACGTCGACGTCGATAACCTGCCGACGGTGCCCTGGTGGTTGCGGCCCTTCGCTCAGTTCGAGGCGGCCGACCACCTCGACGGCGCCCCGGAACACACTCTGCGGCAACGCGTTGACTCCTTCCTCGCCCGGCACGGGGTGTTCATGCCCGGCGGCCGGGTTACCGCGCTGCTGATGCCGCGCGTCTTGGGCCGGGCATTCAACCCGCTGAGCCTGTTCTGGTGCCAGGACGCCGCCGGGATCACGCGGTGCGTGATCGCCGAAGTCCAGAACGTCGACGGCGAGCGACGGGCCTTCCTGCTGCCGGCTGCCGAGGACGGCCCGGCGGCGGTGACCGATGAACTTCGCGGAGCGCCGTTCGCCGGCGCGGACGGCTATTTCCTGGTTCGGGTTCCCCGTCCCGGCGAGGGGCTGGACCTGACCGTCTCGTTGCACCGCAATAACCACGCCGCCCTGGTGGCCACCTGGCGCGGTTCGCGCTACCGCGCCAGCGCGGGCCGGGTGCTGCTGTTGCAATTGACGAACCCCTTGGCGCCCCAGATGGCCCGGCTGGGCCTGCGGTTCCAGGCCATGATGCTGCGATGGCGCGGAATGCCGGTGGCGCCGCGGCCAGTCGCCAGCGGGAGCGTCGCTCGCAAAACCCTTGCCCCCCGGGGGAGTGGATGGCCGGCAAAGACCCATTCGTGGGCCACATCGTGACCAATTTGCTCGACTATCCGGCTACGCTTCGAAGCGATGGGACCGATTACAACGGGCGTACGACGGTGACCACGCCGGATTTGGACGCTCTGCTGCGCCGGGTTGCGCACCGCGATTCGGCCGCCTTCGCCGATTTGTACGATGCCACTCGATCCCGCGTCTACGGCATGGTCTGCCGGGTTCTGCGGGATCGCGGCTACAGCGAGGAGACCACCCAAGACGTCTACCTCCAGGTCTGGCGAACCGCTGAGAGCTACGACCCGGCCTCCGGCAGCGCGTTGGCCTGGTTGCTGACTTTGGCGCACCGCCGGGCGGTGGACCGGGTGCGCGCCGAACAGGCCGCATCCCAGCGCGATTCGCGTTACGGCGCGGCCACCGTGGAGAGGGACACCGACAACGTCACCGACGCGGTGATCTCCGGCGAAGAGCGTCGCCGGGTGACCGCCTGTCTGGAGGGGCTTACCGACACCCAACGCGAGTGCATTGAACTGGCCTACTACCAGGGAATGACCTACGTGCAGGTTTCAGAGCGGCTGTCGGCGAACCTGGCCACGGTCAAGTCGCGGATGCGTGATGGGCTGCGCGGCCTGCGCAACTGCCTGGGTGTGCGGTGAGGGTACGACGATGACCCCAACACGCGACGACCGCGGCGGCGACCTGCTCGACCTGGCAGTCCCCTACGCACTGCATGCGGTCTCGAACTCCGAACGCGACGAGATCGAAGGCAGACTTGCCAGCGTCGGACTGCAGGTCGCAGATGCCTTCTACGACGAAGTCCGGGCTGTTCGCGAAACGATGGCGGTGGTGTCGGCGTCCAACGCCGAGGAGCCGCCCGCGGATCTGCGCAACCGTCTGCTGTCCTCGATCACCGACGACAACGTCCGCACCCTGCCCCGCCGAGATCCGTCGGGGCGCCGTTGGCGGACCGCCCTGCTCTCGGCTGCGGCGGCTGTCGCGGTGGGCCTGACCGCGGTCGGCGTCGGACTGTCGCTGCGACCGCCCGCACCGGCGCCGCAGTCCACCGCCCAGCAGGTGTTCTCCGCCACCGACGTCAACACCGTCTCTGGCGCCATACCCGCCGGAGGCACCGCCACGGTGGTGTTCTCCCGGGACCGCAACGCCGGCGTGCTGGTCATGAACGACGTACCCCCACCAGCACCGGGAACGGTCTACCAGATGTGGTTGGTAAGCCCGGCCGGCGCCTCATCGGCGGGCACAATGGACGCCAAAGCCGTCGCACCGTCGACCACGGCGGTGCTGGAAAACCTTGGCAATTCAACGAAATTGGCGTTCACGGTCGAGCCGGGCGCTGGTTCGACCAAGCCTACCGGCCAGCTGATTGCGGAGTTGCCGCTCACCTGACCGTGTGCTCACCTCGATCGCGGCGACCATCCGTCGGTAGCGCGGGGAGGTCGCCCGCCGGGTCGTCCAACCCCCGAGTCGCTTCGCTCCTGCCCGCCGGGTCCAACCCGAGTCGCTTCGCTCCTGCCCGCCGGGTCCAACCCCCGAGTCGCTTCGCTCCTGCCCGCCGAGTCCACCTAACATGACGCGATGGACCGGCAATTCCGATTCGGGATCGGGATGCGCTCACTCGGATCGGCGAAACGGCTCCGCGACAGGGTTCGCCAGTTCGCCGACTTGGGCTACGACGTCGTGCATTTCCCCGATCACCTCGGGGCACCTGCCCCGTTCCCAGCGATGGTGGCGGCCGCTGAGGCCGCACCGGGTATCCGGGTCGGCACCTACGTCCTCAACGCGGCGTTCTACCGACCCGCTTTGCTCGCCCGCGACATCGTCGATACCGACCTGCTCTGTGAGGGCCGCCTGGAGGTCGGGCTCGGCACCGGGTACGTCCGCGAGGAATTCAAGGCCGCTGGGATCCCTTACCCGAGCGCCGGCGAGCGGGTCGCACATCTGAGCCGCACGGTGGACTATCTGCAGCGGGCCACACCGAATGTCCCGCTGTTGATTGCCGGCAACGGTGATCGAATGTTGACGCTGGCCGCGCAACGCGCTGACATCATCGGGTTCAGCGCGGGGCCAGCCGGCTCGCAGGATGTCAACCCCCTCGCCGAGCGAGTCGCCTTCGTGCGCACGGCCGCCGGGGACCGTTTCGGTGACGTGGAGTTGAACCTGGCGATCACCGCGGTACCCACCGACCGCTCCGGGGTGCCAGACCTCGCGCTCACCCGAGCCTACGCCCCGGGTCGCTCCGATGAGGAGTTGATGGCGATGCCGAGCGTACTCAGTGGGTCGCCACAGCACATCGCCGACACGTTAGTCGCCCACCATGAGGTCTATGGAATGAGTTATTTCACGGTGCAGGACTATCATGGCAAGTACTTCGCACAGGTCATCGATGCACTGCGCTGAGATCCTAGTCCCAGGAGATGGGTATGGGACATGAGGAGACGAAAGGCCAGTGACGACAACGCGATACAAACGCGTTACAACAGTGAAAAGGTGGTGACGACAGTGCACCTGAATATCTCAACTACCGCGCACAAGCGAGGACGAGTGGCGTCCTGGCTTCGCAAGGACTACCCCCGCAGTGCTCCTGATCGCGGCCACAGCTATCTGATCGCGCTCTGCGGAGTCGATTACGCGCCCCGCTGAGTTTCCGCCAACGACAGCGGCACGGAACCCGGAGCCCCGGGGGCGGTAAGCTGCCATGCGGTCCGCCCTCGTAGCTCAGGGGATAGAGCACGGCTCTCCTAAAGCCGGTGTCGCATGTTCGAATCATGCCGGGGGCACTCAATGCCGATGAGCGGTCGAGACTGCGTCAGTCGCCGGGTCAGAACCCATTAGGCCGACAGACGGCATGCTGCGGAATCAGGGCTGCGGAAGGCCCCGGCCCTCAGCAGCGGCCCACCGACGAAGCTCCTCGACTCGGGCGCGATTGAAGTGTTGGTGAATCCTGTCTATCTGCGGATCCTCCGGTTTGCCGCTGGCAGTGAGTGATTCCGGCCATGCTCGGTACAACAGTCCGGGTGTGCGCAGGAAATGTCCCCCGGACACGGCCTCTAGCGCCAGCAGAAGACCCCAGTCTTCGCTGGACCAAACTCCCGGCCACCCACCTAGCATGACAACGAGATCCGTCCGGGCCATGATTGCTGCGGGGTGCAGCGGCGCGCTCTGAAGTCCCAGCGCTGCCCGTTCTTCGATCACATTTACCCACCACGGATTGGGCTCAGAGTCGGTGCGACTAGTGGGTGGAGGCGGGTAACCCGGATGCCGCTCCCACGCCAGAACGGTCTCCATAACCACTCCCTCACTGAGCGGACCCTCGTTCGGTTCCATGCCGAGAGGGTTGGGAACCGTCGTGCCGTCGGGGCGGAGGTCCAGCGTCTTACTGACGACCCAACCCGTCTCCGGGAACTGGATGAATACGTCCAGCTCCCGCGCCAGTGTGCCCTGAGGCAGTACGTCGTCCGCATCGAGCGGCTTGATCAGGCTGCCCGAAGCCCGGCCCAAAGCCATGTTTCGTGACATGGCCGGTCCAATGGACCTGGTATTCCTGGCTACACGGATGCGGTAGTCATTTTCGGGTAGGTCGGATTCGAGCGCACCCTCGCCGTCAATCTGCACGAGCAGTTCCCAATCCCACCCGATGGGCAGACTCTGACTTTCAAGGCTTCGCCAGGCGTCTCTCAACCAGGCTGAGGACCCCGGAAGAACGCACGTGATCACCGAAAGTAAGGGCATCAGCAGCAGCCTTCGACGATCAGCGAGTCCACCCGCCCGGGAAACGGATAGCCGGCGACACGGTCCAACGGCGGCGACGCCACACCCCCCACGACCGCGGCGCTACCTGCTGTGAAATGCGGGCGCAGTGTGACGGTCAAAGGCACGGTTAATCTCCTGGGGGCGTGAACAGGTCTTTCCCGACGGTAATGCATGCCACCTGGGTGCTGCCCAGACGCCTTTTCCGGCCGGATCTCGGTTAACCGGGATCGATGCGCTCGACGGCCGTCATTGACCACTCTGTTAGTTGTAGTAACTTGGGAGCGGTGACGGCCAATGTGTGGATTCTCGGCGGCTACCAGAGCGACTTCGCGCGCAACCTCACCCGAGAGGGCGCCGACTTCGCCAACCTGACCCGGGAGATCGTCGACCGCACACTTGCCGAAGCCATGATCGATGCCGCCGATATCGACGTGGTGCACGTGGGAAACGCCTTCGGGGAGATGTTCGCCCAGCAAGGCCATCTCGGAGCGATGCCGGCCACCGTGCACGAAGGCCTGTGGGACACCCCGGCCACCCGCCACGATGCCGCCTGCGCATCCGGAAGTGTTGCGGCACTGGCGGCGATGGCCGACCTGCGGGCCGGCAACTACCGCACCGCCCTGGTCCTCGGACTGGAATTGGAGAAGACGGTGCCCGGCGACCTCGCCGCCCAGCATCTCGGTGCGGCGGCCTGGACCGGGCATGAGGGTCAGGACGCAAAGTACCTGTGGCCGTTCATGTTCAACCAGGTGGCCGACGAGTACGATCGCCGCTACGGCATCGACGACGCCCATCTGCGTGCCATCGCCGCGGTGAACCTCGCCAACGCCCGGCGCAACCCGAATGCCCAGACCCGCGACTGGCGGGTGCCCGACCTGGCGGCGGATGGCGGCGACGACAAGATCAATCCGCGCATCGAGGGTCGCATTCGCCGGTTCGACTGCAGCCAGATGACCGACGGCGGCGCCGGGGTGGTCCTAGTGGGAGACGAGTTCCTGGCCGAGCATCCCGGTGTGCGCCCGATCGGACGGGTCGAGGGCTGGGGGCACCGCACCGTGGGGTTGGGCCTGCGCCAGAAACTCGATCGCGACGCCGCAAACCCCTATGTGATGCCCCATGTCCGGGCCGCCGTGCAGGAGGCCTTCGGCCGGGCCGCGGTGAGTCTAGACGGCATCGACGGTTTCGAGGTACACGACTGCTTTACGCCCAGTGAGTATTTGGCGATCGACCATATCGGGCTGACCGGTCCGGGTGAGTCGTGGAAGGCGATAGAGAACGGCGACATCGAGATCGGCGGCCGGTTGCCGATCAATCCCAGCGGCGGCCTGATCGGCGGCGGACACCCGGTCGGGGCCACCGGCATCCGGATGATGCTCGACGCCGCCAAGCAGGTGAGCGGCCTGGCCGGGGACTACCAGATCGACGGGGCGCGCCGTTTCGGAACCCTGAATATCGGCGGAAGTACTGCCACCACAGTCAGTTTCGTCATCGGATCCGGAGAAGCCGCATGAATGGACCCCGAAATGGACGTTGACGTCGTCGGCAAGTTCCTGTCCACGCTGCCCGAGGATGATGACCACCCCTACCGCACCGGCCCGTGGCGCCCACAGACCACCGAATGGCGCGCCGACGACCTGACTGCGGTCGAAGGCGAAATCCCCGCCGACCTCGACGGCCTCTACCTTCGCAACACCGAGAACCCCCTGCACCCGGCGCTGAAGTTCTACCACCCCTTCGACGGCGACGGAATGCTGCACATCGTCGGCTTCCGCGACGGAAAAGCGTTCTACCGCAACCGCTTCATCCGCACCGAAGGCTTCGATGCCGAGCAGCAAGCCGGCGAGTCGCTGTGGCCGGGACTGGCCGAGCCGATCCCGCTGGCCAAGACCGACCACGGCTGGGGTGCCCGCACCATGCTCAAGGACTCCTCCAGCACCGACGTCGTGGTCCACCGAGGCACCGCCCTGACGAGTTTCTACCAGTGCGGAGACCTCTACCGGGTCGACCCCTACACCGGCGAAACACGAGGCAAGGAAACCTGGAACGGATCATTCCCACACCCCTGGGGCGTCTCAGCACACCCGAAGGTCGACGAACGCACCGGGGAGATGCTGTTCTTCAACTACAGCAAGCAGGCGCCGTACCTGCACTACGGCGTGGTGGACGCCAACAACGACCTGGTGCACTACGTCGACATTCCACTGCCCGGCCCGCGCCTGCCGCACGATATGGCCTTCACCCGAAACTACGCCATTCTCAACGACTTTCCGCTGTTCTGGCAACCGGAACTGCTGGAGCGCAATCTGCACATCCCGCACTTCTACTCCGACATGCCGTCGCGGTTCGCGGTGATCCCGCGCCGAGGTCAGGCCGGTTCCCCGGGTCGCTCCGCTCCTGCCCTCGGGGCAGACATCAAGTGGTTCGAGGCCGACCCGACTTTCGTCCTGCATTTCACCAACGCCTACGAGGACGGCGACGAGATCGTGCTCGACGGCTTCTATCAGGGCGACCCCAATCCGCTCGACGACGGCGCCGGAGACAAGTGGCAACGCGCCTTCCGGTTCCTGGCACTGGACCGCATGCAGGCCCGCCTGCACCGCTGGCGGTTCAACCTCACCACCGGTACGACCACCGAGCAGCCGTTGAGCGACACCATCTCCGAGTTCGGCATGATCAACGCCGGCCACGCTGGAGACCCGTATCGCTACGCTTACGCGGCTACCGGTAAGCCGGGCTGGTTCCTGTTCGACGGACTGGTGCGCCACGACGTGCAGACCGGTACCGAGCAGCGGATCAGCTTCGGCGATGGCGTCTACGGCAGCGAAACCGCGATGGCTCCGCGGGTGGGCAGCCGCGCCGAGGACGACGGCTATCTGGTGACCCTGACCACCGACATGAACGACGACGCCTCCTACTGCCTGGTGTTCGACGCAGCCCGCCTCGAGGACGGCCCGGTGTGCAAACTCCAAATCCCGGAACGAATCTCCAGCGGTACGCACTCGACGTGGGTGGCGGGCTCGGAGCTTCGCCGCTGGCGGGAGACCGACACCGCGGCGGCCGCCGTCGGGCTCTAGTGATCACCGCCGACGTTCCGACAGCGCTGTCCCCCGGCGACACCAACGCGATCGGCCGGATGCTGGGTGTGCTTGGCGACGAATGGAGCCTGCTGATCGTTCAGCAGTCCGTCATGGGCGCCACCCGATACGGACATTTCGTTTCCCGGCTGCCGATTTCGCACGCCGTGCTGACCAACCGGCTACGAAGCCTGGTAGATCAGGGACTGCTGACCCAGGCCGACGGCGGCTACCTGCCCACCGCCCGGAGCCGATCCCTGTGGCCGCTGCTGCTGCTGATCTGGGAGTGGGAACGCCGTTGGGTTCCCGAGCACGCCGACCGACTGCCCGACATGCGCCACCATCGGTGCGGACGGTCATTCTCCCCGGTGCTGCGCTGCACGTACTGCCGGCATTCGGTGGGGCCGGACAGCATCGCCCTGGCCCTCGGCCCCAGCGGAAGCTGGGAGCGGTCGGCACCAGCGTCGGCAACCCGGCGGCGCTCGGAGTCGCAGAGCACCGACCGGCAGGCGGGCCTGTTCAGCGAGACCATGTCGGTGCTCGGAAACCGTTGGGCCGCAGCGCTACTGGTGGCGGCGTCCCTCGGTGGAACCCGATTCACCGACCTGCAATGTCAACTCGGCGCGCCACCAAGTCTGTTGACCCAGCGGCTGCACACCTTCTGCGAGATCGGAGTGCTGCGCCGAGACCTGCACACCAGCGCGGGCGAACGGGGATGCTATCTGCTGACCGACAAAGGTCGGGCGTTCTTCCCCATCCTGGTAACCGCCGTGCAGTGGGCTCAACGATGGTTTTGCGCTCCCGAGGGACCGGCCATCGTTATGCGCCACCGCGACTGCGGTCAATTCTTCACCGGCGAACTGGCCTGCGATCAGTGCGACGACCGACTGACCGGCGCCGGGGTGGGCGTCACTTCGGCGGCAGAATCTGAAATCCGTTGAGGATCGTCTCGGAGTCGGCGACGTAGGTCTTGTCGTCGGCCTTGACGGTCTGCACCGTCACCGTCGCCACGTAGTTGGCGTCATCGCCACGGTAAACAGTGCCGAGCGAGGCGGCCTTGCGGGCCGGTACCGACGGCAGCTTGCTGCCGAGTTTGATCTCCGGGGTGGTGTAGGTGGAGGACAACGCAGGCGCACCGCACACCTTCCTCGGGGTGGACGCAACATCGGTCAGGTTGAGCTTCTTGGTCAGCTGATCTGTCTGCGCCTGCAGAATCTGCTCCGGCTTCCCCAGGTCGGTGGGCGCCTTCTGCAGGGTCACCACGGCGTTGGGGACGAATCCGTCGGCGGCCAGTTTCGGGCTGCGGATCGCGAACCGGATCTGCTCGGAGTCCATCTGGGTGCTGCGCTCCCAGCCTTCCGGCACCGGGATGCGCAGTTTGGGCTCCTGGTCGGTCCGGCTCGGAATGTCGGTCAGCGGCGCGGACACCGTCTGGCACTTCTCGGCGCTGGGCTTGTTGCCGGAACATCCGGCGGCCGACATCACCAGCGCGACCGCCACCCCGGCTGCCGCTGCCGCCCGGGCAGGGCCGGTCACTGTACGCATGAATTTCCCTTCGTGCGGCTCCGCAGGCAACCGGCCTAGCTTACCGGCGCGGCGTGGGCGAAGTCTGACGCATGGCCGGCCTGGCTTACCGGCGCGGCGTGGGCGAAGTCTGACGCATGGCCGGTTGGGGCGGGGTCAGGCGTTGAGCCGGCAGGACACCAGCGCCCAGATCGAGCAGGCCAGCGTCGCGGCCGCGCAGACCGCGCCGACGTAGAAGCCGTAGCCGACGGAAACCGGCGGCACGGCATAGGAGTGGAAGTACCACCACGTCAACACCGCCACCAAAGTTGAGACCACCACCGCCGCCGCAGCAGCCACCACTGCCCGGGACAGGCCGCGGGCCACGATCGCCCCGAGCACGATCAGCACCGAGGACAGCAGCACGATCAGCTGGCCGGCACCGAACCGCGGCGGCAACGGCATGCTGCCGAGGGTGCCGCCGATCGCACTGGCCCGGCCACCGCCGTCCCCGCTCAGCCACGGCAACCAGGCGCTGATCGACAGCCCGGCGGCGAACAAGGCCACCAGCCAGCCGGGCCGCACGTGTGCCACCGTACGACCCTAACGCCAGCGCCGCCTTCGTGGCTCAATCGCCACCCGGGAGCGGTTTCGCAGTAGCGTTTGGCCATGCGCGATCACATCATCGTCTGCGGGGACGATGCGCTCGCGAAGCGGATCATCGGCGAACTGAGGGATGACGAGTTGTCGGTGGTTGCGCTGAACTCTGCACCGGAACTGGAGGCGGCCGGCGTCGCCGCCGCCCACGCGGTGATCGCCGCCTCCCCGGATGACTCGGTCAACCTGGAGGTGGCGCTGCTGGCCCGGCAGGCCAATCCGGCGGTGCGGGTGGTGGCGCGCCTGGCGAACAGCGTTTTGCATCAGGCCATGAGAGACAGCATCGGCGACGGCGCGGTCCTCGATGTCGCCGATCTGGCCGCCCCGTCGGTGGTGGAGGCGCTGCTGGGCCGGACCGCGCACACCATCCGGGCCGCAGGTGTCGACTTCGTCGTCGCCACCGACTCCGCCCCGCGGGACGGCACGCTGCGCGAAATCTACGGACGCCTCGCCCCGGTCGCGGTGATCCGCGGCGATCACGCCGCACAGCCCGGCGAGGTGATCGCCTGTCCACGCCTCGACGACGAGGTTCGCCTGGGAGACAGCATCACCATCATGGGCCGCGCGGAGGAACTGAGCGCCCAGGGACTGCAGGTCGGTGTTGACGGCGGCGGTCCGTGGCACCGGTCGCCGCCGGTGCGGGCCTTCGACGGCGCGCGGGCGTTCCTCGAGGACCTCAACCCGATGTTCTACCGTGCCCTGGGCATCGCGGTGGCCATGCTGGTGGGGTCGACGTTGATTCTGCGGTTCGCCTTCCGGCCGGACATGGGGTGGGTGGACGCGTTGTCCTTCGCCACCGAGACGCTCACCACCGTCGGCTACGGCGATTTCAACTTCCTCGGTCAGGCGCTGTGGCTTCGGCTGTGGGGCGTGGTGATGATGCTCAGCGGCATCGCGATGATTTCCGTGATCGTCGCCTTTGTCGCCGATGTGCTGCTGTCCCGGCGGCTGTCCCAGGCTGCCAACCGGCAGCGGGTCAGCCACCTCCACGGGCATTTCGTGGTGGTCGGCCTGGGATCATTCGGTATCCGGGTAGCCGGCATGCTCAAGGACGCCGGGTACCCGGTGGCCGTCATCGAAAGCAATGAGGGCAACCGCTATCTCCCGGCGGCCGAGGAGTTGCGCCTGCCGGTGATCATCGGGGACGCCACCCAGCGCACCACACTGGCCGCGGCGCGCGCCGACCAAGCCCGTGCCGTCGCGGTGTTGACCGAGGATGACATGGTCAACATCGAGACCGGCCTCGTGGTGCGCGAGATGGGCGGTGCCTCGGCGCCGTCGCGCACCCGGGTCGTCCTGCGGATCTACGGTAAGGCCCTCGGTGCCGCCGTGGGTCACCGGTTTGACTTCAACCACGTCCGCTCTACCGTCGACCTGGCCACGCCCTGGTTCGTCGGTGCGGCGATGGGCCTGGACGTCCTCGGCACCTTCTCTGTGGGTCAGCAGTCATTCATGGTGGGCGGAGTCCTGGTGCAACCGGGCAGCCGACTGGACGGGATGCGGATTGAGCAGCTGTCGACCCAGACCCGGGTGATCGCCGTCGAACGTGACGATGCCGCCGCCGATGTGTATCCGCGGCGGGACGCCGAACTGCAGGCCGGTGACACCGCCTATTTGGTAGGCCCCTACCACGAACTGCTCCAGACGCTGCGGAAGGGCCGTAACAGCCACCCGCAAAGGGTGCGGCCGCCGACAAGCATCGCCGAGGGCCTCGGTCTCACCGACGGTCTGCGCTGAGGCCCAGTACCCGCACCGCGTTGCCCTTGAGGATCAGCGGGATCACCGCGGGATCGACGTCGAGGGTCTCGAAGTCCCGCCGCCACCGCTCCAGGGTGATGTAGGGATGGTCGGTGCCGAACAGCGCCTTGGTTTTCAACTGCCGGGCGATTGCCCGGACGAGTTGGGGCGGGAAGTACTTCGGCGACCACCCAGACAGGTCGACATAGCAGTTGGCCTTGTGCGAGGCGATCGCGATCTGCGAGTCGACCCACGGAACCGCCGGATGCGCCATCACAATCGTCAGGTCCGGGAAGTCCGCGGCGACATCGTCGAGCAGCATCGGATCGGAGTAGCGCAGCTTGATCCCGTGCCCGCCGGGCAGGGCAGAACCCAGGCCGGTCTGACCGGTGTGGAACAACGTTGGCACACCGGCCGCGGCGATCGCCTCGTAGATCGGATAGAACTGCCGTTGGTTAGGTTCGAAACCCTGCAGGCTCGGATGAAACTTGAATCCCCGGACCCCGTAATCCGCGACAAGTTCGTGCACCCGGCGCACCGCATCGGCCCCGGCCCACGGGTCCACTGAGCCGAACGGGATGAGCACGTCGTTGTTGCGGGCCGCGCCTTCGATCAATTCCTCGACCGAATTGCCGCGGTGCCCGGACGCGGTGGCGGCGTCGATGGTGAACACCACCGCCGCGGTGTTGTGGGTGCGGTAATGCTCGGCGAGGGCATCGACCCGGGCGAAGTGATCGGGCCCGAGTTTGAAGTAGCGGCCGGTGGCCTCGGCCAGCACCGGGTCGTAGGCACACTGCCCGGCGGAGTCGATCTCAACATGGGTGTGGATGTCGATCGCGTCGATCCTGTCGACGTCGACGCCACACTCGTAACGCCCCGACGGGCTCACGAAGCGAAAACCGACACGAAGTTGTTCAGCGATGCGCGGATATCCCCGCGCAGTGCCGCCGCCACCACCATGCCGATGGGACCGAACAGGGCGGGGCCGCCGAGGTGAACGTCCATGGTGACGATCGAGGCGGCCCCGTCCCCGTCAGCGGCCCGGGGGTTCGGACGGACCTTACCGATCAGCTTGACCTTCACCCCGCCGGAGCCGATGCCGTTGAGTGTCATGGCCTCCGGTGGGTTGAAGTGCACGATGGTCCACTTGATCCGGCTGGGCATGCCTTTGACCTCGACAATGGACTCCACGACGGAGCCCTTGTCGAGGCTCTCCGGCAGCTTGGACCGCCAGACCCGGTGAATGGTGAGCCATTCGGAGTACCGGGAAAGGTCGGATGCGTGTTGCCACGCCTCCTCAGGGGATAGCGGAACGTCTACGGAGACCGAGACCTTCGCCATCGAGACTCAGCGGCCGTCGACCTGGCCGTCGACCTTATCGGCAACGTCGGCAGCCTTGTCGGCGACCTTGTCCGCCACATCCTTGGCTCCGTCAGCGACGTTCTCGGCGGCGCCGGTAACGGCCTCCTTGGCGTCGGCGAACTTGTCGGCGACGGCGTCCTTGGCGTTGGCGGCCGCGTCGGAGGCCTTGTCGGCGACGTTGTGGGCCACGTCCTGGGCCTTGTCGACGGTCTCGCCGACGGCTTCCTTGGCCTGCTCGAACTTGTCGCTGACGGCCTCCTTGGCGTCGCCGAGAGCTTCCTTGGCCTTGTCGAATAACGACATGTATTCACCCTTTCGTGGTTTTGGTGGAAAGGTCGCCATCCGGACACCGGACGACGCTCCCCGGGTCAATTTACGCACCTAGTCTTTGGCCCGCCACAGCACCCTCGGTTCCCCCAGAACCCGGCCCTGAACCCACCAGGAGACCTCAATCAACACCGCGGCCACCAGACCGATCATGACGGCCCGGCCCGTGACCGCCGAGTTGGAGGGGTCCAGCATGAACTTCTCCCGGGCTATCGGCAGAGCGAAAATCACCAGGTAGCCGACCGCCGCCCCGGCAACCAGCGCGATCCGCCACCACTGATAGGGCCGCGCTACCACCGCCAGCACCCAGATCGCCCCGATCAACAGGGTGATCAACGCCGCCGTGGAGGCTTGGGTCTGCTGCGCCGTGGTGCCGTCGCGGCCCGGGTAGGCCAGCAGGTAGGAGATGAAGGTGGAGAGCCCGACCACCGCGCCGGCGGGCAGGGCGGCGGTCATCACCCGGCGGACGAACCCGGTTCTGGCCCGCTCGTTGTTGGGCGCCAGCGACAAAATGAAGGCCGGGATGCCGATGGTGAACCAGGCCGCAATGGTCACGTGGATGGGCTGGAACGGGTACAGCAGGGGATCGGTGCCCAGCAGGTGGGAGGCCAGGCCGCCCACGCCGACCAGCAGGGCCAGCAGAACCGAATAGACCGTCTTGGTGAGGAACAGATTGGAGACCCGTTCGATGTTGCCGATCACCCGGCGCCCTTCGCCGACGACGTAGGGCAAGGTGGCGAACTTGTTGTCCAGCAGCACGATCTGGGCCACCGCCCGGGAGGCCGGGCTGCCGGAACCCATCGCCACCCCGATATCGGCGTCTTTGAGGGCCAGCACGTCGTTGACACCGTCACCGGTCATGGCGACGGTGTGGTCGCGGGACTGCAGGGCGTGCACCATGGCCCGCTTCTGATCCGGGCGAACCCGGCCGAAGGTGGTGTAGTTGGCCATGGTCTCGGCCAGAGCATCGGCCTCGGTGGGCAGTTCCCGGGCATCCATGGTCTGTCCGTGCAGCCCCAGCGAACCGGCCACCGCGCCGACCGACACCGCGTTGTCACCTGATATCACTTTGACCGAGACATGCTGGGAGGCAAAGTAATCCAGCGTATCCCGGGCATCGGGGCGAATCCGCTGCTCGAGGACCACCAAGGCGACCGGGGTCACTCGCCCCGGAGCGTCGGCGCTGTCGACGCTGCGGTCCGAGGACCCCAGCAGCAGTACGCGCAGACCCTGTGCGCCGATCTCCTCGGCCTCGGCGGCGGCCGGGGACCCGGGTTCGAGCAACACATCTGGGGCACCGATCACCCAGTTGCCGCGGTCACTCCCCTGATCGGCGAAGGAGGTGCCGCTCCACTTCGTGGCCGACTTGAACGGTGCCGTCGCGGTGGCGGTCCACCCGGGTGCCTGCGGATAGGCCTCGGCGATGGCCTGCATGCTCGCGTTGGGGCGGGAATCGTCGGCGGCCAGGGCGGCCAGGACCGCCGCAACCTGCTCGGGGCTCACTTCGTCCAGCGTCTTGGCTTCGGAGAGTCGCATACCGTTTTCGGTGAGGGTGCCGGTCTTGTCGGCGCAGACCACGTCGACCCGCGCCAGGCCCTCGATGGCGGGCAGTTCCTGCACCAGGCACTGCCGGCGGCCCAATCGGACCACCCCGACCGCGAACGCGATCGAGGTCATCAGGACCAGGCCTTCGGGGACCATGGGAACCAGTGCGCCGACCATTCGCAGCACCGACTCCCGCCAGCCGACGCCGGTCAGGAAAAGTTGGGTGTAGATGGTGAGCAGCCCGGCGGGGATCAGCAGGTAGGTGATGAACTGCAGGATCTTGTTGATTCCGTTGCGCAGTTCGGATTTCACCAGGGTGAACTTGCTGGCCTCTTCGGCCAGCCGGGCCGCGTAGGCCTCTCGGCCGACCTTGGTGGCCCGATAGGCGCCGGCGCCGGCCACCACGAAGCTGCCGGACAGGACCTGGTCGCCGTCGGACTTGGCGATCGGATCGGCCTCGCCGGTGAGCAGCGACTCGTCGATCTCCAGGGTGGCCGCTTCCAGCAGTTCGCCGTCGACGACGATCTGATCGCCGGGGCCCAGTTCGATGATGTCGTCGAGGACCACCTCGTTGGGCAGCAGTTCAGCGGTACCGGACTGGCGGCGGACCTTGGGCTTGGCCTGCCCGACGATCGCCAGGTTGTCCAGGGTCTTCTTGGCTCGCAGTTCCTGGATGATGCCGATGGCGCTGTTGGCGATGATCAGCAGCCCGAACAAACCGTTGATCAGCGAGCCGGTGGCCAGCACGATCAGCAGCAGTACCCCGAGGATGGCGTTGATTCGGGTGAACACGTTGGCCCGCACGATCTCACCGACACTGCGCGAAGCGCGACTGGGCACATCGTTGGTTTTGCCTTCGGCGATCCGGGCGGCGACCTCGGCATCGGTGAGACCGCTGGCGATACTCACGCTCATCGGAAAAATGTTCCCATCTTGTCGGCGTCGAAGTACTCCAGTGTGAGCCGGTCAGCGTCGAATACGGCCTTCGAAACGCTGCCAGCCGGTGCGTTTTCGCTGGTGACATCGAACACGAAAAGATCTCCGTCCCAATGTTTCAGCGGATAGACGTCCGGGCGCGGGCCCACCGAGACAGTCAGCGCGCCGCCGGCTTCGCCGACCGTGGCTGAGCCCCAGTAGTCGTTGGCGTAGCTGCCGGCGTAGGACCGTAGCGGACGCGGCGGGGATGGTTCCGTCGGTGCCCCCTTGCCCACCAACTCGCCGAAAGGGCGATCCATTCCGGCAAAGGCCTCGGCGTAAAGAGCCCGCCAGTTCTCGCGTACCTCGCCGAACTCCACCAGGTCGGTGAACTCGGCGGTGAGCGTCTCGGCAACCCCGACCGGGGTGGCATTGGTGAGGGCCACGATCGCGACGTCGGCCGAAGGGATGATGACGAAATTCGTTGCGGCGCCTAATGCGAACGCACCGGAGTGGCTGAACTGCATCCGCGCCGCAGCGGAAGTACTGACGTTGAAACCGTAGCCGTAGAAGCCGGACCGCATCGCCGGCTCAGTCGGCGGACTGGACACCATCTGCGGGGTCAGCGCGGGCAACAGCGCTTCCGGATCCACGATGGAGGTTCCGTTGTGGCTGCCGTCGGCGAGGATCATCGCCAGCCAACGGGTCATGTCGTTGACCGAGGCGCTGACCCCGCCGGCCGGGGATTGGGCGTCCGGATTACGGGTGTAGCGCGGTTGGTAGGTGTTGGTTGAACTGCCCGGTGCGCGGACGTGCCCGACGGCCTTGTTGGCGCGGTCCCGATAGTCGGCGAACCGGGAACTGGTCGATCCCATGCCCAGCGGACGGTAGAGCACCTCGTCGGTGAGGTCCTCCCAGGATTTCCCGGCGGCGGCGGCGACCGCCTCGGCAGCCGCGGTTACCCCGAAGTTGGTGTAGGCGTAGGACGTTCGGAACTGTCCGAGGGGCAGGAATCGCAGCCGTTCCAACACCGCGCCGCGGCCATAGCCCAGGTCTTCGAGAAGGTCGCCGGCATGGTCGGGCAGCCCGGAGCGATGCGCGAAGAGATCGGCAACGGTGAGCATGCGGGTCACCGCCGGGTCGGACAGCGCGAACCACGGAAGCTTCTCCACGATCGGGGTGTACCACCCGATGGCGCCGGTTCCGACCTGCTGGGCCACCACGCTGGCGGCGATCGGCTTGGACAACGAGGCCAGTTGGAAAACGGTGTCGGCGTCGACCTCCTCCGATGTCCGGCTGTCGCGGACCCCGAACCCTTTGGCGTAGACGGTTTTGCCGCCGTGCACCACCGCGACCGCCATACCCGGTATGCCGGATTCGGTCATCAACTCCGCGGCGATGCGGTCGAGTTGGGCGACAGCGTTGCCGACGGCGTTGTCCGGTAACGCCGCGGCGGGCACCAGTTGCGGTGGCTCGCCGGAAGGCGCGGGTGCGGGCCCGGGCGCCGTGCTCGTGCAGGCTGTCACCGCGGCGACCAGCGCGGCAACGGTGGTGCGTCGCGCCACGGCGATCGGTCTCAAATCCGCCACCACGGCTCGACCGGACCGTTGCTGGCGGGCACCACCCGCCCACCCGGGCGGGGCACCGCGATATCGACGTTGTCGGCGGTCGCCGCGACGACCAGTCGTTCGGCCGGCTCGGCCCAGGGGTGCGGGGCCAGTCGGAAGGTGCACCAGTGAATCGGAACGAGCACGCCCCCGGTTGGCGATCCGGACCCGTCGGCGCCGTTGAGGTCGCGGTGCGCACGCACGGCCTCCTCCGGATTCATGTGGATGTCCGGCCAACTCTTGTTGTAGGCCCCGATCGGCAGCAGCGTGAGGTCGAACGGACCGTGCTGGGCGCCGATGTCGGCGAAACTGGCGGTGTAGCCGGTGTCGCCGCCGAAATAGACGCGGTGCTGCGGGCCGGTGAACACCCACGATGACCACAACGTATTGCTACGGGACAGGAACCGGCCGGAGTAATGCCGGGCCGGTGTACAGGTCAGCGTGAGCCCGTCGTGGGTGTAGCTCGAGCCCCAGTCCAGTTCGACGACACGCGAGGACGGCACACCCCAGGCCCGCAGGTGCGCTCCCACTCCCAGCGGGGTCACGAACATGGACCGCTGCGCGCGCGCCAGCGCTCGGATGGTGTCCATGTCGAGATGGTCATGATGATCGTGGCTGATGACCACGGCATCCACCGCCGGAAGCGCCTCGAGCGGCACCGGTGGTGGATGCAGCCGCCGGGGCCCGATGTTCTGCGACGGCGAGCAGCGTTGGCTCCACACCGGGTCGGTGAGCAGCCGGAAGCCGTCGATCTCCACCAGCGCGGTGGCGTGCCCCAGCCAGGTGACCGACAGCGGTCCGGCGGTCGCGTTCGGCCGGGCATCGGCCAGCGGAATGTCGGCTTTCGGCAGGGTTTGCGAGCGCCCCGCAAACAACTCGAAAAGGATCAGACGGTTCTCTTCGGCTTCGAGGGTGAAAGCCGACGACGGCTCGAGGTTGTGGAACTCCCCGTCCCGATAGTTGGCCGAACCCGCCGCAACAGCGTGGATCGCAGCCGGGCTGGCGCCCAGCGCGGCTGGGGTGCCTCGCAGCGCTTGCAGCAGCCATCCGCCGGCCGCCAGCGATGCAGTGGCTCCCGCCAGCCGCAGTGCGGTCTTTGCGCCGGGCAGCAGCGCCGACACGTCAGGCAGGCCAGGCATCAGGCTCCCTGAAACCTCGCGGCGCGCTTCTCAATCCTCGCGACCTGAGCCTCGATCACATCCTGACTTCCCCACGCGCGGTCGAAAAGGCTCTTGTGCACATCACCCTGCTCCTCGTAGGCACCATCGTCGTTGAGCACACGCTTGGAGTGCCGCAGGGACAGCGGGGCGAACCCGGCGATCTCCGCCGCCCAGGCCTGGGCATCGGCGAGGGTGCCGATGCGGTTGGCCATTCCGGTCATCATCGCGGTGTCGGCGTCGAGCTTCTCGGCGGCCAGCAACATACCCCTGGCACGCCCGTGACCGGCCAGTGAGGCCAGCCGCCGGATACTCCAGTTGTCTAGGGCCAGGCCGTATTTGGCGATCGGAAATTGGAAGTAGGCGCCGGGAGCGACCACCCGCAAGTCGCAGACCATGGCCAGCTGGACACCCGCACCGATCGCCGGGCCGTTGACGGCGGCGATCACCGGAACCGGAACAGCGTCGATGGCCTTGTTCAGCGCGATGGCCTTGTCCGGGAAGTCGGCCGCGAACACGTCGCCGGAGAGGTCCGCGCCTGCGCAGAAGACGGTGCCCGCCCCGGTAAGAACGATGGCATGGACATCATCAGTCGCGGCCTTGGCCACCGCCTCGCGCAGCGTGTCGACCAGTTCGGAGTTCAGTGCATTGCGCCGTTCCGGGCGGCGGAGCTCGATGGTGGTGACATCACCGACTCGCTCGATACCGATCATGGAACCCAAGCCTACTGGCCGGTTTGCGAGGCGACCACGACGCCAGCAGCGCTAACCGGCCGCGGATTTCCAGGCGTAGACGAAGATGAAGAGATTGACCAGCAACATGCCGAAGGCCTGGAGCGCGTCGACTGCCGAGTCGCCGGAGCGGAAGCGGATACCCACCCCGAGTGCCATGAGTAAGCTCAGGCCGCCAGCGGCCGCGATGGTCAGGCCGGGAACGAAGTACCCGGCGAGCAGTCCGAGGGCTCCGGCGACCTCGAGGACACCGGTCAGCTTGCGGAATCTGGCCATTCCGTAACGTTCGAACTCATTCACCATCGCGTTTGCGAAGAGCACACTCAGGCCGTAGTAGAGAAACGCGACAATCGACGCCACTTTTAGCGCCTGGTAGAGCATCCCCATGGGGCTCCGATCGGTTATCGTCCACATCACACCACTCGGCAGCAAGGGCGCCCATGTCAGGTCAATGGATTTCCAACATACTTCAGGTCATCGTCGGTCTGGGGCTTCTCAACGTCTGGCTGGTGCGAGCCCGCTCCTCGACGAGTTACCGCGGTGGCACAGCGGGGTCACTGAAAGAAGAGTTCGCCGTTTACGGTCTGCCCGACTGGACCTTCTACCTCGTCGGTGGACTGAAGGTCGTATCAGGGGTGCTCCTCATTGCGGGCATCTGGTTTCCCGGCCTCGTCCGACTGCCCGCTGCGGTAGTCGCGGCGTTGATGGTAGGAGCGTTGGTCATGCACGCGAAGGTCAAAGACCCGCTGTCCAAGTCTCTGCCGGCGCTGGCCGTACTGCTCATGTCGGTGGCCATTTTCCTACTGAACTGAACCAGTTCCCCCACCCCCCACAGCGCAACATTCTCAGTAGCGCCACTCCCCACAGCAAGGCAGCCTTACCTGGCGGTTTACGACCGCCGATCCTGCGCCGCGGTAAGCAGGGCGCAGACCTGCGCATCGGATGTCTGACTGAAGTCGTCGTAGCCCTGCCCGACCGCAGCGAACCCGGTCGGGGCCCCGAGGCACACCACGTCGTCGGCGACCTCACGCAGAGCGGTGACGGTGTCGGAAGCGCCGATCGGGGCGGCCAGCACGACGGTCTGCGCACCCTGTGCGCGGGCCACCAGGGCGGCGGCCCGGGCGGTCGCGCCGGTGGCGAATCCGTCGTCGACGATCAGCGCCACCCGTCCCGACAGGGGTAGCCCGGGCCTGCCGCCGCGGTAGGTCTCGACCCGCCGGTTCAATTCGGCCCGTTGGGCCTCCTCGACGGCGGCCACCTCGCCGGGCTCAAGCCCGGTGCGCCTGAGCACGGCGTGGTTGAGCACCCGGATCTGCCCTTCACCGATCGCGCCGAAGGCCAGTTCCGGTTGGTAGGGCACCCCGAGTTTGCGCACCACCAGGACATCCAGCGGAGCGCCGAGCGCGTGGGCCACCTCGGCCGCCACCGGGACCCCGCCCCGCGGCAGGCCGAGCACCACCACGTCACGCCCCCGGTAACCCTGCAGCGCGGCGGCCAGGTAGCGGCCGGCCGCGAACCGATCGGCGAATCGCCTCATGGGTCGATTGTTCCGCGCCTGCGTGGGGACGGTCTATTGGGAGGAACGAACCCGGGTAGACACCGGCCCCCGATCGGACGGTGACGCGGCCTTGGCTCTCCGCGTGCCGGCCGGCGGGGAAGCGGCCACGGCGGCGGCCGACGGCAGGGCTCGTGGTGTCCGGTGTTGGGCGGCCGGAAGCGGGAAGACCGCCCGGCCGTTCTTGTCGACGAGTTGCCCGCCGGGAGCCAGATGCGGCCCGGCGTCCGGGGTGAGTTCTGAGTACCCCAGATTGATGATCGGGGTCAGCAGTTTGTTAACCGCGGCCACCGCTTCGGGGAATATCGGCTCGAGTTGGTGCAGGAACGCGGGGTTCTGCTGCACCGTGTAGGTGGTCGTGACGCCCCCGAGGGAGTTGACGGTGGCGGTGATGTGCTCCGGCGGCACCCTGCCGTTCATGACGTCTTGGGCGGCGTTCCCGTAGTGGTCTGTTCCGTGGTAGAGGATGCTGCCGGCGATCGCGTTGAGGACCGCCAGCAGATGCCAGGGTCGATCCGGCCAACTGGCGATGGCGTCGTACTGCAGTTTGAGAACGGTGACGTCGTACGGCGTCTCCGGAACCGGCTTGACCCTGGTTCCGGTCAGTGGGTCATACGTTCCGACCGGCAGGTACGACAGCAGCCCGCCGGGCCGGGCCGGAGCAGCGACCACTCCGAATCGCACCGTCGCGGGGTCCGGCGCATCCGGACGGCCGGCCAGATCGCGTAACTGCTGGTCGACGACCAGCGAACCGAGCGACTCCCCGATCACCAGGGTCCGGCCCTGACTTTGGCTGGCCTGAATCGCCTGATCAAGAGCCGGAACGCCGACGGCGATGGACTGCGCGCCGGTCGCGGTATCGAACCCGGTCCACGGCCACAGCCCGGCCGGATAGTCGACCTGTTTCAGCGCGTAACCCGGCGGTATCCGCTTCAGCACATCGGCGATCGGGATTTCGACCCGTGCGGCGCCCCGCACCCACAGCGCGGTGTCGGAGGAGGCGGAGGCGGGGGCGGGAACGGGGGAAGCACACACCAGCGCGGCCGCCCCGGCGACCGCGACCGTCACCACCAGGCAACGCAAAAACCGGGTATTCCCCCCCATCAGGCTGACGATAGCAAACCGCCGTACCCTCGGCGAAGTCAACGGTCGCCGTCAGGCCAGCGAATCGATCCACGCACGGTGCAACGCCGCGTACCGGCCATCGGCGTCGATCAGTGCGGCGGGGGTGCCGTCCTCGACGATGCGACCCTGCTCCACTACCAGCACCCGGTCGGCGATCGCGACGGTGGACAGCCGATGGGCGATGATCAGAGCGGTGCGGTCGGCCAGGACGCTGCGCAGCGCCCGCTGCACCAGACGTTCACTGGGGATATCCAGCGATGAGGTGGCCTCGTCGAGGATCAGCACCGCAGGTTCGGCGAGGAACGCCCGGGCGAACGCGACGAGTTGGCGCTGTCCGGCGGACAGCCGGCCACCGCGCTTGGCGACGTCGGTGTCGTAGCCGTCGGGTAGAGCGGTGATGAACTCGTCGGCGCCGACCGCCTCGGCAGCGGCCCGTACCTGCGCGTCGGTCGCCTCCGGCCGCCCGAACCGGATGTTGTCGGCGACCGTACCGGAGAACAGGAAGTTCTCCTGGGTCACCATCACCACGTGGCGGCGCAGTTCGGCCTGGGACAGCGCGCGCAAATCGACGCCGTCGAGGGTGACCGAGCCGCGGTCGGGGTCGTAGAACCGCGCGATCAGTTTGGCGATGGTGGTTTTGCCGGCGCCGGTGGTGCCGACCAGGGCCACGGTCTGGCCGGCCGGCACGGTCAGGGTCATCCCGGACAGCACCGGATAGCCGGGCAGGTAGCCGAAGGTGACCTCACTCAGGGCAACGTCGCCGCGCACCGCGTCGAGCCGGACCGGCTCGGCCGGGTCGGCGATTCGCGGCCGCTGGGCCAGCACACCGGCGATCTTCTCCAGCGCCGATGACGCCGACTGGAAGGTGTTGAAGAACTGCGAGATCTCCTGCATGGGTTCGAAGAACATCCGTAGGTAAAGCAGGAAGGCGGTCAGGGTGCCGATGGTCATCTGGTCTTGCAGGACCCGGTAGCCGCCGTACAGCAGCACCATCCCGGTGGTGAGGTTGCCGACGAGTTTGACCGCGGGCATGAAGATGGCCAGCAGGCGGAAGGTGTGTTCGTTGACGTCGCGGTAGTCGTCGGCGACTTCATTGAAGATCTCGGCGTTGCGGGTTTCGCGGCGGTAGGCCTGCACGACCTTGATTCCGGTCATCGTCTCGATGAACTGGACGATCACCAGCGCCGCGCTCTCTCGGACCCTGCGGTAGGTCTTGGCCGACTCGATGGCGAACCATCGCACCAGCAGGATCAGGATGGGGAAGGCCGCCAGGCAGAGCAGGCCGAGGCGCACGTCGAGGAACACCAACAGGACTGAGGTGCCGGCCAGGGTGAGCACTGCGGTCACCAGCGAGTCGAACCCGGTTTCCAGCATGTCCTGGATGGCTTCGACGTCGTTGGTCGAGCGGCTCACCACCCGCCCGGAGGTGTAGCGGTCGTGGAAGGCGATGTCCAGGCGGCCGAAATGGCGGAACAACCGCCGGCGTAACTCCAGCAGCACCTGCTGACCTATCCGCCCCGAGGCCCGCAGGAAGGTCATCCGGCTGACGGCCTGCACGGCCACCAGGGCGGCGAGTGCGGCCACCACCACCAGTAGTTCCCGCGCCGGCCCTCCGGCCAGCAGCGGCGGTATCCCCTGATCGATACCGCGCTTGACCATCAGTGGGATCGCCAGCCGCGCAACGTTTTCGACGATCACGACCGCAGCGAGGATCAGCAGAGCCGACCGATAGGGCCGCAGCAGATCCGCCAGCAGCGCCCGGGCCTCGCTTCCCCGGGGTATTCCCTCGTCGATCGGCAGGTCATCGGGTTGTTCGTCGAACCGGCCCCGCCAGGAGCCGCCGCCGCCGGACGGATCCACGCTCACCGCAGGTCGCCTTCGGAGGCTGCGTAACCGGCCGAGCGCAGGGCTGTCTGGCGCTGCTCCACGGCCTCCTCGTAGGCGTCCTGCAGTTGCCGGCGGGCGGTGTCGTCCTCCCAGCAGGGCCGGGGTTGGGAACCGTCGTCGAGGTCGTCATCGGCGGCCAGCAGATGCCGATAGCGGGGAACCACGGCGAGAAGTTCCTCATGGGTGCCTATGTGGGTGATGGTGTGGGTGACGGCCCCGTCGTCGGCCCCGTCGTCGAACACCGTGTCAAGCAGTGCGACCCGGTCGGAGAGCAGGACGGTGGAGGCCCGATGGGCCACCACGACCGCGGTGACCCCGGCCAGCGCCTCCCGCAGTGCCCGGGTGACGGCGGCTTCGGTGTGCACATCCAACGCCGAGAGCGTGTCGTCGAGTACCAGCACCCTCGGCTGGGCCAGGATCGCCCGGGCCAGCGCGAGCCGCTGCCGCTGGCCGCCGGACAGGCTCATACCCTGCTCACCGATTCGGGTCTGCAAACCGAACGGCAGGTCGTAGACGAACTGCGCGGCGGCGATGTCGACGGCCCGGGCGATCTCGGCGTCGCTGGCCGGATTCTGCGGCGGCCGCCCCAGCACCAGGTTCTCGGCCACCGACATGGAGAACAGTGTCGGGTCTTCGAACGCCACGGCGACGGTGCTGCGCAGCGCCGGCAGGGTCAACTCGCGAATGTCGACGCCGTCGATCCGGATGGCGCCCTCGGTCACGTCGAAAAGCCGGGGCAGCAGCGCAGCAAGGACCGACTTCCCCGATCCGGTAGCACCGACCAGGGCCAGTGTCTGCCCCGGTTCGACGGTGGCTGTGACGTGGCGCAGCACCCAGCTGCCGTCATCATCGGACTCATCAGCCGGCGGGAACCGGAAGCCGACGTCGTCGAACTCCAATCGGCCGCCCTGGGGTGCCTCTGGCCGGGGTCCGTCGGTGATTTCGGTTGGCGCGTCGAAAATCTCGGCGATCCGGTTGGCGGCGGTCATGGCTTCCTGAGTCATCGACAGCAGGAAACCCAGTGAGGCGATCGGCCACACCAGCGAGAGCATCATGGTGATGAAGGCCACCAGCGTCCCCAGGGTAAGCAGACCCCGGCCGGCGGCGTAGGCGCCGAGTCCCAGCACGATGATCAGGGTGAGGTTGGGAATGACCTCCAGCAGGGTCCAGAACTTCGCCGAAACCGCGACCTTGCGAATCTGGGTGTCGTGCAGGTTTTTCGCCTGCCGGTCGAACCGGTCGAAGACGTACTCCTCCCGGCCGAAGGACTTCACCGCCCGCACACCCAGTGCCGCCTCCTCGACGTGGGTGGCGACGTGGCCGGCTTCGTCCTGGGCGGCGCGGGAGAGTCGGGTGAACGTGCGCTCGAAGCGCAGCATGGTGACGGTGACCGGTATCACCGAGACCAGCACCACCACCCCCAGTGGCCAGTACATCGCCAGCAGGATCGCCGTGACCACGCCGATCTGCAGGATGTTGAGCATAAAGAAGATCAACCCATACGACAGGAGGCGGCGAATCGTGTTGAGGTCATTCATGATCCGTGACAACAGCTGACCGGACTGCCAGCGACCGTGAAATGACATCGGCAGGATCTGCAGCCGGGCGTAGAGGTCCTTGCGGATGTCGGCTTCCACACCCATGGTGGCGCGGGAGACCAGCCAGCGGCGGATGAACCACAGCAACGCCTCGGCCACCCCGACGGCGACCGCCGCCGAGCCCAGCACCCACAGACCGTGCGGATCGCGGTTGCGGACCGGCCCGTCGATGACCGCCTTGGTCATCAACGGAATCGCGACGGTGGCCACCAGGCTGATGACGGCGACCACGATCATGGCGATCCAACGCACCCGGTAGGGCTTCAGGTAGGGCAGCAGACGCACCAGATCGGAGACTCCGCGGCGGCGCGCCGGGCGGGCGGCGATGGACACCGCGGGAACACCGTCCGCCACCGCATGCCTCCTCGCGTTCGTCTACGGCCAACGTAGTGGCAGCGGTGGGCCGGGCACGGCCACGCCTCCCGTCCGTATACCCGTCCATCCGGCACTATGGGGTCATGGACAGCGCTATGTCGTCTTCGGGGTCGTCTTCGGGGACGTCATCGGGGGGCTCGGGGGCTTCCGGGGCTTCGGGAGCGTCTCCCCGCGTCCTCGTCGTCGATGACGACCCGGACGTGCTCGCGTCGCTGGAACGTGGGCTTCGACTGTCGGGCTTTGAGGTCTCGACCGCGGTGGACGGTGCAGAGGCGTTGCGCAGCGCCACCGAAACCCGCCCGGACGCGATCGTGCTCGACATCAACATGCCGGTGCTCGACGGAGTCAGCGTGGTGACCGCCTTGCGCGCGATGGACAACGACGTTCCGGTCTGTGTGCTGTCGGCCCGCAGTTCGGTCGACGACCGCGTGGCGGGTCTGGAGGCCGGCGCCGATGATTATCTGGTCAAACCGTTCGTGCTCGCCGAACTCGTGGCCCGGGTCAAAGCTCTGCTGCGCCGCCGCGGGGCGACGGCGACGTTCTCCTCCGAAACCATCCAGGTGGGCCCACTGGAGGTCGACATTCCGGGCCGGCGGGCCCGGGTCAACGGCGTCGACGTGGACCTCACCAAACGTGAATTCGACCTGCTGGCGGTGCTGGCTGAGCACAAGACCGCGGTGCTGAGCCGGGCGCAACTGCTGGAGTTGGTGTGGGGCTACGACTTCGCCGCCGACACCAACGTCGTGGACGTCTTCATCGGCTACCTGCGGCGCAAACTGGAAGCCGGCGGAGCACCCCGCCTGCTGCACACCGTGCGCGGAGTCGGTTTCGTTCTGCGGACCCAATGAGCCCAGCGCCCGCGGCGATTCCGGCCCGCTGATGTTGTCGCGGATCGTCCGCCGCACCCCGTCCCTGCGAACCAGGGTGGCGTTCGCGACGGCGATCGGCGCGGCGATCGTGGTGACGATCGTCGGCACCATCGTCTGGATCGGCATCACCAACGACCGGCTCGAACGGCTCGACCGCCGACTCGATGAGGCGGCCGGTTTCGCGGTGCCGTTCGTGCCGCGTGGTCTGGAGCAGATTCCGCCGTCACCGAACGTCGCCGATGTGGTGATCACGGTGCACCGCGGCGCGGAGGTGCGGTCGAACTCCGACGTGGTGCTGCCGGAGGTGGATTCGGACTACGCCACCATCGTGCTGGAAGGGGTGCGCTACCGGGTTCGCACCGTGGTGATCCCCTACCCCGAGCCGCCCACCACGCTGCAGGTCGGCGCGACCTACGACGACACCATCGCCGACACCAACAACCTGCACCGGCGGGTGCTGATCATCTGTGGCTTCGCCATCGGTGCCGCAGCGGTCCTGGGCTGGTTGCTGGCAGCGTTCGCGGTCCGGCCACTGCGCCGACTGGCCCAGCAGACCCGGGCGATCGACGCCGGCGATGTGGCTCCCGACGTCGACGTCAGCGGCGCCACCGAGGCCGTCGAGATCGGTGAGGCACTCAAGGGTCTGCTGGAGCGGATCTGGACCGAGCAGGACCGCACCAAGGCCGCGCTGGCCTCGGCCCGGGACTTCGCAGCGGTGTCGGCGCACGAGCTGCGCACACCGCTGACCGCGATGCGGACCAACCTGGAGGTGCTGTCCACCCTCGACCTGCCCGCCGAGCAGCGTGAGGAGGTGATCGGCGACGTCATCCGGACCCAGAGCCGGATCGAGGCCACGCTGGGCGCCCTGGAGAGGCTGGCCCAGGGCGAATTGTCCACCGCCGCCGACCAGGTCCCCGTCGACATCACCGAACTGCTGGATCGGGCCGCCCACGACGCGATGCGGGTGTACCCCGAACTTGAGGTGTCGCTGACGCCGTCGCCGACGTGCATCATCATCGGACTGCCCGCCGGCTTGCGCCTGGCCGTGGACAATGCGATCGCCAACGCCGTCAAGCATGGTGGTGCCACAAAAGTGCGGTTGTCGGCGGTCACGTCACGCGACGGAGTTGAGATCGCGGTGGACGACAACGGGACAGGAGTGCCCGAGAGCGAACGAAAATCGGTCTTCGGCCGGTTCGCCCGCGGGTCCACCGCGTCGCGTTCGGGATCAGGCCTGGGGCTGGCGCTGGTGGCACAGCAGGCTGAAATCCATGGCGGCACCGCTGTATTGGAAGACAGCCCCCTGGGTGGAGCGCGGTTGGTGCTTCGCCTTCCTCCGCCGCACTAGCCGCGCCGGGGCTCCTCGTCCTCGGTGCCGTAGACGATCCGCAGCGCCGAATCGACTTCCCCTGAGCCGCTTTCCACGACCACCAAAGAGGCGTCCCCCACAGGTGCCTGTTGTTCGCTGATCACAGTGGCTGCGGGCTTCTCGACGCCCGTGCCATCCCAGCGCAGGAAGCCGGCCTTGGCGGCGCTTTCCTCGTTGGCGAACCACACCTCGGCTTCGATCGCCGCATACTGCGGGCTGTCCGGGCTAAAAAAGAGGCCGGTGTCCTTGTCGCCCTTGATGGTGTAGCCGACCGGCGCAACGGTGCGGGCTGAGACCCGGACCGAGCCGGTGCCGTACGGGTCCTTCTCCAGGATGTCGTCGGCCTTGACGACGATGTCCCGGGCAGCATTCTCGCCCTTCTCGCCCTTCTCGACCTTCTCGACAGCGCCGGCCAGAGGCATCGTCGCGGCACTCGCCTTCGCCGGAACCGTCCGCTCGGGGCCCGCGCCGTTGACCGGGACCTCACGGGTGACCCGCCGGATCATCATCGCGAAAGTGAGCAGCAGACCCAACAGGAAGGAGAACGCCAGCAGCCACCCGTTGACGTCGCGCATCACAGTGCTCCGATCTCGCGGGAGCCGGCGGGCAGGTCGGCGATGGCCTGCTCGCTGCTGGTCCGGTGAATGGTCAGGACGGTGATTACCCACGCCACACCCGAACCGACCAGGAATGCCAGCAGATACCACAACCACTGCGCCAGGAAACCCATTTCGATACTCCCCTAGTTGACGATGATCTCGGTGCGTCGGTTCTGCGCCCGGCCGTCGGCGGTGTCGTTACCCGCGACCGGCCGGGACGACCCGGCGCCCTCGGCGGTGACCGAACCGGCCGGAACTCCCTGGGAAACAAGGTAATCGGCGACCGACTCGGCCCGGCTCTTGCTCAACGGGACGTTGACCTCGTCATCACCGGTGTTGTCGGTGTGGCCGACGACAGTGACCTTTGCCTGCGGGCAGGCCTTGATGGCGGCCGCGACTGCGGTCAACTCGGTCTGGCTGCCAGCGGTCAGGCCGGAACCTTCGGTCTGGTAGGCGATCGGCGAGCGCAGCGCGGCGATGATGTCAGCCTGCAGGTTGTCGCACGAAG
>NZ_JBILVF010000109.1:0-11470 GCF_044370595.1 Mycobacterium sp.
GTCAATTTGACCACCTGCCCAGGTGACCGACAAGGGATCTGCCGGCGATGACGGGCCCGCCGTCGCAACTCGCTGACCAAAGTCCCATCGCCGTGGGACCTTCGCGACACCGAATATCCCGAAAAGTCTCCTGAATCGCGTGTGCGGCTATTAGCGTCACAGGTAATTCCAAGGTTTCAACCACGCACCAGAGGGGCGACTCATGAGCACGATCAAACAGGTTTGCCTCGGCGTAGCGGTCGCCGGTGTGGTGGCGGGCGCCGCATCGACACTCGGGACCGCGGTGGCCCAGGCCGATCCGTCCGGCGGCACAGGCAGCGCCACGTCCGCCGAGTCCAGCAGCCCTGATTCCAACAAGCGGGGAGACACCCAGTCGCCTGGCCGGTCGCGCGGGTCTGCAACCCAAACCTCGGCTGACGCGACACCAGCAGAGTCCGGGGCGCCCGCACAGCGGACGACTGCCGGTGACCGGGAGTCGGAGCGCGAAGGTCTTGACGTCGCCGACAACGATGCCCCGCCGACACCCCGCGTCGCCGAGCAACCCGACGCCGCGGTGGAACTCGCGGCGCCCGTTACCGAGGACGCCACGGCCGAACCGGCTTCTCCGCCGTCCGCTACCGATGCGTCGGCTCCGGTTACGGCTGCCAGCATCCCGGTCGCGGCAGTCCCCGCATCCGCCTCCGCAGTGGACGCGGCACCTGCGGTGGCGGCGGCGGTCGCACCGGCCGCTACGCCCGAACTCACTCCCGCGCCTGCCGCGCCCGCACCGACCCCGCTGCCGGTGCCACTGCTCCCCGATCTGCCGGTCATGCCGGTCGCCCCCGCCGGCGCGGTCACCGTCAGCGCAACCTCGGGCACCAACACCCGGTACCGCGCCGCCAGCGCGCAGGCTCAGGCCGAGGCCTTCGCCGACCCACCGGTGAACCACGTGCTGCTGATCGGCACCGACGGCACCAATCTCAGCAAGATCCTCCAGTACGCCTACGACGATCCGGCCAGCGGATTCCGGATCGCGATGGATGAGGGCATCACCGGGGCGACCAGCCTTGTCGGGCACACCACCATCTCCGGGCCGTCTTGGTCGACGATCCTGACCGGGGCCTGGGACAACAAGACCGGAGTGATCAACAACCTGTTCAACCCTGAGCCGTACGTCAAGTGGCCGACAGCGATCAACCTCATCGAGTACTACAAACCCGCGGTCAGGACCGCGGTCGTCGCCGACTGGAAGTACATCAACGACATCGCCGGGGCGGGCGGCTACCCGGCTGACGAGAACATCTACGTCGCCTACGACGAGGCCGATGGCTGGGAGGCCGCTGACGACGAGGTCGCGGCCGAGACGATCGCGCTCATCGAGGCGACCAACCCGAACGAGTCGACGTTCGTCTTCTCCTATCAGGTGGCCGTCGACGAGGAGGGCCATCTGCACGGCGGTGCTTCCACGCAGTATCGCGACGCACTGATCAACACCAGCGAGAACATCGCGCAAATCCTGGCTGCTGTCGAGCAGTGGGAAGCGACCAATCTCGGCGAAGAGTGGACGGTGATCATCACCACTGACCACGGTCACCAGCCGTCGAAAGGATTGGGCCACGGGTTCCAGTCACCAGCTGAGACAACGGCCTTCGTGATCTTCGATCCCGAGGGCGATGACCAGAATGACGGCAAGCAGAACCTGGGGTATACCAACGCCGACATCACCCCCACCATCGTCAATCTGTTCGGCGTTGACCAGCGGTCGGACTTCGACGGCGTGCCACTGCAGACCAAGACGGCGGGCATCGTCGCTCCGGAGGACCTCAAGCAATCCCTCGGCGATGCGATCTCGATGTACGGCTACCCCGATATCGGTGCCGACCTCGCGCTCGGAACACGCACGGTATTCGCGAGCATTCCCTACTTCATCGACGGTTTCGTCACCGACATCACCGACATGCTGCAATCGGTGGTCGATCAGGACATCTTCCTCATCAGCGGCATCGCTGATGTGACGAAGTGGATCGTGCAATTCAACGGCGATCTGGCGGTCGGGGTCACCCAGGCTCTGGCCCGGGTGGTCGCCTACCTGACCGGATCTGGGACGATCCCACCGTCGGACCCGCCACTGCCGCCGCCTACGGCGGACTCTGAACTGCCGTGGGTCCTCGATGCCACGGCCGTGCTTGCCTGAGAAGCACCTCGACCCGACTGCGGCTAACTGAAGGAAACGAACTATGAGTCACGCGAGGAACATCGGTCGGCTGGGCGCCTTGGCTGTCGCGCTGGGCATCGGTTACAGCGTCGCCGACGTCCCGGCTTTCGCCGATACCCCGGACGCAGCCGGGGCGGAAACCAACTCGTCGCAAGCGCAGTCGCCCCGCGAGGGCAAGGTCCGGGTGTCATCCCCGGTCCGCCGCGGCGGGCCGGCCAAGTCGGCACTCCAGGCCCCCACGGCCGCGCCGGACAACACCCCGCGCTCGGCCGCCGCCGACACGCTGAGCCGGGTTGGCGCCGAGGAGGACAGCGCTGCCCCGGTCGGCCAGAACGCGGCACCGCCCATCCCGAGCGCAGCGATCGCCGAGCAGGTGGCATCGGCATCGGTGGCAGCCTCCCGGCAGAGCAGCGCACAGGCGCCTGAGGTCACCCCCGAGTCCACCGCTTACTCGACGCCCGAGGCCAGCGCCCGGCCGGGCGTAACGGTCCCCGCTCCGTCAGCCGCACTGGTGACCTCCCCTGCCCCGGCCGTCGCCGTCGTTGCGCCAGCCCGCCCAGCGGCGGCCGCACCCCGGATGCTGCCTGCCAGCACCACCGCGCAGTTGGTCAGCACCGCGCTGGCCCCTCTGCTCGGCGGCAGCACCGGCGGCGCGCCGAATCAGGCTCCGATGCTGTTCAGCGTCTTGGCCTGGGCGCGAAAGGAATTCGAGCGCCTCATCGGTGTCGTCCCGCCCGCCGCAGTCACCACGACCAGTCAGGTCCAGAGCCCTAACCTGCTGGTCAACCCCGGCGCCGAACTCGGTGATCCCTCACTGTCCGGGTACAGCGCCGTCACGATCCCGGGTTGGACGCTGACCGGAACCCCGACAGTGATCAAGTACGGGGCACCCCGCAACCTGTGGCCGATCGGAACGAGTTTCCCGATGCCGAACTTGCCGGGATTCCTTGGATACCCCAAGGCCAAGAGCGGACCTGCCGACGGCGGAAACCAGTTCTTCGGCGGCGGCGACGTCACGACCGGCACCCTGACCCAAACCGTCGACCTGCGCAGCGCCGCCGCCGACATCGACCTGGGCACCACGACCTACAACCTCAGCGGTTGGCTCGGCGGCTACCTGTCCGATCCGTCCGGGGCGTCGGTGAAGGTCGACTTCCTCGACGCGAACAAGACCTACCTCGGCAGCGCCGCACTCAACCGGGTCGGCCCTCTCGAACGCTGGTTCCAGACCGGGTTCAAGCAACGCTCGACGGCGGGCACACTCCCGACTGGGACTCGCTACGCGCAAGTCGCGCTGACCCTCGAGGACCGCAACTGGGTGACCTTCGGGCTTCCCTGGCTGCTCGGTGGTGTGGATTTCGACTACAACTACGCATTCGCCGACAACATCGCCTTCACCGTCGGTGCCACCCTGCCCGCCCCGCCGGCCCCCACCCCGCCGGTGTCGACGGTCGGTGAACTTGACCACGTCTTCATGGTGTACATGGAGAACAAGGGCTACACCGACATCGTCGGGAGTACCAAAGCGCCTTTCCTCAACAGCCTGATCAACGCCTACGGACACGCCAACCAGTACCACGGCCTGACCCATCCGAGCCTGCCGAACTATTACCCGGTCATCGGCGGCACCGACTTCGGTCTGACCTACAACTGCGCGACGCCGTGCATCGACGCCGACACCACGCTGGTCTCCAACATCACCGCGGCCGGCAAGACCTGGAAGGGTTACGCGCAGAGCCTGGCCCCCGGAGCCAGCCCGTTGGTGGCCAGTGGCGACTACTCCCCCGATCAACTGCCCTTCCCGGCCTTCAAGTCCATCGCCAACAACCCGGCAGCCCTGGCGAACATCGTTCCGCTGCAGCAGATGGCCGAGGATCTGAAGTCGGTGGCAACCGCACCGAACTATGCGTGGTTTGCCGCAAACGAGGATTTCAACGGCGAAGGTCCGGTCGACTTCCCCTGGGGCATGCTGAGGTTCGCACTCAGCCAGCTTGAGCCCGGCAACCCTTACAACATCCCCGCGCTTGACCAGTTCCTTTCCGAGAACGTCCCTGTTGTGCTGAACTCGGCGGTGTGGAAGGACCCGACCCGTAAGTCGGCCCTGGTCGTCACCTTCGACGAGGACAACAACAACACCTCACTAGGCTTCGGCAATCAAGGGAACCGGGTCGTGTTCGTGGTCATCCCGTCGCAGGGTGCGATAGCGGCGGGCATGCGCGGCGGCGCCTTCACCGCCACCAACCACTACAACCACTACAGCCTATTGCGCTTCATCGAGGACTCGCTCGGTCTGCCGACGCTGACCAACAACGACAAGTTCGCCGCCCCGCTGAACGAGTTCTGGGATAGCGGCGTCAAGGGCGGCGCCGGCTCGCTGGTCTAGGCAGTCACAAGCCCCGAGGTGGCTACCTATGCGGTGACCGGATCCGCGTCCGGGATGGGGCAGGCGGTCGTCAGCAGGTTGCGCGGTGCGGGCCACACGATCCTTGAGGTTGATCTCACCGACGCCGACATCGTGGCCGACCTGTCGACGTCCACCGGGCGGCGCGGGGCCGCCGAGGCAGTACTGGCACGCAGCGGCGGACGACTGGACGGCGCCGTGCTGGCTGCCGGCCTTGGCCCCACCAAGGGTGCCGAGCGCCTCATCACCGAGGTGAACTACTTCGGAGTAGTGGAATTGCTGCAGGCCTGGCGACCGGCACTGGCCGCCGCCGAGCGTGCCAAAGTCGTCGTGTTTTCCAGCAATTCGACGACAACGGTGCCTGCGGTGCCGGGCCGGGCGGTGCGCGCACTGCTCGCCGGGGACGCCGAGAAGGCGCTGCGCACCTACCGGTTGCTCGGACCGGCAGCACCGCCGATGGCCTATGCGGCGTCGAAAATCGCGGTCAGCCGGTGGGTGCGCCGCAACGCCGTCACGCGACAATGGGCCGGAGCGGGCATCCGGCTCAACGCGTTGGCGCCGGGGGCCATCATGACGCCGATGCTGGAACGCCAATTGGCCACCCCGGCCGAGGCGCGGAACATCCGCCGGTTCCCGGTGCCGATCGGAGGGTTCGGCGACCCCGGGCAGCTTGCCGACTGGGTGGTGTTCATGCTGTCTGATTCGGCTGACTTCCTCTGCGGCAGCGTCATTTTCGTCGACGGGGGCTCCGATGCCTACTATCGTGCCGATGACTGGCCGCGGCCGGTGCCGGCCCGGCGGATACCGTCCTACCTGTTACGGACCCGCGAGTTTTTCAGAGGGAGTCGACCATGAACTATCGGACACTAGCGGCTCTGGCGATCATCGCGCTGCCGCTGTCGGGATGCTCGAACAGTACCGAGCCGGCGAAGAGCGGGCCCAAGACCGAGACCATCGCGATCTCCTACGACGACCTGCTGAACCAGAAGCAGATCAGCCGCAGCACCGACCTTGCCGTCGGGGACTTCCTCCAGGTGAGCCTCGGGTCCAACCCATCCACCGGCTTCCGATGGGCCGAGCAGATGCAGATCTCCGATCCCAAGGTGCTCGCACAGACCGGCCATGAGGTCATCGCGCCCAAAGGAACTCAGCCGGGCGCGGCAGGCAGTGAGGTGTGGATGCTGCAAGCGATGGCGCCCGGAAACACGACGGTATCCACCACCTACAGCCGTCCGTGGCCCGGCGGAGAGAAGGACTCGTGGGTTTTCTCGGTCAACGTCACGGTCCGATAAAACCCCCGCGAGTCACTCCCGTCACTCTAGTCACGACATGCGTACTCTGATCGGGTGCGCACTTCCCACGGCGGCAGGATCGGCCGCGGGATCGGTTTCCGAATCGGGTTGGCCGCAGCCTGTCTGCTGACCGCCGTGATGGCGGGCTGCAGCAGCACCGTCGACGGGGTGGCGATCTGCGTGGGCTGCGGCAGCGACTCCGAACCGGAGTTTCCCGGCAGCAGGCCCGGCACGACAGCACCAACCACGCCGCCCACCAGCGCCTCGAACGTACCGACACCCACCACCGGCCAGCGGCCTTCCGGCGGCCAGAGGCTGGAGCCCAACTCCAACGGCTACGTCTACATCGAGACCAGATCCGGCCTGACCCGTTGCCAGATCTCAGCCGACACGGTGGGCTGCGAATCGGAGTTCACCGACTCGCCCACCATCGACGGGCAGCCCGCCAACGGGGTGGAGGTGTCGGCCAGTGGCAGCAACAGGTGGGTTTTGGGCAATCTCGGGGCCATGCCGACCACGACCATCGGCTACGACACCTATGCGGCGGTGGGCTGGACCATCGTCGCCGACAGCACCGGCACCACCTTCACCAACGACGGCACCGGCCACGGCATGTTCATCAGCACGGAGCGTGTCGAGTTCTTCTGAACTGACCTAGTCTGATCGGCGTGGATTTTCGCGTCTTCGTCGAGCCCCAGCAGGGTGCCAGCTACGAACAGCAACTCGCCGTAGCCCAGGTGGCCGAATCGTTAGGTTTCTCAGCCTTTTTCCGCTCCGATCACTACGTGGCGATGAGCGGTGACGGGCTGCCCGGTCCCACCGACTCGTGGGTGACGCTGGCCGGGATCGCCCGGGAGACCTCAACGATCCGGCTGGGCACCCTGGTCACCTCGGCGACGTTCCGCCACCCCGGTCCGCTGGCCATCTCGGTGGCGCAGGTTGATGCGATGAGCGCAGGCCGGGTGGAGTTCGGTATCGGTGCGGGCTGGTTCGAGGTCGAGCATCTGGCCTACGGCATCCCCTTCCCCGGCTTGGCCGAACGGTTCGACCGGTTGGAGGAACAACTCGCGATCGTCACCGGCATGTGGGGCACCCCGGAAGGCGAGACCTTCGGGTTCGCCGGCAAGCACTACACCATCGTCGACTCCCCGGCCCTGCCCAAACCGGTTCAGCGGCCGCATCCGCCGATCATCGTCGGCGGCGGCGGACCCAGGCGCACCCCGGCGCTGGCGGCACGGTTCGCCACCGAATTCAATCTGGCCTTCCCCACGCTCGACTTCACCCGGCTGCAGTTGCAGCGGGTCCGTACCGCCGTGCGGGACGCCGGCCGAGACCCCGATGAACTGATCTACTCGGCTGCGTTCGCGGTGTGCGCGGGGCGCGACGCGGCCGAAATCGACCGCCGCGCTTCAGCGATCTCCCGCGAGGTCGCGGAGTTGCGAGAGAACTCGCCGCTGACGGGCAACCCCACCGAGATCACTGAACGGCTGGCGGTGTTCGCCGACGCCGGTGTGCAACGGGTGTATCTACAAATCCTCGACATCGCCGACGCCGCGGAAGTGGCTGACCATCTGGGACTGTTCGCGGCCGAGGTCATGCCCCAGTTCGCCGCCCGCCACTAGAATCGGAGCACGTGGCGCGTAATGGTTACCCGGACAATCCGGACAACTACCCCGAGAGCGACCCGACGCAGTACGCCAACTACGGCGGAACCGGCGGCGAGGCCTACAGCGAGTACGGCTCACCCACCGGCTACTCCCCGGCCACCGGCCGCCACCCGGACCCCGTGCCGCCACCAACGCCCTGGTATCAGCGCCCCGCTGCGCTGGTCGGTCTGGGGGCACTGACCGCAGCCGTGCTCGCACTGCTGGTCTACGCGGTCGTGAAGTACACCACCGCAGGCACGTCACAGAGCCCGGCTGTGACCTCGAGCAGTGTCACCACCTCATCAGCACCGACGAGTGAGTCGGCAGCACCGCCGACCACGACCACACAGACTGCCGGCCCGTCGCCGAGTACCACGACGGCCCCGGCGCCGCCGACCACCGTCACCACGACGGTGACCCCGACCACCACCGCGGCCCCCACCACCAGCGAGGCGCCCACCCCGTCGACGACGACGTCCATCACCACGTCGGTGACCACCGTCACTGAGACGACGACCAAGCCGCTGTGGCCGACGTTGCCGTTGCCAACCCGGCCGGCCCCGACAGTCCCGGAGCCGCAGCCGGAGGGGTGACGTTCAGGCGCGCCCGGCGTACTGGGCGACCAGCGCCTCCGCACTGCGCACAGCGGCGCGGCAGGCCCGGGCGGTGAAGGGGTCGTTCAGCGGGTGCTCGGCCCGTCGGCGCCACCGCTGCGCGGCTGCGAACGCTGCACGCGGTCCGTCGTCGGACCGATCCGCCAAACCGAGACGACTCGCGGCCACGGTACCCAACCCCCCGATGATCCGCCGCAGCGACGCCATCTCATCGTCAGTCAACGTGGTTGGGCGGGAACGTAACTGGCTGAGCAGGCGCAGTTCCTCGAACGCATGGGTATCGGCCAGCAGTGGTTCGATATCGGCGATGATGCGCGGGGTCGCGGGGGTGGGGTAGCGCTGCACGAAACTGCGCAGCGAGACCAATGCGGTGTGCGACTTGAGCTGATCGGAACGCTGCGCGAAATGCTGGTCGATCACTTCCCGCAACGCCACCAGGCCGCTGCGCTCCAGCAGATCCTCGGCCAACCCATCGGCGTCCTGCACCCCGGCGCGCAGCAACGCCATCGAGATCCGAATGCCGAACAGGCCGAACCGATCCAGCAATCCGGTCCGGGTCGGGCCGTCCACGGGCAGCGTCGGATTGTCGCGAACGAACCGGTCGGCGCTGAGCATCGCCTTGTTCAGTTCGGCGGGTTCCACCCCGGCGAGCTTGCGCAGGGCGGTGAATTCACTCTGGCGCAAGGTCCGTGCGGTCAGGGCGAGCAGACCGGAGACCGGGACCACCGCCTGGCAAATCCCGGTGCGGTCCAGTTCGGCGGTGAATCTGTTGGCGACGTCCTTGGCCGACAACATGGCGTCGATTCGCCCGGCGCCGATCTCGTCGGCTCGCGAGGCGACGCCGATCACCCCCAGCGCACCGGTGGAGCCACCGATCAGATCACCAATCTGCTTGAGCAGCGCGATGTCCGGGGCGTTGAGGGTCCGCAGGAGGAAGACGACGGCATCCACGCGGGGCACCCCGTCGGGAGGCACCAGCAGTCTTAGGGTGCGCGCGGAGACGTCGCGCGTCAGTGACGAGGTGCCGGGGGTGTCGATGATCGTCGCTGCGACCAGCTCCTCGGCCGGCCATTCGACGTCGATGTCGATGATGTCGTCGGAGTTGAGCGCGCCGAATTCGAATGTCAGGCCGCCGGTTCCGTCGTCAGCACGCACGATCGGGACGTTCGACTGCTGCCCGCCACGGTGGTTGGCGGTGGCCTTCGGGATCGGGCCGTTGCGGAACCAGGTGACGATCCGGGTGGCCTCTGTGGCGTCAGTCGGGGCGATGCACTCCCCCACCAGCGCGTTGACCAAGGTGGACTTTCCCGACTTCAGCGTGCCGGCAAGCGCGATACGAATCGGCTCGTTGAGCCGCGCCGCGATTCGGTCCAGTTGGCCGACGATGTCGGGACGCTGCCGGTAGGCAGGATCAGACCGGTATGCCCGGCGGGTGCCGTCGATGATGCCACGGACCAGGTCCTTCACGGGCCGCGCAACTTCTCGGCGTTGGCGAGAACCTGCCGCAGGATGTCGGCCTGCCGCTGGAGTTCTGTGACCCGCAGGTTGCGCCCGGTCTCCCCCATCCGGGCGGCGGCCACGGTGGCCTGCAGGGACTCGTTGATCGATCGTGTTGTCTGGTCGGCGATTCCGCGGTAGTGATCCCGCAATTGGCGTTGGATCGTCTTGAGCCGGTCCCGCGACTCCTTGGTCACCGCGAAGAGCACATCATCGACGAATCTGCGCAGGTTGGTCTTGGCCTCGTTGCGCACCCGCAGCAGGCGGTTCTCCATCTCCTCCTGGTAGGACTTGCGGCCCAGCAGCAGGCCCGCCCCCAGCGAGATCGGGTTGAACATGCCCAGCCCCGCCACGGAGGTGAGCATGCCGAACATGAGAACACCACCGTAGGAGCCACGCATGCTGGTGATGACTTTGTGTCCCTTGCCGATCGGCTTGGACTCCAGGCGAGCCAAGGACTTCATCCGGCCCATACCGGCGGCCATCTCGCGGGCGCGCAGTTCCGGGATCTTGACGGCGTCCAGACCTGCGGCGACGAAGGTGCGCGCCACCTCGGCGGCCAGGGTCTCGGCCCGCCGGTAGGCCCACACGAAGTTGTCCCCGACCGCATTGGCGATATCGTCCTCGACCCGGGCGCCGATCTCGGCCCACTGCAGCGTGGGGTCGCAGGAATCGATGAGTTCCTCGGTGTGCTGGGTGATCGCCCGAAAGCGCGCCCGCAGGTCGTGATCGACGTCGGCGGTCAAATCCACGATGCCGTCATTGAGGATCTGCTGCCACAGCGCGGTCTGCGCCAGCGCGTCCTGAGCTTCCTGCTTACGCTGCTCAAGCTCGGCGGTCAGCCTGCGGGCCTGGTCGGGATCAGTGAGCGCGGAAAGCTCCGACCCAACTGAGAACTTGAGATGCTCTGCCGCAGAACAGATCTCGGTCAAAACATGGTCGCCGATCCGGTCGCTCTCCCGGCTGAGGACCTTCTCTGACAGGAAGGACACGATCGTCGGGAAATTGGATTCCGCGTTGAGTTCCTTATCCCCGGTCTGGACCGCATGACTGCGCAGCAACGCGGACACCGGTATCACCGGGATGTCCAGGCCCGCCCGGCGGAGGTGGGCGATGTCGGCGTCGACCACCGCCCGCCAGAACGGGTAGAGGTCGGTCTTGGTGGCGACGGCCGCAGCGACCGGACAGATGTCAACGGCTTGCCGCAGGAACCGCAGTTCGGGTTCGGTGAACTCCTGGCTGGCATCGCTGACGAACAGGACCGCGTCGGCATCGGGCAGCAGACCCAGGGTGGCGGACAGGTGGGGCTGGCCGGGCCCGCCCACCCCGGGGGTGTCGAGGAACGTCAGCCCGCCCTTGAGCAGCGGACTGGGGGCGCCGTAGATCGGAGCCGAGGTCGGCGACCGGAACCTCCACGGCCTGCTCGTGACCGCCGCCCGCGTCGAGGATGACCCGCGCCGTGGGCTCCTCGGCGTATCCCACCACAGTGATCAGCACCGTGCTCTCATCGTCACCCACCCGGGCGACCGGCATATTCAGCAACGAGTTGAGCAACTGGCTCTTGCCCTGCTTGAGTTGGCCGACGATCACCACCCGGATGAGGGGGTCGGTGATTCGCTCCCGCGCCGCGGCAAGCCGCGCGGAGAGATCGCCGCGGTCGTTGAGGTCGGCGATGCTGCGGGTGTGATCGAGTAACTCGACGATCACCGGTCGCCGGTCCTGCCGCTGGCTCACCTGTCCTCCTTTGCCGCTTCACACGGTATGCGCTGAATACACGAACGCGGCGGGGTCCCGGGGGAGGGAGTCCGGGTGCCCCGCCGCGCCGC
>NZ_JBILVF010000223.1:0-3788 GCF_044370595.1 Mycobacterium sp.
GGGGGCCGCCGGGGCCCCCCCCCCCGCCGCCTGCCGGCCGGTTAGAAGCCGAGCAGCTGGTTGCCCGACGCCAGCGACAGGTTGTCGCTGTTATCGAGCTCGCTGTTCAGCAGTGTGGTGTCCCGGCTCGCGTCGAACAGCGCGTGGTCGGAGTAGTCGTGCGTTGAACTATCGGTGATGGTGGTCTCCAGCACTGAGTTGTCCGAGCTGTCGGTCGTGGTGGTGGAGGTGACCTCCGTCGTGGTGACGGTGGTCGTCGTCTCACGTCCATCCGCGGCGGCGGTGTTCCCGCTGCCACTGACGGTCGTGGTGGTCTGGCCGCCGCCGATGGAGGTGCCGTTGTGGTTCTCCGCACCCTTGATCACCGCGCCGGAGTCGGCGGCGGCGATCGCGTCGGCGCCGGCGGTCATCGTGGTGCCGCTGTCGCGGATCACGTTGTCCTGGCCGGTGGCGACATTGGAGCCCTGATCGGCGCGGATGTCCCCGTTGGTCACCGCGTTCGCGTCGCCGAGCACTGCACCATCGCCACTGAGGATGTCGCCGTTGGCGTCCTCCCCTACGACGACACCACCGTTGGTGGCACTCTGGCTGGTCTTGTCCCCCAGCGTGATGTCGCCGAAGCCGAGGTTGAACCCGCCCTGCTGGGCGTTGGCGCCGGCGTCCTGGCGCGGGCTGAGCAGCGGTATCTCGTTGTTGCTAGCCAGGTCGGTGGTGTTCCGGCTGGCCAGTTCGGTGTTGGTTTCCGGCGCGAAGGTCGGCGACGGGGCGAACGTGGGCGCCGGGGCGTAGTCGAAGGCCGGGGACGGCGCCCAGATCGGCTCGAAAGACGGCTGCGGCGAGAACACCGCGGCCGGCCCGATCCCGTACTGGTTGGCCACCGCGCGTTGCAGACCGACAATCGGGTCGCCGTCACCGAGCACCATGCCGGGAACCGCGGTTGCGGCCACCGAGGACAGTTGAGCGGCGGTCACACCGACTATTCCGGCGTCGCGCATGGCTTGTTCCGGTGCGGCGACGAACGCCCTCGCGGCGTCTTCGCTGCGGAACAGGTTCAGGATCCAGTCGATGAGAGCGAGCATGTCGAGCCCTTTCGTAACTTTGCCTGCCGGTCCGTCCGGCAATCTGACAACCACGCTATGGACGCCGGGGGGACCCGGAAACGGGGTTGGGACCCCTTCTCCCTGAGGTCGGACTAGTGATTGATGGGGGATTCTGTTAGGGGATTAGGGGATGTCGACCCGGCCCCTAGGCGAGACGGAGGGACAACAGAAAACCCCACGTCACAGGACGTGGGGCCGTCGGGCCAGGGCCTGCTCAGAACCCGGAAGGGTCCCCCGTTGCGGACTGCGGGCCGCCTCCGGAATCCATGTCGGGGGCATCAATGAGCGGGGTATCGGTGTGGGTCTGGTCGGACCAGCTGACCTCGTCGGCCCAGTCCGTCGTCACCGACTGCACGGGCGGCGCCGGAATCGGCGTGCCCTCAAGGTCCGCCTCAGCACCAGCCCGGAGTGCGTCATCGGACAACGGTTCGCCGGAGATGATCACCGTCGGCGGGGTGGCCGGCTCAGCGGCGGGGCCGACTTCGAAGGCGTCAAAGGCGGCTGCCGCGGCACCGCTCAACCAGACGTTGCCTGCCCCGGGATCCAGGTCGGCCGGCCTGCCGAAGCCCGGGTTGGCCGCCGCCAGCGAATCGGAGAGAACCGGAATCAGGTTGTTGACGTCCGCGATGGTGACTCCCGTCAGCCCGGCCGCGGCGAGGGCACCGGCCGGATCGGCCGCGTAGCGGGCCGCGGCATCGGGGTCGCGGATCAGTGCCATCACGAAGTCGAGCAGCGCGTTGGCCATGTCGGCAAGGTTAATCGCCACCGAACCCCGCCGAATCCGGTGGCAGACCCCGCCTGCACGACGAGTGTTAGGGGATCAGCCCCTAGGGGACATTGGCTGGATTAGGGGATTGCTGGGCGAGCGGTGCGGGTGGAGGTTATCGTGGGGTGCCCGACGCCAATGCGCCGAGCGATGAGGGGAGATGAGGGGAGCATGAGGGGAGCTACGCGTTGAACCCGGTACACCCAACGCCACCGAGTCCGGAAAACCCGGCAGCCGTGGGACTGGCGATCGGGACGACCAATCTGGTCGCCGCCCGGTTCGGTCAACCGCCGATCACCCGGCGGTCGGTTCTGACACTCTGGGGCAACCGCCCGGCTGAAGTTGGCGTCCCCTCCCAGAATCCGGAACTGACCAGCCCCAATCTCACCCAGGCGGGATTGGTGCTGCGCGGTTTCGTGGAACGGGTGGGCGACCCGGTCCCACTGGTGGCTGCGGACGGCTCGGCATACCGAGGCGAAACGCTGCTCTTGTCCGCGCTGGAAGCGATGGCACGCGCCAGCGACGACGGGCGGCCGTTCACCGCGGCGGTGATCGCCGTCCCCGCGCACTGGGGCCCCGGCGCCGTCGGCGCTCTACGGGGCGCTCTGCGAACTAGTGCGCTGCTGTCGCCGGGGGGCGTCTCACCCGTGATCGTCGGCGACTCCGCCGCGGCCCTGGCCGCGCTGCAGGTCTCCCCGGGACTACCCGGAAGCGGGGTGGTGGCACTGTGCGACTTCGGTGGCAGCGGCAGTTCGATCACCCTGGCCGACGCGGGCGCAGCTCTGAGCCCGATCGGGGAGACGATCCGGTTCGGGGATTTCTCCGGTGACCAGATCGATCAGGCCGTGCTCAACCATGTCTTGACCGGCATCCGCGCCGCGGGCACCGACGATCCCGGCGGGACCGCCGCTGTCGGCGCCCTGACCAGGCTGCGCGAGGAGTGCCGGCTGGCCAAAGAACGGCTGTCTACCGAAACCGCAACCGTGGTACCGGCTGATCTACCGGGTCACCGATCCGATATCCGGCTGACCCGCCCGGAACTGGACGCACTCATCGCCGAGCCGTTCGCCGGTTTTCTCGACGCTCTCGGAGATGTGCTGGAACGCAACAGGATTCCAGCGGCCAGCCTCGCTGCCGTCGCTACGGTCGGCGGCGGGGCGGCGATCCCTTCGATCAACCAGCGACTATCGGAGGCATTGCGCGTGCCGGTGATCACCGGCCCCAATCCCGGGGTGGCCGCCGCAACTGGCGCCGCGGTGCTGGCCGCCCGCGGCAATGCGCCCGAATCGGCGACCGCCATCGCTCCCGTGGCGGCCGACGCTGCGACCAGCATCGCCCCGACCGCCTGGGCTGCCGGCGCGGCGGGGCAGGCCGCCACCGAGTCGGCCTCCGACGGCGCACCGTCGGCCACCTACCGGGCGCTGGCCTGGTCAGAGGGCGATGATGCCACCGAGGAACCGGTTCCCTACGCCGGCGCGGACTACTACACCGGTCCTCCACCGCCGAGTGACGTTCGGCCGGCGGTCGAGTTCGAGCGGGCGAACGCAGAACCCGACGAGGACACCCTGCTGGTGGCCGGGCCGCTCCCGTGGTACCGGCGTCCGCCGCTGTTGTTCGGCGTCGCCGCCGCACTGGCGGCGGTCGCCGTCGGCGGGCTGGCCGTGACGCTCACCAGCAGCGACAGCGCTCCCACCACCACCACGACCCGGGTGACCAAACCCGGGGAGAGTCCGGCAACCTCGGCACTACCGCCGCCACCGGTGACGACCACCGTGACCGGAACCAACGGGCTGACGACCGTGACAACCGTGACACCCACTACCACCGCCGCACCCACCTCGAGCACCACCCCCAGCACAGCAACCACGACCACCACCACGACAACCCCCACAACAACAACAACAACAACAACGCCCACAACC
>NZ_JBILVF010000013.1:0-46656 GCF_044370595.1 Mycobacterium sp.
TACGTCCGTGACGGCATCATCTACGCCGCCACCACAACTGACGGCCTGGCGATCTCCACCGACGGCGGCACGACGTGGAATTACCGCAGCGGCGCCAACAGTGGCCTGCCCTACGCCAAAGTGAATGCGACATACGTCGACGAGAGTGGCATCATCTATGCTGGCACCGGGAACGGACTGTCGATCTCCACCGACGGCGGTGCCACGTTCACCAAGCGCTTATACAGTGGTGGTTGCGCTGCCTACGGGCCGGGGTCATGCCGGCAGGTGTTCGGGGTGTACGCCACTGGCGGCAAGATCTACGCCGCAACCGGTGACGGCCTGGCGATCTCCACCGACGGCGGTGCCACGTTTACCGACTACGGCCTCGCCAGCGATGGCACGAACCAAGGTGGCAACGGCCTTACAGGCGATATTGTCTTTGGGGTCCACGTCGATCCGGCTGGCATTGTCTACGCCGCAATCGGGCCCATGTACGGATTTGGGTGGGGCGGTGTGAACATCTCCACACGCAGCCTCCCCTAGGTGTCGTGACCTGACACGTTGTTGTCAACTTGGTGGAGGTCAGCGACCGCGCGGGCCTAAGCCTGCATGGAAGAGAGGCTTGTTTGGGCGCAACAGCTTTTTGCACGTGGATCGACTCGGTGTCACGAGGGTGTCACAAGTCCTGCACCCAACCGCTGCGTATCGGCGCGAACACGACAGAACGCCGGCGGAGCGTATGAGCCGTTCACGGCCTCTTTATTGACCGCTGCAAGAACACCGGGGGGACACCCGCGAAAGCACATCCTCGGACTTAAAATCCGCCAAGTGTCGGTTTGGGGGCTCATGGCGCTCGAGACTGAAACTAGGTAGGCGACACGCCGCGGGATGTCGTCACTGGTGCAGTCTCGGCGGTCGTCAGGGAGGACTTTCAGCTGCCTGGTAGCGCCTGAGTGGGTCTGTGCTGCGCTTCTATAGTGCAGTCGTGGCCACCACGTCAGCCGGAAGCGAACCGCCGCCCATCCCGGATGTTCGCCGCTCGTTCGTCGAGGCGCGGGGGGTGCGCTTCCACGTCACCGAGGCCGGGCCGATCGACGGCAGGCCCGTCGTCGCATTGCACGGCTGGCCTCAACACCACTGGGTTTACCGCGATCTGCTGGCTGCCCCGCCACCCGGGCTGCGCATCATCGCCCCAGACCTGCCCGGCTACGGGTGGTCAGGCCCGCCGCCGCACCGCTGGGCCAAGGAGGACGTGGCCAACGACGTGTTGGCGCTGATGGACGTTCTCAGACTGGATCGGGCTCTCCTGGTGGGCCACGACTGGGGTGGCTTTGTGGGCTACCGGATGTTGCTGGCCAGACCCGACCGATTCGACGGATATCTGGTGTGCAACATGGCACACCCGTGGCAGACACCCGCTACGACCCTGCCGCACTTCTGGCGGTTCCTGGCCTACCAGCCGTTCGTGGCGAGCATCGGCATGGCCCTACAGCAACGCACCCCCTATTTGGAGCGGGTGATTTTCAGCGTCGGCCCCAAGGCCCACCGGGTGAACCGCGCTGCGGTCAAGGTCTACGCCGACCGATTCCGCGATCCGGTCTGCGCTCGCGCCGCCACCGACACCTACCGGACCTTCCTGATGCGCGAGTTGCCGGCCGCAGCAAGACATCCCGAGCAGCGACGCGCCACGGCGCCAATCCGGGCGTTGTTCGGGATGAGCGATTTCGCCGTGCACCACTCGCTGGCGACAGCCCAGACCGCCAACGCCGACGATTACACGTTCGAGCCGGTCGATGCCGGGCACTTCATCATCGACGAGTGCCCCGATCTGGTGCGGGCGCGGGTCATCGCTCTTGCGCAGGAGACGAGGGGACTCGCCGACTGAATGTTCATGGGCGGGTGCAGAGCCTCGCCAGTCCCGCTCGGCGATCCGGTAGAACTCTTTTACGGCTTTGACCCCGCCGCGGGGTCAGACCGGGCTAGGGTGCCGTCGGCAACTTCGCTACCGGCCCGAGTAGGGGTCACACCGCATAACCACCTGGCGGCCGGGACGGTCGAATTCGGAGGTGGAACCGGTGGCACGGACCGCGCGGATCGTCATCCTGTTGGTGGCGTTGCTTGCCGTGATGATGCCGTCCGACCCGCCCGCCAACGCGGTGGGCACATGGCGTCAGCAACCGGCACCGTTGTCAACACCGTGGACAGACCTGGTGAACGCAGACAATGCCCTGCCCGACTACCCCCGCCCCCAGATGGCCCGCAGCAGTTGGCTCAACCTCAACGGATTGTGGAACTACTTCGGCCGGTCCGGTCCGTTCGCGCTGACAGCCCCCCCGCCGCCAGGGGCTTACACCGAGCAGATTCTGGTTCCATTCCCCGTCGAGTCTGCGTTGTCGGGAATCGGCCGGCACGACGAACAGATGTGGTACCGCAAGCTGTTTCGCGTCCCGAGCAGTTGGCGGGGGCAACGGGTACTGCTGCACTTCGGCGCGGTCGACCAGGTCGCCACCGTGTGGGTCAATAAGCAACAGGTGGCCCGGCACGAAGGCGGATTCACCGGCTTCAGCGTCGACATCACACCGGCGCTGCGGGGTATCGGGTCCCAGGAGATCACGGTTCAGGTGGAGGACCGACACGAAGCCGGCCCGTTCCCGGTCGGAAAGCAGCGCAGTAAGCCTGCCGGGCTTTTCTATACCGGCGCCTCCGGTATCTGGCAGACGGTCTGGATTGAGCCGGTCGCCGCCACCCACCTCACCAAACTTGACATCACCTCCGACCTGCAGGGTCTGACCGTCACGCCGCGGACCGCCGGGGCAGGCGATGAGCGCGCTGTGGTGTTCGTCTCGGAGCCCGATGGCCGGGTGGTCGCCGTGAACTCCGGCGCCGCTGATGAGCCCATCCGCCTGGGGATACCCAACCCGCGGCTGTGGAGCCCGGACGATCCGTTTCTCTACGACGTGAAGGTGAGCCTGGTCAATACCGCCGCGAAGGTGGTGGATACGGTCTCCAGTTACGCGGGACTGCGCACCATCGGCACCGTCAACGATGCGCAGGGCAGACCTCGTATCGCGTTGAACGGCAGGATCACCTTTCTGCACGGCCCCCTGGACCAGGGGTACTGGCCCGACGGCATCTTCACCGCTCCGACCGACGACGCACTCAAGTCCGACCTGGAGCGGATCAAGGAACTCGGGATGAACTTCGTGCGCAAGCACGCCAAGGTCGAACCCGCGCGCTGGTACTACTGGACGGACCGGCTCGGCCTGTTGGTGTGGCAGGACATGCCGTCGCTTGATGTGTCTCTTCGAGTTCCGGTCGGACCGGCACCGGATCCCACACCCGCCGCCAAGGCCAACTTCGAACGAGAATTGCTGGCGATGATCGATCAACTTCGCAGTGTGACCTCGATCGTCGGCTGGGTGCCTTTCAACGAAGGCTGGGGGGAGTTCGACACCGCCAGGATCGCCGCCGCCGTCAAGACGGCAGACCCCACCCGGATGGTCAACGCGAACAGCGGAGTCAACTGCTGTAAATCGCGGGGCGACACCGGCGCCGGCGACATCTACGACGACCACACCTACGTCGGTCCGGGCCGTCCAACCGTCCCCGGACCCCGCGTGCGAGTCAACGGTGAGTACGGCGGCCTCGGATTTGTACCCGCCACGAATCGCTGGCCCGGCCGGCCGGCGTCCTATGAGATCGTCGACGACCCGGCCCGGCTCACCCAACGCTACGTGGAGGTCAGCCAAGACCTCGAAGACATCGTGCGCCAGACCGGATTGTCGGGGGCGATCTACACCCAGATGACGGATGTGGAAAACGAAGTCAACGGTTTCCTGTCCTATGACCGCCGGCTGGTGAAGATGGACATTTCAGTTGTAGCTGAACGGAATCAAGCGGTGATCGCTGCCGGCTCCGCGGCAACGCAACCGGCGGATGTCCGCTGATAGTTGTGGTGGGCTTTTGCCCGTTGCGGTCCGGCCCGAAGCTGAGCACAAGCTCAAGCACGACGACGAGCGCGCCGGATCGGGCATGGTTCGCCTCCGCGGCCTTTCAATCGGCATTGTCATCGCCTCGGCGGCGGTGATCACCGGAGTTGGCGTTCCCGGACTCATCGCATAGACGCGAGCTGCAAATAGTTACAGGCTCGTTAGCAAACCGTGCCCTAGCCTGTGCGGCGCATCACAGCTCTCCCCGCTACCGTGGGCAGTACTGGGATCTCGGAGGAGGTCGCGATGGGCATTATGGGCATAGTCGCCGTATACGTAGGCACAGCAATGCTTCTCGCTCCGACGATCTTCGTGGCTGTGCAATGGGTTGGGCATGAGAATGTCCCGCGTCGGCGCCGACGACTGTCGTATTCGGTTCTCGCCGCATTGATGTGGCCGGTGTTGGTCTTGGGCCTAGTGCAGTTCCTATTGATCCTGGCGGTACGGAAGGCACTCCACCGGGATGCCTTCGTGATTGCGTCGACGTCAGACCCCGACGAGTCGGACACCACACGACTCTCGCGACTGCCAGGGCCCTGTGTCGGCATCCAGGTGGGAACTCCGGCCGTCTGAACGGTCCCGTGGCATACCCATGGGCTGTCAGGGAATGACCACGGATTCCCAAAATTTATCGGCCACCGGCCGGGATTCCCGGTGGCGTCCGATCCGGATCGTATGTATCTCATATGAAAACTGCTTCGTGAGTCGCTGTTCGCGAGGTTTGCCTCTGGGAGGTACGTACTGTCGGTGGCAACGCATCAAGGGAGAGAAAGGGGTTCGGCTGTGATCGGGATCGCTTTTTACCTGTTCATCTCGATGATCTTTGCCATTTCGGCCTTCCTCGCGTCGGAATGGATTCGGCTTCCCGGGGCGCCCGCACCGGATCACCCGGGCGGACTGGCTGTCGTGGCCGGCCTGTTGTGGCCGGTGCTTGCGATCGGCCTGGTGCAGTGGGCCCTGCTGGCCGTTGTGCACCGCCAGATCCGCCTGCGGGTGGCGCCCGCCGTGCAGATACCGGACGAGGTCAGGGTCTGAACTGCTCCGGCCCGAACCCGTCCGTCGGCTAACCCGGGGCCACAGTGTTGCCGATACCGGATCTGCTCAACTCCGGTTCGCCGGAGAGGAACGTCACCGTGTTGTCCACGCCCGAGACGTCAATTGCCTCAGCAGATTCCACAATGACGGTGTTTTCCACTCCGGTCACATCGACGCGCGTGCAGCGTCCGGTGAGTGTGACCTCGTTGCGGACACCGTTGACGCTGACCGTGTTGCCCTCGCAGCGGACCGCCCGGGAACTGCCCACGCCGGAGATGATTACGGGATCGCCGGCCGGGCCGGAGGGCGGTACCTGTGCCAGCCGCTCCGACAGCGGGAGGGTTGCCCGGCCGGCTACCGGGGTGTTGAGCTGATCGTGCAGGATCAGCCCGCCGCTGATCCCCAGGCCGAGCGTAAGCAGGCTGAACGTCAGCCAACCCAATCGCGTCCCGATACCGCGGGGTAGGCTTCCGGCGCCGGGGGTTTCGGTCATCGCCGCAGGTTCTTGCCGACTTCGGACACCGGAAGTAGCAGCCGTACGGCGTGGTCGACAACTGCGTCGAGGTCGACGCCGAGGGTGCCGGCCAGCCACTGCTGGGCCAACTCGGCCATCGCTCCGGCATACATCGCTGCTCCGACTTCACCTGCTACCCGATCTGCGCCCGGATCGCGACGACGGCCTTCGTTGAGCACCAATTCGCGCAGTTGGTCTCGAGCCTTGGCCCGGCGCTCGGCCAGGACGCGATTGGTTCGGGCCTCGGTGAACAGGATTCGGCCGCGGCGCGGATCAGCGGAACTGAATTCCAGGACCGCCCGGATGCCGGCTCGGAGCCGTAGCCGCTTGCCCTCGGATCCGCTGGCCATCGCCCTGGCGAGGCGATCAGCGAGCTCCGCGCGGACCCGGTCATAGACCGCGCCGAGTAACTCGTCGGTGTCGGCGAAGTTCTCGTAGAAGTATCGGGTGTTCAACTCGCTGGCACGGCAGACCGAACGCACCGACACCGCGGCCTCTCCGCCGCCGCCGAACAGCGTGTAGGCGGCGTCGATGAGGAGCAGACGGCGCTCCGCCCGACGGTCGGTGGGGGAGACCCCGGCCCATCGGGTGGCGCGTGACATGCGGCGAGAATATCCCTGCCCTGACCCGCAGTGGGGCCCAGCGGTGCTATTTTGGCTACAGATGTAGCCAAACCCGGGAAGGGGCGGCGATGAGGGTGCTGCTTCCGCATCAACTTCTCGAGCACAAGGTGCGCTCCGACTTCGACAAGGACGTCCGCAGGAAGTTCTTCCGGGGTCTTCAGTTCGCCGGTCCAAAGGGCGATCCCGGCTGGTTCGGCCCGGACAGCGCGGTGTGGCATGTCCATTCGCACACCTCCGCGCTGATCTTCGGCCTGCAGTGCGCGGCCTTCATGGAGCGCCTCGATCCGAGCATCTTCTGGATGGGATCTGACCACTCCCGGGTGGTCGAACGTGACGGCGACGGGCTGCCCACCGGCCGGCTGGACGCCGAGGGCGCGCAGGTTCGGTTGGCGCACTCGCTGGCGTTCTTCATCGGCACCGCCTACGGATCAACCCAGACCGCCGAGAAGGTTGCCCAGACGGTGCGCGCGATGCACCACACGGTCAAGGGCGTGCGGCCCGACGGATTGGCCTACGACGCCGACGATCCCGACTGGCTCCGGTGGAATTACGCCACCGTGGTGTGGGGGATCGCAACCGCCCACCAGATGTACCACCCCGTTCCACTGCGCGACATCGACCGGTACTACGGCGAGTTCGTCCGGGTGGGCCATGCGCTGGGTGGTACGGACCTGCCCACGACCAAGGCCGAGACGCTGGACTGTCTGCGCTCCTACCTGCCCCGGCTTGCGCTCACCCACGGTGCGGCGCTGGCCACCGGGGCGGCGCTGATGAGTAATCCCGACGTGCCCCAGGCCGCGAAGTTTTTCGATTGGGCCATCCGGGATGCGATGCCGGACTGGGCCGCCGAGATGGTGATGTACCGGCCTCCGCATCCGGTTGAACGGGCCGCCCGGCGGGCGGCGACCTGGGCGGCGATCAACGGAACCCAGGCCGCGATGGGGCCGTTGCCGGAGTTCCGGCAGGCGCAGCGCCGAGTGTCCGGCGGCACAGTGTGTGAGCACACCGAACCGACCTATGTGCCGGGCACCGACGAGTACCGCGACCGCGAAGTCGTGGAGCAGACGCTCGCGAAGTAATCCCGCCGCGGTCTGGAAAAACACCTTCCAGGTGCCGCTGTGACATTCGCCGCTTTTCAGCGTCATGGCGCCGAAAATACTTCCGTCTCCTGAATATTTCACAGGATGAATTTGTAATGTCACTATTTGCGGAAAAACATCGTTGGTCTGCTGATACGCGTAACTCACAGAGCCCGTTGCGGCGGCGGAATAACGCTGTTGCGGCGGTCATTTCTGAAGGTCTGCTGGTAGTCCCGCGGCGGGCGAACGGCAAATTCGGTCGGTGCGAGCGGCTAAACTCGCTTTGATCGCCCTGCAGAACTTCCAGGGCAATAATCCCGATTTTTACGGAGGCTGGGCTGCGGCCCGGCTCGGAGAGGTGAGACGAAACATGGCAACCACCACGGGCGGCACCGCGCTCGCCGCACGCCCTACCGATTCGGCGTGGCTTGCGTCCCTGCCCAACAACCCCCTGCCCAACAACCCCCTGCCCAACAACCCCCTGCCCAAGCACCGCCATGCCACCGTCAGCAGCGACACTCTGCCTGCCGTCCCTCTGCATCGGGTTTCCCGCCTGGCCGAGGGTGCGTTGACCGGCCTACCCGGCGCCGTCACCGAACTCGGGGTCAGCCGTGACGGACGCCACTTGGTCGCGGCCCATTACGGGGCCGATGCAGCGTCGGTGATCGACACCGCGACCCTGACCGTCGCCACCACGGTGCCCGGGATCGCCGAACCGTACGCGGTCGCCACCGCCGACCGCGCATATCTGCGCTCGGCGTCGATATGGGAAGACGGCGTCGTTGCCGTCGACCTAGAGTCCGGCGCCGCGCTTGCCGCCCGGAAGGTCGGTGTGGGTGCCGGCGGACTGGCGGTCGGGCCAGCCGGCGAGGCGCTCTATGTGGCCCGCTCCGCCGACGATGTCGCCGACATCGCCGTCATCGACGTTGAAAGCGGGACGGTTACCGCTATCCCCGTCATCGCAGCCCCAGGCGCCGCGATCGACGCCGTCCGGATCAACGGGGCCGGAACCCGGTTGTACGCCGCGCTCAGCACCGCCGCCGGCGGCGCCCTGGTTGTCATCGAGATCCGGACCGGTCGGGTGCAGTTCATTTCAGTCGGTGCGGCGATCACCGATATCGCAGTTCACGGCGATGACCGTCGGGCGTTCGTCACCGGGTGGGATCCCGCTCAGGGTGCCGTCCTGCACGTCGTGGACACCTCTTCGGCGCGGGTGCTGGCCACGACCCCCGTCGACGGCGTTCCAGTCGGGATCATCGCCGGCGAGGCCGCGGTCTACCTGGCGCACGGCGAGCAGGTCTCGGTGTTCGACGCACACACCGTGCGCCTGTCCAGCAACGTCGACGTGGGCAAGCCGGTGTCCTGCCTAGCAGTCAGCCGTGATGGCACCCGCGTTTACGTAGGCGACTACGAGGGTGGGATCACCGCACTGGCGGTGCAGGCCCTGAGCAAGGGACTTCGCGCCGCGTCCTGAGCGGTTACTGCTGGCTGCAGTTGAGCGACACCGAAATGGTTCGACTGGTGACGACCGGCACCAGGAAGGTGTCGGCGTCACCGAGTCCCGGCCCCACGTAGGGCACCCACTGGGTCACTGTGTGCGGACTGCGCACGCTGGTTACCACGCACTTTGATATCGGCCCGGTACCGATTTTGTCGATCTGCACGGCATAACCCTGCTGCTGCAGGCGGTTGATCGTCTCCTGGGCCGTCTCGGCCCATGCGGTACCGGCAGGTGCGGCCAGGATTGCAAGCCCCGCGACCGCGGCGGCGCCCAGGGCTGTCCGGATCACGATGCCTCCTCGATTGAGCTCACGCTATACGACGCATCGCGAGGAGGCCGAAGGCCGAGAAGGCCCGCGGCCAGGCCGCGCGCGTCGACACATTACGACGACGCATCCCCGGGAGAACTGAGATGGATCCGATCGGCCCGACCGGGGGTCGAGTAGCAGAAGTTCGGCTCTCCCCTGCGGTCCCGGCTCTCCGGGCCGGCTGACCGACATCGCCACGTCGCACCTGCCGCGCACGACGTCACCTACCCCAGAGTGCACTTCGACCGGCCCTTCGGCTTCCTCGCGGTACACCGACCCAGCCGCCTCGCGGTCGTCGCCGGTTGGGTGCAAAGCCAATTCCAGCCCGTCTAAGCCGACACGACAACGAGGAGGTGCCCGGACATCGCCTCCACGGCGATGCTCAGCCGATGCTAAGCCCGTGCGTGGGCGGGCTGATGCGCACCTGGACCGAATCGGGTACGACGCAGCTTTGGTTGGTCCCCAACGCGGAGTCCATCCTGGTCAACCAAGGAACAGGGGTACCCAGCAGAACCTGCCGCACAGAAGGGCCCGGTCGACGCTGATAGGCCAGGCCCGCTGGTATTCGACGGCGATACGATCGGCGTGTACCGGCCCCGATCGAAGGAGAATCGTCAATGCAGAGCACTATGCAGCACTCCCCGCTCACCGTTGCCGAGATCCTGCGGTACGCAGTCAACGTTCACGGCGACCGCACTGTCACCACCGCCACCGGCGACGGTTTCCGGCACGCTACCTATCAGCAAATCGGTCAGCAGGCCGCGCGGTTGGCCAACGCGCTGCGGCGACTGGGAATTGACGGTGATCAGCGCGTCGCCACCTTCATGTGGAACAACCAGGAACACCTCGAGGCCTATGTCGCCATCCCGTCGATGGGGGCGGTGCTGCACACACTCAACATCCGGTTGTTCCCCGAACAGATCGAGTTCGTCGCCTACGAGGCCGAAGATCGAATCGTCATACTGGACATGTCCCTGGCCCCCATCCTCGCCCCGGTGCTGCCCCGGATGGAAACCGTGCACACCGTGATTGCCGTCGGGGAGGGCGATCTCGGGTCGCTGGAAGCCTCTGGTAAGCGGGTGCTGCGCTACCACGAACTCACCGCCGCGGAGTCTGACCAGTTCGACTGGCCCGAGATCGACGAGAACTCCGCTGCGGCAATGTGTTACACCAGCGGCACGACCGGCCACCCGAAGGGCGTGGTCTACGGTCACCGGTCGAGCTACCTGCACTCGATGGCGGTGTGCGCCGGCAACGGGATGGGGCTGAGTTTCGCCGACAAGGCGCTGCCCATTGTGCCGATGTTCCACGCCAACGCCTGGGGGCTGCCCTACGCGGCGCTGATGGCCGGCGCCGATCTGGTTCTGCCGGACCGGTTCATGGACGCCAAGTCGTTGGTGAATCTGATCGAAACTCAGCGGCCCACCGTCGCCGGTGCTGTCCCGACGATCTGGAATGACGTGATGAACCATCTGGATCGCGAACCCGGCCACGACATTTCGTCGCTGCGGTTGGTGGCCTGTGGAGGGTCGGCGGTGCCGCTGTCGCTAATGCAGACCTTCGAGCAGCGCCACGACGTCCAGATCCGGCAGCTGTGGGGAATGACCGAGACCTCGCCGATGGCCACCCTGGCCTGGCCTGCCCCCGACACCCCGCCGGAGAAGCATTGGGAGATTCGCTCAACCCAGGGCCGGCCGATGTGCGGGGTGGAGGCGCGCATTGTCGATGATCAGGGCGGGGTGCTGCCCAACGACAACCACTCCGTCGGGGAGTTGGAGGTCCGCGGGCCGTGGATCACCGGGTCCTACTACCGCAATACCGACCCGTCGAAGTTCGAATCGGGCTGGCTGCGCACCGGAGATGTGGGCCGGATCGACCCGCAGGGCTACATCACTCTGACCGACCGGGCCAAGGACGTCATCAAGTCCGGTGGTGAGTGGATCTCCTCGGTGGAACTGGAGAACACCCTCATCGCCCACCCCCTGGTGCGCGAGGCCGCCGTGGTGGGGGTGCCCGACGAGCGTTGGCAGGAGCGTCCGCTGGCTGCGGTCGTCCTGCAGGACGGCGCTGGGGCCACCCCGGCAGACCTTCGGGAATTCCTGGCCGACAAGGTGGTTCGGTGGTGGCTGCCGGAGCGCTGGACCTTCGTTGAGGAGATTCCGCGCACCAGCGTCGGCAAGTACGACAAGAAGACCATCCGGGCCCGCTACGCCGAGGGCGCCTACCAGGTCCATACCATCTAGCTGTCCGCTTTCACCGTGCGCCCAAACCAACGAACGGGCGTGAAATCCCGAGTGAGACCCGCCGCTTCGTCGAGTTCGGCGTGTCCTTACCGGACCGCGCGCTGATAGGCCGTGACGACCGCCGCCCCGCCCAAGCCGATGTTGTGCTGCAGTGCGGCGGTGACGTTCTCGACCTGACGAGCATCGGCCGTCCCGCGCAACTGCCAGGTCAACTCGGTGCACTGCGCCAGACCGGTGGCGCCGAGGGGATGGCCTTTGGAGATCAGTCCGCCGGAGGGGTTGACCACCCAGCGGCCGCCATAGGTGGTGTCCCCGGCGTCGATCAGCTTCGGCGCCTCGCCCTCCCCGCACAAACCGAGGGCTTCATACAGCAGCAGTTCGTTGGCCGAGAAGCAGTCATGTAGTTCGATGACTCCGAAGTCCTGCGGACCTAGACCGCTCTGGTCGTAAACCTTCTGGGCAGCTTGAACATTCATGTCATAGCCGATGATGTTCTTGGCTGAGCCGTCGAAAGTGGAGGCGAAGTCGGTGGTCATCGCCTGACCGACGATCTCCACCGCTTGGCCGGCCAGATCATGCTCGTCGAGGAAGCGCTCGGAGACCAGCACCGCCGCGGCCGAGCCGTCCGACGTCGGCGAGCACTGCAACTTCGTCACCGGATCGGAGATCATCGGCGCGTTCATGATGTCCTCAAGGCTGTACTCGGTCTGGAATTGCGCATACGGATTGTTCACCGAGTGCTTGTGGTTCTTGTAGCCGATCTTGGCGAAGTGTTCGGCGGTGGCACCGTAACTGCGCATGTACTCCCGGCCGGCCGCGGCGAACATCCACGGGGCCACCGGGAAAGCCAACTCGTCAATCTCGGCCAGTGCCTTGATGTGCCGGCGCAGCGGGGACTCCCGGTCATCGGCGCCGCCGCCCAGGGAGCCGGGCTGCATCTTCTCGAAGCCGAGTGCCAGCACGCAGTCGGCCAGCCCGCCCCGGATGGACTGCGCGCCCAGGTAGAGCGCGGTGGAACCAGTTGAGCAGTTGCTGTTGACATTGACGATCGGGATGCCCGTCATACCCAGTTCGTAGAGCGCACGCTGGCCGCAGGTGGAGTCACCGGCCACGTAGCCGACGAAGCCCTGCTCGATCTGGGTGTAGTCCACCCCGGCGTCGGCCAGCGCCTTGGTGCCCGACTCCCGGGCCATCTCCGGATAGTCCCAACCCTCGCGGCGTCCGGGCTTCTCGAACTTGGTCATCCCGACCCCGACGACGAAAACCTTGTTGTGGCCCATGGTGATCCCTTCTGCTCACCGCTAGTCTGCCTCCTGTGGCGCCTCGGGTGCTGCAGTGGGCCGGCCGGTTCGGTCGGAACGGCTGCGATTCGGGCGGTTCTGGAGCATCCCGAGCTTGGACTGGCCGGTTGCTGGGTGCATTCGAAACACAAGGTCGGCAAAGAGGTATCGAAGGGTTCTTCGACCTGCCGTCGCTCACCGGAACTTCGATTCGCAGGGCGCTGGCACGCGCGTGAGTTGGCAGTGGACGCTGCACCCCAAGTCGGCGCTAACCGTTCCCGCGGTGCGGGTGTTGGCCTGGGTGTGGCCGGGGTACGCGCGTCAGGCACTGGAGTCGCTGTCGGACTATCTGCTGTCCGAGTAATCAGCTACGGCGATCGCTCAGGGGCGTGCGGTTCCGCCGCGCAGGTACACCGTCATGGTGTGTGTGAAGAACTCCCGGGCAGCTTGACCCTGTTCATTGGGGCCCAGACCGCTCTTCTTGGCGCCGCCGAACGGCACGTGCGGGTCAGCGCCTGCCGACTCGGAGTTGACGTGCAAGACCCCGACGTCGATCTCCTCCATGGCTTGCAGCGTGCGGGTCACGTCCTGGGTGAATACCGCTGCGGATAGCCCGAATTCGCCGTCGTTTGCCAGCGAAAAGGCCTCCCGCGAGTCGCGCGCGCGACGAACGGCCAGCACCGGGCCGAACAGTTCCTCGTTCCAGATTTCCGCTGGACCGTTCAGTTCGACGATGGTGGGTGCGACGAAAAAGCCTTCCGTCAGCGGACCATCGCGGTAGGCACCGCCGCCGACGACTACCGCCGCGCCCTGCGACCTGGCTGCATCGAGTCCGGCGGTGATCTTCGCCTGCGCCGCTCCGCTGATAACCGGACCCATCTGGGTGCGGTCATCGGTCGGATCGCCCACCGAGAGTGTCTCCGCGCGTTGTACCAACGCAGCGAGGAACCGCTCGGCGATCCCCTCGGTGAGGATCAACCGCGATGTGGCGGTGCATTTCTGGCCGCTGCTGCGGAAGGCACCCAGCATCACCTGCTCGAGTGCCAAATCGAAGTCCGCGTCGTCAAGCACCACGGCAGCGTTCTTACCGCCCATCTCGGCCTGAACCGGAACGCCGCGGGCGGCTGCGGCGGCGGCGATGCTTCGCCCCAGCGCGGTTGAGCCGGTGAAGGTGATCGCGGCGATCCCCGGGTGGTTGGTCACCGCGTCCCCGATGCGGCCGCCGCCGATCACCATGTTGAGCACCCCGGGTGGCAGACCGGCTTCGGCGAGGGCCTGGGCCAACCGCATCGCCAGCAGTGGTACCGAACTGGCCGGCTTCCACACGACGGTGTTGCCGTACACCAGGGCCGGGCCGATCTTCCAGGCCGGGATGGCGATGGGGAAGTTGAAGGGTGTGATCACACCGACCACACCAACAGGCCTGCGGGTCACCAGGATCTGCTCGCCGGCGCGCGGAGAGGCAAATATGTCTCCGGCCAACCGGTCACCTTCGGCGGAGTAGTACCGGATTATCTGCGCCGCGCGGCGCACCTCGCCGACACCTTCGACTCGCGTCTTGCCCTCTTCTGTCGCCAGTTCCAGACCCCACTGATCGGCATTGAGGTCGATGATCGCCGCCGCGGCGGCCAGCACCGCGGCGCGTTCATGGATCGGGGTCGCAGCCCAGCCCCTCAGCGCCTCAGTCGCGGCTGATACCGCGTCCTCGACATCGGCGTCGGTGGCTGAATTGCCCTCGGCCACAACTTCACCGGGACGAGTCGGGTTGATGCTGCGTAAAACCTCGCCATACCCGTCGCGCCACTGCCCGGCGATCAGGTGCGCGGTGCTCTGCGCCATCTCAGCGGAAGGCTGCGTGGCCGGTCAGTGCCTTGCCGATGGAAAGCAGGTGCATCTCCGAGGTGCCTTCATAGGTCAGCACCGACTCGAGGTTGTTCGCGTGGCGCAGTGGCGAGTACTCCAGGGTGATGCCACTGCCGCCCAGCAGGGTCCGGCACTCCCGGGCGATCGCCAATGCCTCGCGCACATTGTTGAGCTTGCCCAGGCTCACCTGCTCGGGACGAACGCCCTCAGCATCCTTGATGCGGCCCAAGTGGATCGCCAGCAGTACGCCTTTGCCCAATTCCAAGGTCATGTTGGCCAGCTTCTCCTGGGAGAGTTGATAGCTGGACAGCGGCCGGTCGAAGACCTCCCGGTTGGCGGTGTAAGTAAGCGTGGTCTCCAGACAATCCCGGGCCGCACCCATCGCCCCGAAGATGATGCCGAACCGGGCTTCGTTCAGGCAGGACAGCGGCGCGCCGAGTCCGTGCGCGAGGGGAAGCTGAGCAGAGGCCGGTAGTCGCACATTGTCCAGGACGAGTTCAGAGGTGATCGAGGCCCGAAGCGAGAGCTTCTTGTGGATGACGTTGGCGGTGAAACCTGTTGTGTCGGTGGGGATGAGGAAACCACGGATACCCTCGTCGGTCTGCGCCCAGATGGTGGCGACGTCGGCGAGGTTGCCGTTGGTGATCCACATCTTGGTGCCGTTGATCACCCAATCGCCGCCGTCGCGGCGGGCCCGGGTGCGCATGCCGGCCGGATTGGATCCGAAGTCCGCCTCGGTGAGCCCGAAGCATCCGATGGCCTCCCCGGCGGCGAGCTTGGGCAGCCACTGCTGCTTCTGCTCCTCGGACCCGTAGCGCCATATCGAGAACATCGACAGTGAACCCTGGACTGATACGAAGCTGCGGAAGCCGCTGTCGCCGGCTTCCAATTCCATGCATGCCAGGCCGTAGCTGACGGCATTGGTGCCCGCGCAGCCGTAGCCCGTCAGGTGCATGCCCATCACGCCGAGTTGTCCGAATTCCCGGGCCAATTCCCTGGGCAAGCTGGCTGATTCGAACCACTCGGCAACGTTGGGACGAAGCCGGGTGTCGACGAACCTGCGCACGGTGGCCCCGATGTCGCGTTCGTCGTCGTCGAGCAGGCGGTCGACGTCGAATAACTCCAGCGGTGAATAGGTGTCCTTCTTCGGCGGCGGTGCCGTGATGGTCATGGCAGTTCCTCTCGGCTGAGTTCCACGTTGGGCGGCGCCTTAGTCACGCTCATAGGCCTCGCCTTCGATACGGTCCAGAGCCCGCGCCGCCAACTCATGGCCGAGGCCGATCAACTCGGCGGCGCGGTGGAAATCCAGGCTGCGGCAGGCCGTACGCGGCACCTCGATGAGCACATCCGGCGGGTAGGCCGCCATCTGGTGGCGGGCGAGGGCGGCCTGGGCGATGTCGATCGTGCGCATCATCACTGCGAAGCTGCGCAGCTTGGGGATCGCAGTGCCGCGCTCGGCGTCACCGAATTCGTCGTCGGGCATGGCGGGCGCTTCCTCGGCGTCGATATCGGTGATGTCGAACGGGACCGTTCCGGTGCTCAACCGGTCGAGAAGCGCTGATGTGCTGCGCCGCAACCGGTTCAGCCGTTCACGGGTCTGTCTTACCCCGGTGCCGCCCTCATCGGCCATATCGGACTCCATCCCCGATACGCTCACTGCGAGGGTCAGATCCGCGTTGGCCGCGGCGATCGGGGCGATCGGCAGCGGATCGAGGATCCCACCGTCGGCCAGCAATCTGCCGTCCAGAACATGCGGTGCGATCACTCCGGGGATGGCGATCGACGCTCGGATGGCTTCGTCGAGTGGGCCACGCTGCAGCCACACCGACTTGCCGGCAAGCAGGTCGGTGGTTACCGCGGTGTAGGGGATCGGAAGCTGTTCGATCGTCACTTCGCCCAGCATGTCGCGAACCGTGTCGAGGATCTTGCCGGCCCGGAAAACACCGGCGGCGGAGATCGACGGGTCAAGTAGTCGCAGCATCGCGGTCCCGGTCAGGGTGGTGGCCCACTCGGTGAACTCGTCGAGGGAGCCTGCGGCGAACAGTCCGCCCACCAACGCACCCATCGAGGAACCGGCGATCCCGACGATGTCGTAGCCGCGGTCGCGCAGTTCGTTGATGACTCCGATGTGGGCGAAGCCCCGGGCGCCGCCACTGCCCAGCGCGAGAGCTACCCGCTTGGCCATGAAAGGCTCAGCAACCGCCGTCAGCGGCGGCCTCGACCGCGATGATGACCGCTGCCTGCTGGGCTGCGCTCAGCTCCGACCAGGTCCGGTTGAAGGTGGCCGGCCCGGACTCGTTGGAACTCTGCAACTCCTTGAGGAAGGGCTCAACGAGCCCTTTGGCATCGCCGCCCTTGGCGTCCATCCAGGTCTTGGTGGCCAGGCAGGACTGTGCGTACTGCTCCTCGGTGGACTGCGCGGGCTCGTCGATGCGGGTGGTCACACCGCCGGGGGACACACCGATGGCGGGGTTGCCCGGCGCAGCGGCGACGGGCGGCGATGACTCTGCGGCCGCCGACGCGCCCTCGCCGGACTTGTCGGCTTTCTCCGTTCCGGACGCGCAGCCTGCCAGCAGGAATGCCGTGGCGCCGACCAGCGCTGCACTCGTCTGGACCCGATGTCGTGTGCTCAGCATGGCGATCAATCTACTGCGCGTAATCCTGGGTGACCCGCCCGCGCAGTCGTTCGGTCTTCTCCGGCGACCAGCCCGGCGGCCGCAGCACCGCGGCCCACGCGTTGACCACATCCTTGACGTAACGGTGCCCGTGGCCGTCGGGCACATTGACGGCCACCGCCATGTCGGCGGCCACCTGGAGGAAGGTGACCACCGGGATCCAGTTCATATCCCCGGAGACGTCGTAGCCGCGCGGCTCGCGCAGCCAATCCGGTTCGGAGAAGAGCAGATCCGGGGTCCACCAGGCGATCGGATCAGAGGCGTGCTGCAGATAGGCGATGCGGGGTGTGCCCCAGGGAGCGTCCGGACGTTCGAGGTTGTCCGGCCGGGCCGCGAATCGCACATTGGCGCCGTTGTCGAAAATCGGCAGCCATTCCGGCGAACCCGGATCGCGGTTGTCGGTGATCGAGTCGCGCATAGTGTTGTTGAAAGTCGGCCCGGAGAACAGGGCGCCGTCGGTGCGAGCGATGATGTTGTTAGGACTCAGAAACGGCGCTTCACCGCCGAACGAGCCGAGGCTTTCGCCGAACACCACGATTTTGGGCCGCTGACCCTCCGGCAGTGCGCGGACCCTCTCGTCGACCGCCTCGAACAGAGCCTGCCCGGCCTGCCGGGCGTTCTCTTTGTCCACCAGAAACGAGAGCCAACTCGGCAGGAACGAATACTGCATGCTGATAATGGCGGTGTCGCCGTTGTACATGTACTCCAGCGAGTCGGCCTCGGCGGCGTTGATCCAACCGGTGCCGGTGGTGGTGGCTACCGCGATCACCTTGCGTTTGAGCCCGCCGGTGCGCTCCAGTTCGCGGGCGGCCAGATCAGCGGTTTCCCGAATTCCCTTGGCGGAGTTAAGGCCTGCGTAGGTGCGGATCGGCTCGGTGGCCCGTGCGCCGTTGAACTCCGTCAGTTGTTGCACAGTGGGGCCGCCCCGTACGAAGATGCGGCCCTGGTGGCCCAGTGATGCCCAGGAGACCAGCGAATCGGGGCCGCCGGAGCGCAGCAAGGTGGTGGGGGCCGGATGGTTCGGATCCATCTCGTCGTTGACTGCGGAGAAGCTTTTGTTGAGTAGACCCATGGCGCCGCGTATCACCACCCCGGTGAGGATGGAGATGCCCAGCGACAGCAGCAGCACCACCACGACGACGAACGAGACACGCGGCGGCGCGATACGGCTGAGCTGCCGGGCTAGGAATCGGCCGAACCGCCCGATCAGTTGGCCGATTTCGACGAAGACAAACAGCAGCACCACCCCGATTGCGCCGGCCTGCAGGTAGTCGAACCAACGCAGCCGCGGCACCCCCATGAGGTCCCGAACGTGGTCTTGCCAGTATCGGAAGTACACGACCCCCAACACCACGCCCAGCGCACCCAGAGCCAGCAGCACCAGCCAGGCCCAGCGCGGTGCCGGCGGGCTGCTCGACCGGGATTGCATGAACCGCACCAGCCAGACCAGGAACACGCCGAGCGCGTAGCCGATCGCGCCGGCCGCCCCGCTGACAATGCCCTGGAACAGCGGGCCGCGGGGCAGCAGCGACGGGGTCAGCGACAGCCAGAGGAACAGCATCCCGACCGCGGTGCCGGTGAAGGTGTACCGGCGCTGCCACCAGTCTTTTTTCGGTTGGACGGTTCTCGTCGGCGCGTCGGTCACAGTCACGACAGCACCCTAGCGGTGGGTGAAGTCGGGTGCTCGTTTCTCAGTGAAGGCTGCCATCCCCTCGGTTTGGTCGTCAGTGGCGAACGCCGAGTGGAACAGCCGCCGTTCGTAGAGCAGACCTTCGGTGAGCGAGGACTCGAAGCTGCGGTTGACCGCCTCTTTGGCCATCCGGGCCGCTGACCGCGACATCTGCGAAATAGTGGTGGCCACCGCGTTGGCCTCCTCCGTAAGCGCCGCGGCGGGCACCACGCGGGACACCAGGCCGCTGCGTTCGGCTTCGGCGGCGTCGATGGTGCGGCCGGTGAGGATGAGGTCCATCGCCTTGGCCTTGCCGATCGCGCGGGTGAGCCGTTGCGATCCACCCATACCGGGCAGCACACCCAGTTTGATCTCCGGCTGGCCGAACTTGGCGGTGTCGGCGGCGATCAGTACGTCGCACATCATCGCCAGTTCGCAACCGCCGCCCAGCGCGTACCCGGCTACCGCGGCGACCAGTGGCGTGCGGACCGCGGCCAGTTTGCCCCACGCGGCGAAGAAGTCGGACTCGAACACCTCTGAGAACGACAGCGACGCCATCTCTTTGATGTCCGCGCCCGCGGCGAAGGCCTTCTCGCCGGCGCCGGTGATGATGATGGCACCAATGCCGGGGTCGGCGTCGAATTCGGCTGCAGCGCTGGTGACTTCACGCATCACCTGACTGTTGAGGGCATTGAGCGCCTGCGGGCGGTTGAGGATGATGGTGCCGACCCGGTCGGCGCGGCTCACCAGGATGGTTTCGTAAATCACAGCGCTTCTCCTTCGAAGGTCAGGTCCGGATCGGCCGGCTTGAAATAGCCCGCCACGTCGTCGTCGGTGACTGCCGCGATCGACGCCGGTGACCACTGCGGGTTGCGGTCCTTGTCCACCAACTGGGCGCGGATGCCCTCCACCAGGTCATGGGAGCGCAGCGATGCGTTGGACACCCGGTACTCCTGCACCAGAACCTGCTCCAGGGAATCCAGCGTCGCAGCCCGGCGCACCGCGGCCAGGGTGACGGCCAGGGCGACCGGCGAGCGGGTGGCGATCAGATCGGCGGCGTCGGTGGCCGAACCTTCATCATGGCTGCGCAGTGCCGCGACGATGTCGGCGACCGTCTCTCCGGCGTAACACTGGTCGATCCACTCCCGCTGTGCGGCCAGCGGGCTGGGCGGTGGTTCCTGAGCGTAGGCGGTGACGGCCGCTTCCGGGCCCGCAGCCTCGACCATGGCGGTGAACGGCTCGAGGTCGGCGTGCGCGACGTAATGGTCGGCGAAGCCCAGTGCGATGGCGTCGGCGCCGTTGAATGGCGCGCCCGTCAGCGCGGCGTGCAGACCGAGCAGCCCGGGGGCTCGGGACAACAAATAAGTTCCACCGACGTCGGGGATGAAGCCGATGCCGACCTCGGGCATGGCGATCTTGGACCTGTCGGTCACCACGCGGACGTTGCCGTGGGCGCTCACCCCGACGCCGCCACCCATCACGATGCCGTTCATGATCGCGACATAGGGCTTCGGGTAGCGGCCGATGCGGGCGTTGAGGCGGTACTCGTCGAACCAGAACCGCCGCGCGTCGGCGCCGTCGGCCCTGGCGCTGTGGTAGATCGCGACGACGTCACCGCCTGCGCACAGTCCGCGCTCGCCGGCGCCGTTCAGCACCACGGCCCGCACCTCGTCGTCGTCGGCCCAGGCGTTCAGCGTCGCGTCCAGAACGCTCACCATGGTCCGGTTCAGCGAATTGATCGCCTGCGGGCGATTCAGCGTGAGGAATCCGATCCCACGCTCGACTCGGACCAGCACTTCGTCGGTGTCAGCGCTCACTGTCGGAGTTTTACCAGGGCCGAAGCCGGTGGCGAATACTGGGATCCCAGGTAAGGTGATCCTACGACGGCGAAATCCGGAAGGCGCCTACGGGAACCGGTCGGGCGGGCCGTTCGTTGACGCAGTGTTCATTCGTCTTACTGGGAGGATCCCGCGGTGCGGCAAAGCAGCAACCCGGTATTCCGCTCGTTGCCCCAACAGCAACAGGGCGGGTACGCGCAATTCGGCACCGGTATCGCCGGTGCTCAGCAGGTGGCCTATCAGCAGGGCCAGCCCTACGCCCCCTATCCGCCGCAGACGGGTGTCTCGCGGCAACTGACCATCGACGACGTCGTCACCAAGACCGGGATCACCCTCGGTGTGCTCTCCGTGGTGGCGGTGATCTCCTACTTCCTGGTCGGCGGCAGCCCCGGCCTGGCCATGCCGTTCACCCTGGTCGGCTCGCTCGGCGGTCTGGCCCTGGTGCTGATTGCCACGTTCGGCCGCAAGCAGGACAACCCGGCGATCGTGCTCAGCTATGCAGCCCTGGAGGGCCTCTTCCTGGGCGCTATCTCGTGGGTGTTCGGCAATGTGGTGGTCGCCGACGGTAACGCCGGCGCCCTGATTACCCAGGCCGTTCTGGGCACGATCGGTGTGTTCTTCGGCATGCTCGTGGTTTACAAAACCGGAGCCATCCGGGTCACCCCGAAGTTCACCCGTTTCCTGGTTGCCGGCATGATCGGCGTGCTGGTGCTGATGCTCGGAAACCTGGTAATGGGCCTGTTCGGGGTTGGCGGCGGCGAGGGCATGGGCCTGCGCGCCGGTGGTCCGCTGGCGATCATCTTCTCGCTGGTCTGCATCGGCCTCGCCGCGTTCAGCTTCCTGGTGGATTTCGACTCGGCCGATCAGATGATCCGCGCCGGCGCACCGGAGAAGGCCGCGTGGGGCGTCGCCCTCGGCCTGACCGTCACGCTGGTGTGGCTCTATGTCGAAATCCTGCGGCTGCTCAGCTACTTCCGGAGCGACTAGCCGAATCCAACCGAGAAAGCCCCGCTTCGGCGGGGCTTTTTTCGTGGGCGCCGAAAGTGCGCACAGATCGACTTTCATCCACAGTTCGCGCCAATCCGCGATCTGGACGCACTCTCGGCGGAGGGGCGCTGCCAAAGCTGGCGCCATGGAATCTCCCTTCATCGGCGCCGAAGCAGTGGCCACCGGCGTGGTCAACAAGTACGCGCTGCTCACGTACTTCCGCAGGGTCTACCCCGGGGTTTACCTCCGACCGGACGTGACGCCGACATTCCGGCATTTCGCCGAGGCGGCATGGCTGTGGTCGCGCCGCGACGCCGTGCTGTCGGGGCTGACGGCGGCGCGCCTGTACGGGGCGAGGTGGATCGATGACGCCCTCCCGATCGAACTGATCTGGTCGAACGCGCGCCCGCCGACGGGAATCCGCGTTTACAAGGAGCAACTCACCGACGGCGAGCGTGCTCTCCGAGCCAGCCTTCCGGTCACCACGGTGGCGCGTACCGCCTACGACATCGGCCGCCGGGGCCGGCTCGGTGAAGCGGTTGCCCGCCTCGATGCGTTGGCCAACGCTGCGAAGTTCAGCGCTGAAGCGGTCGAAGAACTTGCCGCCTCGCATCGGGGTGCCCGCGGCCTGCGGCAACTGCGGACCGCGCTGGCGCTGTCCGACGGCGGCGCCCAGTCTCCGAAGGAGACATGGCTGCGCCTGCTGCTCGTCGACGCCGGCTTTCCCAAGCCGCAAACGCAGATCCCCGTCTACGTCGGCGGCCGCGTCAAGTACTACCTCGACATGGGGTGGGAGGAGATGAAGATCGCCGTCGAATACGACGGAGACCACCATCGAACTGACCGCTACCAGTTCAATCGGGACATCATCCGACTGGAGGAACTCGCCGATCTCGGCTGGATCGTCATCCGGATCGCGGCGGGGACGCCGCGCGAGGAGATTCTCGCCAGGCTGCATCGGGCCTTGGCGACCGCATCGAAAGTGCGCTGAGATCGAGAATTTTGCCCATTCCGGCGAATTCGTCGATCTGAGCGCACTTTCGGCGAACTCAGCTCAGCCGCTCGACGATCATGGCCATGCCCTGCCCGCCGCCGACGCACATGGTTTCGACGCCGAAGGTCTTGTCATGTGTCGCAAGGTTGTTCAGCAGGGTGGCGGTGATCCGGGCACCGGTCATCCCGAACGGATGGCCGAGCGCGATCGCGCCGCCGGAGACATTGAGCTTGTCCTCATCAATGCCCAGTTCCCGTGCCGAACCGAGCACCTGCACCGCGAAGGCCTCGTTGATCTCGAACAGGTCGATGTCCGAGACCGACATTTTGGCGTAGCCGAGGGCCTTCTTGACGGCCTCGATCGGGCCCAGGCCCATGATCTCCGGCGACAGGCCGGAGACGCCGGTGGCCACGATCCGCGCCAGCGGCGTCAGGCCCAGTTCCTGGGCCTTGGCGTCGGACATGACGACGACGGCGGCCGCACCGTCGTTCAACGGGCAGGCGTTACCCGCGGTGACGGTGCCGTCCGGCCGGAACACCGGCTGAAGCTGACTGATCTTCTCGTAGGTGGTGCCCGCACGCGGGCCGTCGTCGGTCGAGACGACGGTGCCGTCGGGCAGCGTCACCGGCGAGATCTCGCGGGCGAAGAACCCGCTGTTGATGGCCTCCTCAGCACGGTTCTGGCTGCGCACCCCCCAGCGGTCCTGGTCCTCGCGGCTGATCCCGGTGTAGAGGGCGACGTTCTCGGCGGTCTGACCCATCGCGATGTAGACGTCAGGCAGCAGGTCGTCCTCGCGCGGATCATGCCAGGACCCGGCACCCCCGGCGGTGGCGGCGGTGCGGGCCTCGGCCTCGGCGAAGAGCGGGTTGTGCGAGTCCGGCCAGCCATCGGAGGTGCCCATCGGGAACCGGGACACGGTCTCCACGCCGGCGGAGATGAAGGCCGAACCCTCACCGGCCTTGATCGCGTGGAAGGCCATCCGGGTGGTCTGCAGCGACGAGGAGCAGTACCGGTTGACGGTGACGCCGGGCAGGAAGTCGTAGCCGAGTTCGACGGCAACCACGCGGGCGATGTTGAAGCCGGCCTCCCCGCCGGGCTGCCCGCAGCCCAGCATGAGGTCGTCGATCTCGCGCGGGTCTAAGGCCGGGACCTTGTCCAACGCGGCGCGCACCATCTGCGCTGCCAGGTCGTCAGGGCGCATGGACACCAGCGAGCCCTTACCGGCGCGGCCGATCGGGGAGCGGGCGGTGGACACGATGACGGCTTCGGGCATGACGCACTCCTGGGTGAGAGGTGGGGACTACCCAGAAACCTAGCCCGCGGGCGCGACCACAGCTGCCGGGACCCCGGTGGTGCTTCGCCCGAGGAGTCTGCCCAGCCGGGCCAGTCGCGGTGCGGCGGGCCGAGTTAGCGGCCCGGAGTGCGCGTCCGGCGGGGCTTCGCCGAGGGCTTCACACAGCGGGGGCAGAAGTTGCCTGGCGGCGAACGCATAACCCGCCGCTGACGGGTGATAGCGGTCGTCGGAGAAGAACCGGTCGGCTTCGGTGATGAAGTGCGGAGCCATCAGGTTGGCGAACGGCACAGGAATGCCACCGGCAGCGCGGGTTTCGGCGGCCTGCGCCCGGGACAGCCGCAAGCCCAGGGAGCGCGCGGTCCACCGCAGCGGCTGGGGAATGGCGGTGATCACCCCGAAGTCCGGGCAGGTACCCACCACCACCGCTGTGCCACCGGCCCGCAGACGGCGCACCGCGGAGCCGAGGCGGCGGGCCGACGGCCCGATGCCGTTGAGGGAGGTGACGTCGTTGGCGCCGACCATGATCACCGCCGCATCCGGCGGCGGCCCGGCGACCAGCATGGCATCGACCTGACTGGCCAGGCCCTTGGACGTCGCACCCACGATTGCCTTGGTGGACAACCGCACCAGTCGGCCGGAGGTCTCGGCCAACCCGCGGGCGAGTAGCGCGCCGGGGACCTCCTCGGCGTAACAGCAGCCGTATCCGGTGGCGGTGGAGTCCCCGAAGACCATCAGGTGCAGGCCAACCTGGATGCCGCGCTCCCAGCGGAGCACCGGTCCGCCGCCCGGCGCGTAGACGCCGTCGGCACGGGGCGGGACTCCGAAGGCCTTGGGAATGACGCTGCGGGCCTGCTCGGCCTGACCGGTCAGCAAGTTGCGGGCACCGACGACCGCGCCGCCGGTGGAGGCCAGAACGCCGGCAACGGCCAATGTTCTCGCGGAGCCGAACCATATGCCCACGCGGATCAGTTTAGGGTGACGATTCCGGGGAAAACTAGTGCTCAAGAGTACTTTCCGGTTACAGACCGGTATCAGATCCGGCGAAAAATCGCGATCTTTGGTTGTGTTCTGGCCCACAGCTGCCAAGCTTGAGGTCCACCGGGGCCGACGAAGGCCCGAACGGCACATCGCTACAACGGCGTAGGGAGTGTTGACGATGACCGCACCGAGCAAGGTTTCACCAGCGGTGACCCGCCGCATGCCGCGGCGATATCCGGTCAGCGACCGCGCACCCGTCGAGGTCGTCGAGGACGGGCCCAGTGTCCCGGCACGACTGGTGTCGCTGGGCACCCGACTGACCATGTGGCCGGCTCTGGCGGTGCTCAGCCATGTGCCGCACTGGCCGTGGCCGTTCGGCATGGTCGACTTCGTGGCCCGCGCCCTGCTTCCCTCGCCAGGCACGGTGCGCGCCACCGTCGGGCTGTCCAATGCCTCGGCGCAATTGGTGCGGGCGCCAGGCGTGCTGCCCGCCGACGGCCGCCGCCGTGTTGTGCTCTACCTGCATGGCGGAGGATTCCTCACCTGCGGGGTGAACTCGCACAGCAGGATCGCGGTGGCGCTGTCGAAGTTCGCCGACTCGCCGGTGCTGGTGGTCGACTACCGGTTGATTCCCAAGCACACCATCGGGATGGCTGTCGACGACTGCTATGACGGTTATCAGTGGCTGCGGCTGCGCGGCTATGAACCCGATCAGATCGTGCTCGCCGGCGATTCGGCCGGCGGTTACCTGGCCATGGCCCTGGCGCAGCGCCTGCAGGCCGAGGGCGAGACCCCGGCCGCGATGGTGGCCATCTCACCGCTCCTGCAGTTGGAACAGGACCCCAAGCTCAAGCACCCGAACGTCCACACCGATGCGATGTTCCCGCCCAAGGCTTTTGACGCGCTGGTCGCCCTGGTGGCTCGCGCTGCGGCCAAGAATGTCGTCGACGGAGTACCCGAGGACGTCTACGAGCCGCTGGACCATATCGAGCCCGGATTTCCGCAGACACTGATTCACGTCTCCGGCTCCGAGGTGCTGCTGCACGACGCCCGGTTGGCCGCCCGGCGCCTCGCCGCCGCAGGCGTACCCACCGAGGTTCGGGTGTGGCCGGGGCAGATCCATGACTTCCAAATGGCCGCCCCGCTGGTTCCGGAAGCTACTCGCTCACTGCGTCAGATCGGCAAGTACATCCGCGAAGCCACCGGCTGAGCCGTTCAGCCTTCGGGGCGCCTCCGATGCGTCTGACACCATGGACATATGCGCATCGCCCAGCACGTCACTGAGCTGATCGGCAACACACCCCTGGTGCAACTGAATTCAGTGGTGCCCGAGGGTGCCGGTCGGGTCGCCGCCAAGATCGAGTACCTCAACCCCGGCGGCAGCGCCAAGGACCGCATCGCGGTGAAGATGATCGAGGCCGCCGAAGCCAGCGGGCAACTCAAGCCCGGCGGCACGATCGTCGAGCCGACCTCCGGCAACACTGGTGTGGGCCTAGCCCTGGTGGCCCAGCAGCGGGGCTACAAGTGCGTGTTCGTCTGCCCGGACAAGGTGAGCGAGGACAAGCAGAACGTCCTGCGTGCCTACGGCGCGGAGGTCGTCGTCTGCCCCACCGCGGTTCCGCCGGACCACCCGGACAGCTACTACAGCGTTTCCAACCGACTGGTCGAGGAGATCGATGGTGCCTGGAAGCCGGATCAGTACTCGAACCCGAACGGCCCGGCAAGCCACTACGAGACCACCGGGCCTGAGATCTGGGCCGACACCGACGGCACGGTGACGCACTTCGTCGCCGGGGTGGGAACCGGCGGAACCATCACCGGCGCCGGCCGCTACCTCAAGGAGATGTCCGGCGGACGTGTTCAGGTGATCGGCGCCGACCCGGAGGGGTCGGTGTACTCCGGGGGAACCGGCCGGCCCTACCTGGTGGAGGGCGTCGGTGAGGATTTCTGGCCGTCCGCCTACGACCCGGCGGTGCCGGACCGGATCATCGCGGTGTCCGACGCGGATTCCTTCGATATGACCCGCCGCCTGGCCCGGGAGGAGGGCCTGCTGGTCGGCGGTTCATGCGGGATGGCGATGGTGGCGGCTCTGCAGGTCGCCGAGGAGGCCGGCCCCGATGCGCTGGTCGTCGTGCTGTTGCCCGACGGCGGCCGGGGCTACATGTCGAAGATCTTCAACGACGCCTGGATGTCGTCATACGGATTTCTGCGCCGGCCCCTGGACGAGTCGCTGCCCGAACCCACTGTCGGTGATGTGCTCCGCGGTAAGTCGGGCGCGCTTCCGGACCTGGTGCACACCCATCCGTCGGAGACGGTGCGCGACGCGATCGGCATCCTGCGCGAATACGGCGTCTCGCAGATGCCCGTGGTCGGCGCCGAACCGCCGGTCATGGCCGGCGAGGTGGCCGGCAGCGTGTCCGAACGGGAATTGCTGTCCGCGGTGTTCGAGGGACGGGCCCACCTGGCCGACGCGGTGGCCCAGCACATGAGCCCACCCCTTCCGTTGATCGGCGCCGGGGAGCAGTTGAGCGCGGCCGAGAAGGTACTTCGCGACGCCGATGCGGTGATGGTGGTTGAAGGCGGCAAACCGGTCGGCGTGATTACCCGCCATGACCTGCTCGGTTACCTCTCCGAAGGGCCGCGTCGACGTTGACGCGATAGGGTTGGGGCTCTTGTGAAAGATGCTTCTGAGATGAACTGGAGACCATGACCACCCCGCCGCAGCCGCCCCATCCCGGTGAGTACCCGCAGCCCGGAGGCTATCCGCCCCCGCAGTACCCCGGTGGTGCCGCCCCTCAGCCGCCGCAGGAAGGTTTCGGCGCTCCACCGCCCGGATGGGGCTATCCGCCGCCGGGACAGGGTGCCTACCCGCCCCCCGGTTCCTACCCGCCCCCCGGTTCCTACCCACCCCCGGGTGCCTACCCGCCCCCGGGTGCCTACCCGCCCCCGGGTGCCTACCCCCCGCCCGGCGGCTACCCGCCCCCACCGGGGGCCTATCCACCCCCGCCTCCGGCCGAGGGCGGTTACTACCCGCCCCCGCCGGGTTTCGGTAAGCCCGCCTTCAGCATCGGCGAAGGATTGAGCTGGGCGTGGAACAAGTTCACCAAGAACGCCGTCCCCCTGCTGCTGGCCACGCTGATCTTCGGGCTCATCTTCTTCGTGGTGGCGGGCGTGTTCTTCGCGCTGATCAGCGCTGTCGCGCCGGAGACCTTCGATGTCTACGAATCAGCTGATGGCCTAACGGAATTCGTCACCCCGGGGAGTTCGGGTGCCGGAACCGTGATCGCCATGATCGGCTGGATCGTGTTCTTCGTTCTCGCTGGAGCGATCGCGTCGGCCTACTACGGCGGCCTGCTGGACATCGCCGACGGCCGACCGGTCACTCTTGGTTCGTTCTTCGCCCCCCGCAGGGTCGGCGCTGTGCTCCTTGCGGCCTTGATCGTCGGCATCGTGTCCTCGCTGGTCACCTTCCCGTTGCAATTGGTTCCCTACGTCGGATCCCTGATCGCCGCTGTGATCGGTGTCGCGGTGTCGCTGTTCACCGCATTCACCACCGTCGCGATCGTCGACCGAGGGCTCTCGGCGCTCGACGGCATCCGCACCAGCATCGGCATCGTCCGTGCCCGCTTCGGTGAGTCGCTGTTGGTGTGGCTGGTCAGCCAGTCGCTGCTGGTGGTCGGCGCTCTACTGTGCGGCGTCGGTCTACTCGCGACTGCGCCGATCGCGTTGCTGCTGGTGGTCTACGCCTACCGCAAACTCAGCGGCGGGGCGGTGGCGCCCGCGACCGCCTGACCCGTCAGCGCCGGCCTGCCACTAGGCTCGACGGCGATGACTGACACCCACCGCCGGCACGGTTTCGCCACGACGGCCATACACGCCGGATTCCGCCCGGATCCTGCGACCGGGGCGGTCAACGCCCCCATCTACGCGAGCAGCACCTTCGCACAGGACGGGGTGGGTGGCCTGCGCGGCGGCTTCGAGTACGCCCGTACCGGCAACCCGACGCGGGCGGCGCTGGAGACCGTGCTGGCCGCCGTCGAGGACGGTCGCTTCAGCAGGGCGTTCAGTTCCGGGATGGCGGCCACCGACTGTGCCCTACGCGCGGTGCTGCGACCCGGCGACCACATCGTCATCCCCGACGACGCCTACGGCGGGACGTTCCGGCTGATCGACAAGGTGTTCCGGCAGTGGGGCGTCGAGCACACTGCTGTGCACCTCGCCGACCTCGACGCGGTGCGGTCGGCGATCACCGATCAAACCAGGATGATCTGGGTTGAGACGCCGACGAATCCGCTGCTGTCCATCGCCGACATCACCGCGATCGCCGAGATCGGACATGCCAGTGGTCTGACGGTGCTGGTGGACAACACATTTGCCTCACCGGCGCTGCAGCAACCGCTGAACCTGGGGGCGGACATCGTGTTGCATTCGACGACGAAGTACATCGGCGGACACTCCGACGTGGTCGGTGGCGCACTGGTGACCAACAGCGAGGAACTCGATGCCGCCTTCGGCTTCCTGCAGAACGGCGCCGGTGCGGTACCGGGGCCCTTCGACGCCTACCTGACCATGCGCGGCCTGAAGACACTGGAGCTGCGGATGCACCGGCACAGCGACAACGCAGCCCTGGTGGCCGCGTTCCTCGCCGGCCATCCGGCGATCAGCAGTGTGCTTTACCCCGGGTTGCCCGACCATCCGGGCCACGCGGTGGCGGCCCGCCAGATGCACGGATTCGGGGGCATGGTGTCAGTGCGGATGAAGGGCGGTATGCAAGCTGCGCGAGATTTCTGTTCGCGGACAGAGATTTTCATCCTCGCCGAGTCTCTCGGTGGCGTGGAGTCGCTCATTGAACACCCCGGTGCGATGACACACGCATCGACCGCCGGTTCGCAACTGGAGGTTCCCGAAGACCTGGTGCGGCTGTCGGTGGGGATCGAGGACCCGGCGGACCTGCTCGCCGACCTGCAGCAGGCTTTGGGTTGATGCGTTGGCCGGCGGGCTACTCTGGCCAAATGTCGACACCGCCGTTTCCCGGCCGACCGCAAGAGGCGATGTCCGACAAATCCGGTGTGGTGGCCGGAGTTCTCCAACTTTTCTTCGGCTGCTTCGGGGCGGGTCGGTTCTACCTCGGCTCGACCGTTATCGGGATACTCCAACTGTGCGTCGGCATCTTCGGCATCCTCACCACGATTCTCGGTTTCTCGGGGCTGCCGTTCCTGCTCGGCGCCGCAGTCTGGGGTCTGCTCGACGCGATGCTGATCTTCACCGGGTCGGTGAAGGATTCCCACGGTCGGTCGTTGCGCGGCTGACCGTCTCAGCCGAGCGCAGGTAACACCTCTGCGGCGGTCAGTTCGAGATTGACCTGAGCGGTATCAGAGCCGTCCACCCAGTCCCCGTTGGCAATGTCATTGGCGCGCAGGGCAACAGCACGGACTCCGGCGTCGTTGAGATCCAGAATGGCGCCCATCCCGCCGACCGCGTGCAACAGGCTGATCACCGCGGCGACGACCGGCGCGGGGCGACGATTCTCGAAGATCGCACCCAGAACCTCGGAGCGGGCGACGGCAACCCTGGCCCGGTTTTTGACTGGCCAGCGATAGTGGTTGCGCCGCAAACGATGTTGGGTCAACGCGACTTGGTGGATCTGGCCGGTACGCAGCAGCTGGTCGAGGACGTCATCCTCGGTGTGCCTGTGCAGCGCGGCGATCGCCGACTCGGCGGTCAACGGCTGCTGCTGCAGCAGCGCCAGCGCTGGGCGTAACGAAGGATCGAGCGGAACGGGCCCGGCCAGTGCGATCAAACGTCCAGGCGGTACCGGATCCTCCTGCTGGGCCGGGCGCACCCGGCACTCATACGCCAGATCAAGGATGAGGGCTGCAGCCAGAATCCGGCCCAGCCGGGAACGCTCCACTCTGGGCTGTGCCTCTGGATTGTCCAGCAGCAGCAACAACAGGTCTTCGGCGATGCGCGCCATGAGCCCAGACTGTAACGCTGCCGCGGCGGGCTACGAGTGGTAAGGCTCAGCGCTGACCAGGGTGACCTTCACGGTATTGCCACTGGGGACGGTGTAGGTGCGGGTCTCGCCGACCTTGGCGTTGAGCAGGGCCGAACCCAACGGAGAGTTGGGCGAGTAGACCTCGAGCTTGCCGTCGTTGACGATCTCCTGGCGGGTGGCGATCAGGAATGTCTCGGTATCGGACTCGTCACCGTCGTAGTACACCTTCACCACCGATCCGGGCAGTGCGACACCGGACTGTTTGGGCGCCTCGCCGACCTTGGCGGTGTTCAGCAACTCCTGCAACTGGCGGATCCGGGCCTCTTCCTGACCCTGCTGCTCGCGGGCGGCGTGGTAGCCGCCGTTCTCCCGAAGATCGCCCTCCTCGCGCCGGTCATTGATCTCGGCGGCGATGATCGGGCGGTTCGCGATCAACTGATCCAGTTCAGCCTTGAGTCGGTCATAGGACTCCTGCGTCAGCCAGACCACCTGGTTGTCGGCCATCTCGTCGCGCTCCTCGATCGTGTCTTCCGCGTCATTCCCGGGTGCGGTGTGTCATCGCTGCTGGGAGGTGCGGTGGATACCGCGTGCACTGCCGCTCCCCGAGCAGCGAAACACCCCGCTAATGAAGCAATACACGGCTCCCGATAGGAACCGTGTACCGGGCAAGTGTAGCACCGGCGGGGGTGCCGACCGCCGGGTTTCGGCCTGGCCGGCTTCCCGCAGCTTAGGGTGCCCTCAGGTACGGGGGCACAACGGTTCCGCATCCGTAAATGTCCCCGACGTAGGGCCTTTTGTAGGTTTTGACGGTGCTGGTGACCTGTACCGTTCGCTCGGTGGAGGGGCCCACCAGGATCTCGCGCCGGCCAATCTCGGCCCCGTCGCGGGAACGGGCCCGCACGATGCACACCACCGGCACCGCCGGATCCCTTCGCGTCACGCTGATTGTGACGGACGTGGTCTGCTCGTCGAGCACGTCGTAGGCGGCCATTTCACCCTCTACGGGGGCTCGTTCAAAGCGCTGGTAGGCGCCGATGGCTAGGCCCAATCCGAGCAGTACCGTCAGAGCGCCCAGGGCGATCACGATGCGGCGCCGGGTCGCTGCAGCTATCGGGGCCCGCCCGTACCGCGACGACGGGGGGGTCCGTCGGGCCGACGTCTGGCTCATGGGAGCAGTGTGCCCTTCGCCGCCAGACTCTGTTGCGGGCACCCCCACCACGGATGGGACTATGGGACACGTGACCGAACGGCGTTTGATGGCGGTTCACGCCCACCCGGACGACGAGTCCAGTAAGGGCGCGGCCACCCTGGCGCGGTACGCCGACGAAGGCGACCGCGTGGTGGTGGTCACCCTGACCGGTGGGGAGCGCGGTGACATTCTCAACCCGGCCATGGATCTTCCCGATGTGCATGGCCGGATCGCCGACATCCGTCGCGACGAGATGGCCAAGGCCGCTGAGATCCTCGGCGTTGAACACCAGTGGCTCGGGTACGTCGATTCGGGGCTACCGGAGGGAGACCCGCCACCACCGTTGCCGGAGGGGTGTTTCGCCCTGGTGCCGTTGGCTGAGCCGGTGGCCCGACTGGTGCGTCTGATCCGGGAATTCCGGCCGCACGTCATGACCACATACGACGAGAACGGTGGCTATCCGCATCCGGATCACATTCGTTGCCACCAGGTTTCAGTGGCCGCCTTCGAAGCGGCTGCTGATCCACGGCTGCACCCCGAGGCCGGCCCACCGTGGTCGGTCAGCAAGCTGTACTACATCCACGGATTCCTGCGTAAGCGCATGCAACTGCTGCAGGACGAGTTCGCCAAGAACGGTCAGGAGGGTCCGTTCGCCCGGTGGCTGGAGAGCTGGGACCCCGACGAGGATGTGTTCGCCAAGCGGGTCACCACCCGGGTGCACTGCGCACCGTACTTCGCCCAGCGTGATGATGCGCTCAAGGCCCACGCCACCCAGATCGATCCCGGTGGGTTCTTCTTCGCCACGCCGTTAGAGTGGCAACAACGGCTTTGGCCCACCGAGGAGTTCGAGTTGGCCCGCTCGCGGGTACCCGCCGTGCTGCCGGAAGACGACCTTTTCACCGGAATCGAGCGATACGAGTGAGCGCTGCGCCAATGCACAACGTGCTGATCACGCTGCTGGCCGAGGGTCCGGCCAACACCGGACCGGATTTCGGCAAGGCCAGTCCGGTCGGGCTGCTGGTGGTCGTACTCCTGCTCATCGGCGTCTTCACGTTGGTGTGGTCGATGAATCGGCATCTCAGGCGGGTGCCGACGAGCTTCGGCGAGGCCGGGGAGGCGGGTGCCGAGGATGCGGTGTTCTCGGACGGCGACGCGGTAGCGGGCAGGAGCGAAGCGCCGCGGGGAGCAGATCCCAGGGAGCCGCCGCGTGAGTCCAGCGGGTAACGAACTCTCCGGCGCGACCAGCCCCTACCTGCGCCAGCACGCCGACAATCCGGTGCACTGGAAACAGTGGAGCCCCGAGGCGCTGGCCGAAGCCGCCCGCCGCGATGTGCCGATCCTGCTGTCGGTGGGCTACGCCGCCTGCCACTGGTGCCATGTGATGGCCCATGAGTCCTTCGAGGACGACATCGTCGCCGCCGCGATGAACCAATTCGTTTGCATCAAGGTCGACCGCGAGGAGCGCCCCGATCTCGATGCCATTTACATGAACGCCACCGTCGCCATGACCGGCCACGGCGGTTGGCCGATGACCTGCTTCCTGACCCCCGACGGGCGGCCGTTCTTCTGCGGCACGTACTTCCCCAAGCCGCAGTTCCTGCAGTTGCTGGCCGCAGTCGGCCACACCTGGCGCGAACAACGCGACGACGTCGAACAGGCCAGCGACCACATCGCCGGCGAGCTGCGGCGGATGGCCTCCGGGCTTCCTGGCGGAGGCCCCGAGGTGACCGCCGAACTGTGCGACCACGCCGTCGCCGCGGTGCTCCGCGAGGAGGACACCACCCGCGGCGGCTTCGGCGGCGCACCCAAATTTCCCCCGTCGGCCCTGTTGGAGGCGCTGCTGCGCAGCCACGAACGCACCGGCTCCCCGGTGCCGCTGGGCACCGTCCGGCGGACCTGTGCGGCGATGGCCCGCGGCGGGATCTACGACCAGCTTGCCGGGGGCTTCGCCCGCTACAGCGTCGATGCCGACTGGGTGGTTCCGCACTTCGAGAAGATGCTCTACGACAACGCGCTGCTGCTGCGGGTGTACGCGCACTGGTTCCGGCGCACCGGGGACCCGCTTGCCGGGCGGGTGGCCGCCGAGACCGCCGCCTTCCTGATCGACGACCTCGCCGATGATGCAATGTTCACCTCGTCACTGGACGCCGATGCCGCGGGCGTGGAGGGGTCGACGTACGTGTGGACGCCGGCTGAGTTGCGCGCGGTTCTCGGCGATGACGACGGGGCCTGGGCGGCAAAGGTTTTCGGTGTCACCGAGCACGGCACCTTCGAGCACGGCGCCTCGGTGCTGCAGTTGCCTGCCGAATACGACCCGCTGCCTGGGGATGCCGAGCGGTTCGGGCGGATACGGGCCGCGCTGCTGGATGCACGGCGGGGCCGGCCGCAACCCGGCCGGGACGACAAAATCGTCACCGCATGGAACGGATTGGCGATCACCGCCTTGGCCGAAGCTGCTGTGGCACTGGAGGATTTCAGCTTGCTCAACGCCGCGGTGCGGTGCGCCGAGGGCATCATCGCGCTGCATCTGGTGGACGGTCGGCTGCGACGGGCCAGCCTCGGCGGCCGGGTGGGGGAGAGCGCGGCCGTCCTTGAGGATTACGCGATGCTGTCCACCGGATTGCTGTCGCTTTACCAGCTCACCGGCGATCAGCGTTGGGTGCAGCACGCCACGGGGTTGCTCGACCTGGCGCTGCGCCACTTCGCCGATCCGGATCGGCCCGGTCGCTGGTTCGACACCGCTGATGACGCCGAACAACTGATGGTCCGTCCTGCGGACCCGGTGGACGGGGCGACCCCGTCGGGAGCATCGTCCATTGCCGAGGCGCTGCTGACCGCGGCGCATATGGTCGACGCCGATCGCGCCGGACGCTACGGCGAGTCCGCGGCCACCACGCTGCTGGCCCACTCCGCACTGCTGGCCCGGGCTCCGCGATCGGCGGGGCACTGGCTGGCCGTCGCCGAGGCGGCCGTCCGCGGTCCGCTGCAGGTGGCGGTCGCCACCGGCGATTTGGGGTCGGATCTTCTGGCCGCCGCGCGGCGACTGGCACCGGGCGGCACCGTCGTGGTCGGCGGGCCGGTGGACTCCATGCCACTGCTCGACGGGCGCGATCGGGTTCGCGGGGCCGATGCGGCCTACGTCTGCCGCGGACGGGTGTGTGACCTGCCGGTCACCAGCGAAGCAGAACTCGCCGAAGCGCTCGGAGTGCCGGTGTAGCGTCGGCGCCATGTCCGACACTGGACCCCTCGGGGCCGAGCACATCCAGTCCGTCGTCCACCGGTACCTGGAGCTGGTCGGTGGCGGCACCGCCGACCAGATCGTCGAACTGTTCGCCGACGACGCCACCGTGGAGGACCCGGTCGGCGGCGAGGTACACATCGGCCGGCACGCGATCCGCGGCTTCTACAAGAACATCGAAAGTCTGCCGCGTCGAACCGAACTCATCACGCTGAGGGTCGCCGGTCATGAGGCGGCGTTTCTGTTCGCGATCACGGTGGGGCCGGAGGGTGGCGGCATGCGCATCGAGCCCATCGACGTGATGGTCTTCAACAACGGCGGCAAGATCACCGCGATGAAGGCCTACTGGTCCCCGGCCCACATCAGCCAGGTGTAAATCCCGCCGCCGAGCGCTACCCCAACGCGACACCCGGCGCCGGGTGTTACCCCAGCGCGACGACCGGCGCGGGGGCACTCACCAGAACACCGCGAACCACATGGCGATGTAGTGGCAGATCGCCGCCACCGCGGTGCAGGCATGGAAGAACTCGTGGTGACCGAAGGTCTCCGGCCACGGGTTGGGCCACTTCAGTGCGTACAGCACGCCGCCGATGCTGTAGAGCACGCCGCCGACGATGAGCAGCACCAGCGCGGCGACCCCGGCGCCGTGCATGATCGGGCCGACGAACCACACCGCCACCCAACCGAGCAGGAGATACAGCGGCACCCCGACCCAGCGCGGTGCCGTCGGCCAGAACATCTTGAGCAGAACCCCCGCCAGTGCACCGCCCCAGACGATCCAGAACAGTGTCCAGCCATCCCTTTCGGGGAGCGCCAGGAGGGCGAATGGGGTGTAACTGCCGGCGATGAACATGAAGATCATCGAGTGGTCGAGACGCTTCATCCACGTGTGCGCGGTCGGCGAGACCCAGCGCACCCGATGGTAGGCGCCGCTGACGGCGAACATCGCCACGCTGGTCAAGGTGTACAGCAGAGTGGCAAGCCCGGCCCTGGTGCCCTGTAGCGACCAGGACACCGACACCAGCGTCGCGCCCGCGACCGCGGCGACGATTGCCGCGTAGACGTGGATCCATCCCCGGGCTCGCGGTTTGTGCAGGAATCGGCTGACACTGTCGACGACGGCTTCCGGGAAGTCCTCCGCCGCTCCGTCCGCGGGACCGGTCGGCCGTGGTTCGGTGACGTCGGCGTCTGTGGTCATTTCCGCCTCCCTGCCGGACGCGCCAGAGCGTGCTCTTTCTGCCCATGGCCACAGTAGTCTTGCTGGTCGTGGAGATCATTCCCCCGCTGCTCAAGGGGCCGGCCTATCGGCTCTACGAGGCGCGGCTGCGGCAGGAGCTTTCGAACTCCAAATCTGCACTTCCGCGCCATATCGCCGTGCTCTGCGACGGTAATCGGCGGTGGGCGCGTGACGCTGGTTACTGTGACGTGAGCTACGGGTACCGGATGGGTGCGGCCAAGATCGCCGAGATGCTGCGCTGGTGCGCGCGCGAGGGCATCGAGATGGCCACGGTCTATCTGCTGTCCACCGAGAACCTTCAGCGTGACCCCGACGAACTTGCGGCGTTGATCGAGATCATCACCGATGTGGTGGAGGAGATCTGCGCCCCGGCGAACCGGTGGAGCGTTCGGACGGTTGGGGATCTGGAACTGCTGGGCGAGCAGCCGGCGCGACGGGTCCGCGACGCGGTGGACAACGCCACCCTGCACGCGCCGAGGGGTTCCTTCCACGTCAACGTGGCCGTTGGTTACGGTGGGCGCCAGGAGATCGTCGACGCGGTGCGTCAACTCCTGGGCAAGCGGGTGGCCAACGGTGCTACCCCGGAGCAGATGATCGAGGCCGTCACCATCGAGGGCATCTCGGAGAATCTCTACACCTCCGGCCAGCCCGATCCCGACTTGGTGATCCGCACCTCAGGTGAACAGCGACTGTCCGGCTTTCTGTTGTGGCAGAGCGCCTATTCGGAGATGTGGTACACCGAGGCGCACTGGCCGGATTTCCGTCGCGTGGATTTCCTGCGGGCGCTGCGTGACTACAGCCGCCGGCACCGGCGGTTCGGAGGCTGACTCCTTCCCCCTCGCGGGGAACCGTCAGATTTTGCGGAGCCGAAGCCGGTTGATCGAGTGATTGGCATCCTTGCGCAATACTGCGGTTGCCCGCGGCCGGGTGGGCAGGATGTTCTCGATCAGGTTGGGCCGGTTAATAGTTCGCCAGATATCGCGCGCCGCAACGATAGCCTGATCATCGGTCAGGCCGGAGTAGTGGTGGAAGTGCGATGCCGGATCGGCGAAGGCGCCGGCCCGCATCGCCAGGAATCGCTCGATGTACCACTGCTCGATATCTTCGATTCGGGCGTCGACGTACACCGAGAAGTCGAACAGGTCCGAAACCATCAGTCGGGGTCCGGTTTGTAAGACGTTGAGGCCCTCCACAATCAGGATGTCCGGGTGGGTGACGACGTGCTTCTCGCCGGGGACGATGTCATAGATCAGATGCGAGTAGACCGGCGCGCACACCTGGTCTGAACCGGACTTGACCGAGGTCACGAAACGCATCAGGCCACGTCGATCGTAGCTCTCCGGAAAACCCTTGCGGTGCATCAGATTTCTGCGGGTCAGCTCCGCATTCGGATACAGGAACCCGTCGGTGGTGACCAGATCAACCCGGGGATGGTCGTCCCACCGGGACAACAGTGCCTGCAGCACGCGGGCGGTGGTCGACTTGCCAACCGCCACACTGCCGGCGACGCCGAGAATGAACGGCACCGGCCGGTCGGGGTTCTGCCGGGGTTCGCCGAGGAATTCGTCGGTGGCGGCAAAGAGGCCTTGGCGTGCGGCGACCTGAAGGTGAATCAGCCGGGCCAGCGGCAGATACACCTCCTCGACCTCGAGCAGGTCGACCTGTTCGCCCAGGCCCCGCAGGCCAACCAGTTCCTCCTCGGTGAGCTTGAGCGGGGTCGACATGCGCAAACCGCGCCAGTCGCTCCGGTCGAACTCCACATAGGGGCTGGGTTCGTTCAGCCGAGCCATGGCACAAGTCTTGCAGTTAGCGTGATGGGCATGGATATCGGCATGGATCCAGACCACCTCATTCGCGAGTACCTGTTGCTCGGCTTGCGGTTCGACCGCATCGAGGAAGGCTACGTCGATTCTTTCACCGGTGACCAACGGCTGCGCCGTCAGGTGGCCGACGAGCCGACCCCCGACCCGGCCGCGCTCGCCGCGCAGGCCCGTCGGCTGCTGTCCGAACTGCTCGGCGTGCCCCGCACCCCCGTCTTCACCCAACAGCGGGCCGACTTCCTCGCCGCGCACCTGCGGGCGCTGGAATGCGCGGCAGGTAAGTTCGCCGGCCAGGACGTCGGGTTCGTCGACGAAGTCCGCGCCTACTTCGACGTCGAGATCTCCCCGGGGGACCCGGAGCACTACCGCGCCGCGCACGCCCGCATCGACGAGGTCCTCGGCGGCACCGGCTCGCTCGCTGACCGGATGGCCACCGACCGGCGGGCCGATGAACTGCCGCCGGACCGGCTCGGCGAGGCCGTCGACGCGTTCTCCAGTGCACTGCGTGACATCGTCCGGGCAACCTTCCCGCTGCCGGACTCCGAGACCGTCGTCTACGAGGTGGTCACCGACAAACCGTGGTCGGGTTTCAACTACTACGAGGGGGACTACCGCTCCCGGGTGGCGGTCAACGCCGACCTCAAACAGCAGATGTCCACCCTGCCGTCGCTGATCGCCCACGAGTCCTACCCCGGCCACCACACCGAACACTGCCGCAAAGAAGCCGGGCTGGTCAGCGGACTGGGGCAGCAGGAACACACCATCTTCCTGGTGAACACCCCGCAGTGCCTGATGGCTGAGGGGCTCGCGGACCTGGCGCTGCATGCCGCGGTGGGCCCGGGTTGGGGGCGCTGGGCGCAGGAGATCTACGCCGACCTCGGCCTGCGTTTCGACGGGGAGCGCGCCGAGGCACTGGCCGAGGCGCGGGCGGGTCTGGCCCGGGTGCGCCAGGATGCGGCGATCATGCTGCACGACGAGCACCGCGACGTCGACGACGTGGTGGCGTATCTGCAGCGCTGGCTGCTGGTGGACGACACCCGCGCCCGGCAGATGCTGAAGTTCCTGTGCTCGCCGCTGTGGCGGGCCTACACCAGCACCTACGTGGAAGGCTATCGGCTGTTGCGGGGCTGGTTGGACGACCGGCCGGCCGGTATCGGCCTCACCGAGCGGTTCGGCCGACTGCTCGATGAACCGCTGATCCCCTCGGCGCTGCGCAGCGAGTCGTCGCTGTAAGCCGCACAGGGACTACGCTTTGCCCCATGACGACCGACGCCATCTTGTCTGCCGCGACCGCACCGGGCGCCGATTACGCCGCGACCGCCAGCCAGGCCTACCGGGCGGCGCTGACGGTCATCGGATCGGTGGAGCCGCGGATCGCCGCGGCCACGGCTAAAGAACTCGACGACCAGCGCAACTCGCTGAAACTGATCGCCAGCGAGAACTACGCCTCCCCGGCGGTTCTGCTGACCATGGGAACCTGGCTGTCGGACAAGTACGCCGAGGGCACCGTCGGGCACCGCTTTTACGCCGGCTGCCAGAACGTCGACAACATTGAGGCGATCGCCGCCGAGCACGCCCGCGAACTGTTCGGCGCCCAGTACGCCTACGTGCAGCCGCACTCGGGCATCGACGCCAACCTGGTGGCGTTCTGGGCGATCCTGGCCACCCGCGTCGAGGCGCCCGCGTTGGCCGAGCTCGGTGTGAAGAACGTCAACGACCTCTCCGAAGCGGAGTGGGAACGGTTGCGCGGCAAGCTCGGCAGTCAGCGTCTGATGGGCATGTCGCTGGACGCCGGCGGCCACCTCACCCACGGCTTCCGGCCCAACATCTCGGGCAAGATGTTCCAGCAGCGCAGCTATGGCACCAATCCGCAGACCGGCCTGCTGGACTACGACGCCATCGCCGCCGCGGCCCGCGAATTTAAGCCGCTGATCCTGGTGGCCGGCTATTCCGCCTACCCGCGCCGGGTGAACTTCGCCAAGATGCGCGAGATCGCCGATGACGTGGGCGCCACCTTCATGGTCGACATGGCGCACTTCTCCGGACTGGTCGCCGGGAAGGTGTTCACCGGTGACGAAGACCCGGTGCCGCACGCCCACGTTGTCACCACCACCACCCACAAGTCGCTGCGCGGGCCGCGCGGTGGACTGGTGCTGGCCACCGCGGAGTACTCCGATGCGGTGGACAAGGGTTGCCCGATGGTGCTCGGCGGCCCGATGTCGCATGTGATGGCCGCCAAGGCGGTGGCGTTCGCCGAGGCGCGCCAGCCCTCGTTCCGGGCCTATGCCCAGCGGGTGGCCGACAACGCCCAGGCCTTCGCCGACGGTTTGATGCGGCGCGGGGCGCACCTGGTCACCGGCGGCACCGACAACCACATCGTGCTGCTCGACGTGCAGTCCTTCGGATTGACCGGTCGGCAGGCCGAGTCGGCGCTGCTGGACGCCGGCATCGTCACCAACCGCAACTCCATCCCCGCCGACCCCAACGGCGCCTGGTACACCAGCGGTATCCGGTTCGGCACCCCGGCGCTCACCACCCGCGGCTTCGGGCCCGCCGAGTTCGACCGGGTCGCCGAACTGGTGGTGGAGGTGCTGTCCAACACCACCCCCGATTCGGGCCCCAACGGACCGTCAAAGGCCAAGTACACCCTGGTCGACCAAACCGCGGACTGGGTGCGCTCGGCTTCCGCTGAGCTGCTCGACGCCAACCCGCTCTACCCAGGACTGGCCCTGTAACTCAGCCGACTGTCTTCCACGGCCCGAACGGGTTCGCGACGCCGGAGAGCGCGGGGGCCAGTTCCGGGTAGTGCCGGAGCAGGATGTCCGTCATCGAGGTCGACTGGACCCAGTCGTAGCCGACCTGGGTGTAGACCTCGGGCCGCATATCGGTGGTCAGGAAGCGGTCGCTGTTGACCCGCCGCGCCGCCATCAGGAGGAAGATCCGGGTCGCGGTGTCGGAGAATCCCTGTCCGGGGATGAGGTCCTCGGCGTACATCCCGACGATCGGATCGACGTCGTCGATCTTGTTGTCGTAGACCTCCTGCATCTGACGCGCCCACTGTTTGTTCGAGGTGATGTCGTCGAAGGTCTTGGGCACCGGCATCCGCAATCCCTTCCGGAACTTGGTGTAGCGGGGCACGCCCCGCTCGCGATCGCGGACCACGTCCAAAGTCGCCAGGTCGCTGAGTTCACCATCGATCCGCTCGAAGTGCATCAGCGTGCGCGGATAGTTCTTGAGGCAGATCGCTCCCGGATGCTGGACCCCGAAGGAGTAGAACAGGTCCGTCATCGAGAACTCGTCCATGAACCCGCGCGTGTATTTGCCCTGAATTTCGGTGAATTCGGCTTCCTTGATCTTCTCACCGGTTTTCAGCGAGTAGAACTTCCACTCGTCGGGGATCAGCGCGTGCATGCGGTAGACCGAGACGAACTCCTCGGTGAACTGGAATGGAACGCCGAAGTGGTCGTGCTTGCCGCCCGCCTGGCCGCTGATGAAGTCACTGTTCACCGGCCGGGCGTTTCCGAAGCGCTGGTAGGCCTCCTCACCGGTGAGGCCCCACCAGGTGTTGACCAGTCCCCATGCGGTCGCCGGGTGGGACAGGATCCCGGGCGTCCACTCGACGAGGTGAATCTTGGCGATCAATGCCGAGATGGCGAGCCAGCCGAGTTCGAATAGCCGCTGATCGCCGAGATCGGGGTAGGCCTTCTTCAGCGCATCGCATAATGCGTTGTGCTCCAACGTGAACAACGTGTGCAGCAGCGAAACACCCGTCCAGTAATTCTGGAACATGCCGGTGTGATCGATGCCCGCGTATTCGCTGTTCTCCAGCAGGCGCCGGTCTGAGCCGATCTTCAGCTTGCCGTCCTCGAAGGTACGCAGTGCCGCCTGCTTGTCATAGCCACTGCCGTACACCTGGGAGGCGTCCCACCAGTGCGTCTCCTCGTTACGGAACACCGGGCAGCGCATACCCGCCGGCCGCGCCAGCTCCGGGGTGCGGCGGATCGTCATCGGGTGCTCGGGCCACGGGTCATCGGCGGCCAACGGGACCTCGATGACATCGTCGGGCTCGCCGCGGCCGTGGAAGAACCAGTTGTGATTCTCGAACTGGATCCACGCGGCCGCCAGCGTGTTCAGCGTCGTGGCCGGCTTGAAAACGTCGCGCTTGAGCAGCTGTTCGGCCACCACGCGCGGGCTCGGCGTGAACAGCCGGGGCGGCGTCTCGGCCTCGACGAAGTCGAGCGGGAAGTTCCGGGCGAAGCGCGACCCCGCCATCCCCATCGCGGGATCGGAAAGATCGTTCCAGCTGCCGTCGGGCATCCGGGCCCGCAGCGCCTCTGGCGGCGGCTCGGCGGGAAAATCATGCGCAGGCTCGCCGGGGGTGTCGAACAGGTTCCGTGCCCGCAGCGACTCGCGGTCGAAATACAACTTCGCCATCTGCAGAGCCTGGGTGGGGTACTTGTCCCACTCCCGGGTCATCCCGGCCTTTTTCAGCGCGTCCTCGATCTTGTCTAACACCACGACCTCTTCTCCGGTAGCCGCCTGCGGCTTGTGTGCTGTTGGTATTCCGGAATCCAACATGATCTCGACGCGCACGAGGGGGGGTTTGACAAAATTGACGACGCCGTAAGTCCAGTTACGCCGAGCGCGCGCCAGATTTCTGAACACCCGTTAACTTCGGTTACAGTTACCGCATGGCACAGAAACCTGTCGCGACTGCGTTGACCCAGGAGCTTGAGCCGGTTGTCGCCGACAATCTGGCCCGCTACCTGCAGACCGCTGACGAGTGGTACGCCCACGACTACGTCCCGTTCGATGAGGGCCGCAACTTCGCCTTCCTCGGCGGCCAGGACTGGGACCCCTCCCAGGTCACCCTCCCCACCGCCATCGTCGACGCGGTGGAAGTCCTGCTCATCACCAAGGACAACCTCGCCGGCTACCACCGTGAACTCGTCGAGCACTTCATCCTCGAAGACAGGTGGGGCCGCTGGATCGGCCGCTGGACCGCCGAAGAGAACCTGCATGCCATCGCGCTGCGTGAGTACCTGCTGGTGACCCGCAACTTCGACCCGGTTGCCGACGAACAGGTCCGCGTCAACCACGTCATGCGCGGCTACCGGGCCAGCAACTACACCCAGATCGAGACACTGGTCTTCATGGCGCTCTACGAGCGCGCGCACGCCGTCTACACCCGCAACCTCGAAGCCAAGATCGAGGAACCGGTGCTCAAGAGTCTGGTCGGGCGGATCGCCGCCGACGAGGAGCGGCACGCGGAGTTCTTCGACAATCTGGTCATGCACTGCGTGGAGCACCACCGCGACTCGACCATCGCCGCGATCGCGCGGCGCTCGATCGCCGTTCCTGTTGTCGGCGGCGACATCCTTGAGTACCGGGAGACCAAACTGCGCAGCGTCGCCGACACCGGCGTCTTCGACGAGGGCGCCGCGGCCGCGGTCCTGCTCGACGCCATCACCGGATGGGGCCTGGCCGACGAGCCGCTGCTGAAGAAGCGCATCGCCGCCTGACACACCCGGCGCGCCTGCATGGTGCGCTGCTATCCAGACGGGTAGCGTCGCCTTTGATGGCCAGCGAGCCTCCGGTTCGCGGCCACGAGCCGAGGGAGCGCCCGTGACCGATCCGCACTCGCCCATCCGGACGTACGTGCTTGACACCTCAGTCTTACTGTCCGATCCCTGGGCCTGTACGCGGTTCGCCGAGCATGAGGTCGTCGTCCCGCTGGTGGTGATCAGTGAGTTGGAGGCCAAGCGCCACCACCACGAACTGGGCTGGTTCGCCCGGCAGGCACTGCGGCTCTTCGACGATCTGCGCCTCGAACACGGCCGGCTGGACTGTCCCATTCCCGTTGGGACACAAGGCGGTACTCTGCACGTCGAGCTCAATCACACCGATCCCGCGGTGCTGCCCAGCGGCTTCCGCACCGGCACCAACGATGCCCGGATCCTGGCGTGTGCGGCCAACCTCGCTGCTGAGGGCAAGCGAGTGACGTTGGTCAGCAAGGACATTCCGCTGCGGGTCAAGGCGGGAGCGGTCGGACTACCCGCCGACGAGTACCACGCCCAGGACGTTGTCACCTCCGGCTGGACCGGCATGACCGAACTGGATGTCGCCAGCGAGGAGATCGACACGCTGTTCGCCGACGGCGAGATCGACCTGGCCGATGCCCGGAATCTGCCCTGCCACACCGGCGTCCGACTGCTGGGGGGCAGCTCGCATGCACTTGGCCGGGTGAATGCCGAGAAGCGGATCCAGGTGGTCCGCGGCGACCGGGAGGTGTTCGGACTGCGCGGGCGTTCCGCCGAGCAGCGGGTCGCTCTGGATCTATTGCTCGACGAGTCGGTCGGCATCGTGTCACTGGGTGGCAAGGCCGGTACCGGGAAGTCCGCTCTTGCACTGTGTGCCGGCCTGGAGGCCGTCCTGGAGCGGCGCAGCCAACGCAAGGTGGTGGTGTTCCGCCCGCTCTACGCCGTCGGCGGCCAGGAGTTGGGCTACCTGCCCGGTAGCGAGAGCGACAAGATGGGCCCCTGGGCGCAAGCCGTTTTCGACACCCTGGAGGGGCTGGCCAGCCCGGCGGTGCTCGAGGAGGTGCAGTCCCGCGGAATGCTGGAGGTACTGCCGCTGACCCACATCCGCGGCCGTTCGCTGCACGACTCGTTCGTGATCGTCGACGAGGCCCAGTCCCTGGAACGCAACGTTCTGCTCACCGTGCTCTCCCGGCTCGGGGCCGGCTCTCGGGTCGTGCTTACCCACGATGTCGCCCAGCGCGACAACCTTCGTGTGGGCCGGCATGACGGGGTGGCCGCGGTGATCGAGAAACTCAAAGGCCATCCGCTGTTCGCACACATCACCCTGATGCGTAGTGAACGCTCGCCGATCGCCGCACTGGTCACCGAGATGCTGGAGGAATTCAGCCCCGGCGCGCTGCCCTAAACCACCGCGCGTCTAGCCTCGCCTGTCGTGCACTACACAACCCCGCTCGTCCTGGCCGTGCTGGTGCTCGGCTACGCCGTAGTGTCCGAACGGGTCAACCGCTCTTTCATCGCGCCCGCACTGATCTTCCTTCTTTTGGGAATGGGCCTGGGGCCCTTCGGATTAGGCGTTCTGGAGGCCGGAGCGGGGACGGAGGGCTACACCGTCCTGGCGCAACTGGCGCTCACCATGATCCTGTTCAACCAGGCAGCCAAGCTGCGACTGGACCGCATCCGGGTGCACGGTCCGGTGACGCTGCGACTGCTCATCGTCGGTATCCCGCTGACGGTGCTACTCGGCGCCCTCACCGCGACGGTTCTGCTTCCGGTGCTGCCGTGGTGGGAGGCGGTGTGTGTGGCGGCAATCGTGGCGCCCACCGAGGCGGCGCTGATCGAGGCACTGCTGGAGGATCGCCGGATACCGGAGCGGGTTCGGCATGCCCTGTCGGTGGAGAGCGGCTTCTACGACGGCTTCGCGCTGGCGATTCTGCTGACGGCGCTGGCGCTAGCATCCGAGCACACGGAGAACGCCGGCCCCAGCAACGTGAACTGGGTGTGGTTCATGTTCAGCACCGAGTTCGCCTCCCTGCTGGCGGGCGGTGCGGTCGGACTCCTCGGCGGGCTGGTGGTGGCATGGTCGCGGCGGCACGAATGGATGAGCGACACCTGGGCGCAGTTGGCCACCCTGGCGCTAGCCTTTGTCTGCTTCCAACTCGGTGAACAGATCGAGGCCAGTGGTTTCGTCGCGGCCTTCACCGGTGGGCTCGCGTTCTCCTTGATCACCCGGCGCCGCACCGACGAGGACATTCCGACTCAGGTTTCCGATGCCGCCGCGCAACTGCTGGAACTCATGGTGTTCGCGATGTTCGGTGCCTTCGCCGTGATCGACGGCTGGCTGCGCGCGGACTGGCGGGTCGTACTGTTCGCCGTCTTGGCGCTGTTCGCGGTTCGGATTGTCACCGTGCTGGTTTCGCTGGTGCGTACCGACTTGCCGATGTCCGACCGATGGTTCATCGGGTGGTTCGGCCCGCGTGGGATCGGCACCGTGGTGTTGGGCCTGCTGGTGATCAATCGCGGCGAGATCGAGAACACCGAGTTGATCAGCACCGTCGTCGTGGTGACGGTCACGCTGAGCCTGCTGCTGCACAGCCTGACACTCGCGCCGGGAATTGGCCGGTTGGCCTCGACGCGCATGGCCGCGCCGACGCCGTAGCGTCGGGCGTTCAGCCCTCGTCGCGCACCTTGGCCATCGCCAGCACGTCGAGCCGCTTGTCCAGTTCCTCTTCGGAGAGCTTCTCGCCGATCAGCCCGCGGTCGATAACCGTCTGCCGAATCGTCTTGTG
>NZ_JBILVF010000074.1:0-15152 GCF_044370595.1 Mycobacterium sp.
CCGAACACACACCACGGAATGCCCCCCGAGCAATCGGGGGGCATTCCACTAACCCAAAATCAGACTTTGCACTTTTCGTGCACCCGCATTTCTTTTTCGCCTTTTTCCAGGGCGAGCAATGTTCTCTTTCGATCCAATCCGGCTGCGTATCCGGTAAGCCTTCCTGAGGACCCGATCACCCGATGGCAGGGAACAATGATGCTCACCGGATTGCGCCCGATGGCCAGGCCGACAGCGCGGGCGGCCCCCGGTGCGCCGATCTGCTCGGCGACCTGTCCGTATGTGCGGGTCTCACCGTAGGCAATTGTCTGCAGGGCAGCCCAGACCCTGCGCTGGAAGGATGTCCCGGTCAGTTCCACGGCGACGTCGAAGCTGTTGAGGTCGCCGGCGAAGTACGCGTCGAGCTGCGCTACGACAGAGTCGAACGCGCCGGCTTCTGCCGACTGCCAGCTGGAACGGTCCGGTTCGTGACTCTGCTCGGCCATCCGCAGGTTCGTCAACGTCGGACCCCGCCCAACCAACGTCAGCGGTCCGATGGGACTGTCGATCGTGCGGTAGTGAAACCGGTCGTGCGACCGGTCGTCCTTCGAAGCCATCGGTTGATGCTCCCACAGTCGGCATGTCCGGCCCGCGCGACCGCACCCCGGTCCGATGACCCGACCGCCTTCCGGTGATAATGCTTCGGAACAACCGGTTTCCGCATAGGATTCATCTCGCATCGACGCGTGTGGGCGCAGGCTCCTGCGGGCTACTTAGGAGGAATTGGATGGCGAACGAACGCGATACAGTGGCCGACGGCGTGGTCAGCAAACTCGAATGGCTTCGGGACTCGGTGAAGACCCATCCCGAGGGTGCCGCCGACTCAACCTGGGCCTGGATCGACGAACTGTCGAAGCGGGCCAGCACCGACGCGGCGTCGGCCGATTCCGACCTCAATGAACTGTTCCGGCTCGGCAAAGCTCCGTCCGACCTGCACGGCGCGACCGAGGGCATGCTGGTGATGACCACCACGAACCCGAAATTCGACGTCGTGGTTCGGGCGATCACGTCGCTGTGGATGCCGTGGCAGGGCAAGCGCTTCGACAAAGAAGCGGCAACCGGCGACAACCGCCTGACCCGCAGCACGGGCGTCGTCGGAAAGCTGCTGTGGCCGCTGTACTCGATGCGCGACCACACCGACGGCAAGCTGGCCTTCGACTTCGAGACCTACATCGAGGCGGGCAAGGAGGATCCCGACGTCGACGTCATGGTGATCGACTACGCCGACATCGAGAAGAACCCGAAGCTGGTCATCCGCAAGATCCGAGATGAACTCGTCGAGCTGGTGCCCGGCGTCTACCTCGGAAAGATCCTGTACAACACCGGCTCGGACTACTTCAAGCTCGGCTACTTCGCACTTCGCACCCCGCGCTGAAGCGCCGCCGAAACACCGCCAACTTCGACAACAAAAAAGCAGCGTTACCTAGGCCACAGGAGGGGCAGTCATGATTCTGAGCGATAAGCAGTGGTACGAGCAGCCTTCACTGATTCTGCAGATTCGGGCTCTGTCGAAGCTTCGAGACGATCTGCGGGAGAAGAACCTCTTCGAGGCTCATGACATCCGGCCCAAGGACGATCTCGGGGAACCCAGTGAGCAGGCCAAGCGGGCGCGGACGGCCGATGGCACGTTCAACGACCTCGCAGATCCCTGGATGGGAGCAGCGGGGACGGGGTTCGGGCGCAACGCCCCCCTGGAAAAGACCATCACCCACACCAAGAAGCTGCTCGACCCCGATCCGCGGGTCATCAGCCGCAAATTGCTGGCGCGAGACTCGTTCAAGCCGGCCGGCATCATCAACTCGTTCGCCGCGGCATGGATCCAGTTCGAGAACCACAACTGGTTCTTCCACGGCAACGGGGAAGCGGACAAGACGATCGACATCCCGCTTCGTGAGGGAGACAACTTCCCGGAAAACCCCATGCGGATCCGGCGGACCATCCCGATGAACGGCCGGGAGATCATCGATGGAGAGCCGGCGCCTGCGTTCGCCAACGCCGAGACCCACTGGTGGGACGGTTCCCAGATCTACGGCACGGGCCAAGACAAGCAGAACCAGGTACGCACGTTCACAGACGGCAAGGTCAAGGTCCAGGAGAACGGACGGCTGGCCGCCAGCGTCGAAACGGTCGGCATCGACCTGACCGGTTTCGAGGAGAACTACTGGGCCGGGGTCGGCCTGCTGCACACGCTCTTCGCGCGCGAGCACAACGCGGTGTGTGACGCCCTGAAGAAGGCCTACCCCAGCATGGACGACCAGCGGCTCTACGAGACCGCGGTGCTGGTGGTCTCCGCGCTGATGGCCAAGATCCACACCGTCGAATGGACGCCGTGCATCCTGCGTCACCCGGCGCTGCAGATCAGCATGGACGCCAACTGGTACGGCGCCCTCGGGGAGACCTTCAAGGAGAAGATCGGGCGGGTCGGTGACGGCGAGGTGCTGTCCGGAATCGTCGGATCCCCCAAGGACCACCACAGCGCGCCGTTCTCGCTGACCGAGGAGTTCGTCACCGTCTACCGGTTGCACCCGCTGATCGCGGACGACTGGAACTTCTTCTCGCTGGCGTCCGGCGAGCATCTGTTCAACAAGACCTTCACCGAGATCCAGGGCAAGTACACGCGCGACTTCATGCACAGCTTGGAGATGAGCGACCTGTGGTACTCGATGGGGCTGGGCAGCGCCGGGGCTGTGTGCCTGCACAACTACCCGGCCGCACTCCGCCAGTTGGAGCGCATCGACGGCCAGATCACCGACCTGGCCACGCTCGACCTTGTTCGCGACCGCGAGCGCGGGGTGCCGCGGTACAACGACTTCCGCGAGATGCTGCGCATGCCGCGCCGCAAGAGCATCGACGAGATCACCCCGAACAAGGAGTGGGCGCGGGAGATCAACGAGATATACAACGGGAACGTCGACATGGTCGACGTGCAGATCGGCATGCAGGCCGAGCAGCCCCCGAAGGGCTTCGGGTTCTCCGACACCGCCTTCCGGATCTTCATCCTGATGGCGTCGCGCCGCCTCAAGAGCGACCGCTTCTTCACCACTGACTTCCGTCCCGAGACGTACACCCAGGTCGGGTTCGACTGGGTGAACGACAACGGGATGAAGGACGTGCTGATGCGGCACTACCCCGAGTTGCAACCGGTGCTGGAGAACGTTGACCGGGTCTTCGCGCCGTGGCCCAAGCTGGGCGCGCCGGCCCCGGACAAGCCGAATCGGATCGTGCAGCTCGCTGACACGGTTCGCGCCTACCTGCCCTGGGGCTAAAGGACTGTGGCACAGGACTTTCCACACGCTTCAGCTCTAGAAGGCATAAGGTTCACCGCGCAGATCGGCGCCCCGAACATCATTCAGGGGTTGTTCAGCAAGCGGGAGTTACCGGTCAAGATCGCGTCCCGGTTGGGTACTGACCACTTGGGCTTTGAGTTGGTCGACGGCCTGGTCAAGAAGTACGGGCCCGGACCCTTCTATGTCCGCGTGGCCAAGGATGAGTCCCTGCTCGTCACCCACCCAGACGATCTGAAGTTCGTGTTGGGGGGATCGCCGGATCCCTTCGCCTCCGATCCGGAGCCGAAAGTCAAAGGCATGGCCGCCTTCCAGCCCGATGCCCTGACGATCTCGCGTGGCGACCTGTGGGCGCAGCGTCGGCAGTTCGCCGACGCGGTACTGGAGCCCGACCGGCCGGTACACCGGTTGGCGGAGTCGTGGACCGGCATCTGCGCGGACGCCGCCCGCGAACTGGCCGGAACACCGATCCAGTGGGCGGACATCGACCGCGCGTTCCTGCGGGTGATCCGCCGGGTCATCCTGGGCAACAGTGCCGGTGACGATACGCGCATCACCGATCTCCTCGGTGAGCTGATGGCCCAAGGCAACAAGATGCCGGGCGAGCCCGGGCCGCAATACCCGGAGTTCATCGCTGCCATCCAGCGCTACATCGACAAGGCCGAACCGGGCAGTCTGGCCGCGCAGGTCACGGCCGCCCCGACCCCGCCCGGGGGGGCGGCCGGGCAGATGGTCCACTGGATGTTCGCGCTCAAGGCGAACCTGGCAGCCAACGTGCTGCGTGCCCTCGCCGCGTTGGCCACCCACCCCGAGCAGCAACGGGAGGCCCGCCTCGAGGTTTCCCGAGCCGACCTCACCACCGCGGCGGGCGTCGCATCCCTGGATTACCTGGGTGGATGCCTGCTGGAGGCGATGCGGCTCTGGCCGACGGTGGGTCTTTTGGTCAAGGTGGCCCACCGCGATGTCGAATTCCCCAGCGGGGCAGTGCTCCCCGAGGGTCGGCAGGCGCTGATCTACAACGTCTTCAACCACCGCAACCGTGCCCGGATCCCGTATGCCGACCGATTCTCACCAGGTGAGTGGGTCAGCGGCAGCGCCGGGCAGGACTGGTCGTTCAACTTCTTCAGCCACGGGCCGCAGAACTGCCCGGGCGGTGGCATCTCGGTGTTCCTCGGCCAGGCGGTGATGGCCAACCTGCTCAACGCCGGTCCGTTGTCGGCCCGCGGCGTTCGATTGGACCCGGGCAAACCGTTGCCGCATGCCGTCGACCTGTACGGGCTGACCGTGCATGCCGGCTCGGCACTGTGACCGGCCCGACAAGTCTCTCGCGCAGCCGCACCCGGGGGTTATCAACGAACCTATGAACACCACAAGTGAGCATCTGCAGCGGGCGCTCGACGGCCGCTGGCGCGACACCAAGACGATGATCCGGGAGAAGCTGTCGCTGGAGATCTTCCGGCCGCACTTCACCCCGACCAAAGAGGTCGCCCGGGCCCGGGTCAATGCCCAGCTGAAGATCATCGCAGGGGCGGGGCAGGCCGAGGACGGCTTCCACAAGGAACGCGGCGGCACCGGTGACGCCGGGGCGGCGGTCACCAAGATCGAGATGCTGGCGATGTCGGATCTGTCCCTGATGGTCAAGGCCGGCGTGCTGTGGGGACTGTTCGGCGGGGCTGTCGAGAACCTGGGTACCGAGCCCCATCATGAGCGCTATGTCCGGCCGTTGATCACCCTGGATCTGCTGGGCTGCTTCGCGATGACCGAGACCGGCCACGGTAGCGATGTCCAGAACCTGGAGACCACCGCCACCTATGACCCCGACGCCGAAGAGTTCGTTATCAACTCCCCGACGCCATCCTCCCGCAAGGACTACATCGGGGGAGCAGCCGAAAGCGCCACGGTGGCAGCGGTCTTCGCGCAGTTGATCACCAAGGGCCAGAACCACGGCGTGCACTGCATCGTGGTGCCGATCCGTGATGCCGACGGCCACGACCTGCCCGGGGTCAGGACGTGGGACTGCGACTACAAGGGCGGCCTGCCCGGTGTCGACAACGGCCGGATCATGTTCGACCACGTCCGGGTTCCCAGGGAGAACCTGCTCAACCGATTCGCCGACGTCGAGCCCGACGGCACTTACTGCTCGGAGATCGAGAATTCGAATCGCCGTTTCTTCACCATGCTGGGAACCCTGGTCCGTGGCCGGATCACGGTGGGTGGCAGTGCCGCGCAGGCGGCCCGGGTGGCCTTGGACATCGCGGTGCGCTACGCATTGCAGCGCAAGCAGTTCAAGGCCGCAGGCGAGGACCGGGAAGTGCCGATCATGGACTACCTGGTGCACCAGCGCCGGCTGCTGCCGCACCTTGCCCATTCCTACGCGCTGCAGTTCGCCCAGAACGAACTCGTCTCCGCCATGCACGACCAGCAGACCGCCGAGGTCCTCGACCTGGAGGAGCAGCGGGATGTCGAGACGCGGGCGGCCGGACTCAAGGCGATCAGCACCTGGCACGCCAGCGCGGCGATCCAGGAGGCCCGGGAAGCCTGCGGCGGTGCCGGCTACCTCGCCGAGAACCGGTTGGTCGAATTGCGTGCCGACACCGACGTGTTCACCACGTTCGAGGGTGACAACCACGTGCTGCTGCAACTGGTCGCCAAGCACCTGCTCACCGAGTACAACGACGACATCAAGAGCATGAGCCCGGTCGAATGGGTCCGCTTCGCCGCGAACTACGCCGGCGGGCGGGTCGCGAAACGAACCGCAGCAGAGACCATCATGCAGACGATTCTGGACACCCGGCAGGACAACGAGGAAGAGGGCAGCCTGTTCAACCGCGGCACCCAGGCCAAGATGTTCCAGGACCGCGAGGAGTATCTGCTGTCCTCGTTGGCGCGCCGGTTGCAACGCAACTCCAAGAAGATGTCGGCCTTCGATGCCTTCAACGTTGCCCAGGACCATGTGATGCACACCGCCCGGGCTCACGTCGACCGCACGGTGCTGGAGGCTTTCGTCGCCGGTATCGACCGCTGTGAGGACCCGGAGGCCCGCCGGCTCCTCGAGATGCTCTGCGATCTCTACGCGCTGACCGTGATCGAGGCGGACAAGGCCTGGTTCATGGAGCACCGCCTGCTGTCCGCCGAGCGGGCCAAAGCGGTCACCCGAGGGATCAACGAACGTTGCCGCACCCTGCGCCCCCACGCGCAGACCCTCGTCGATGCGTTCGGCATTCCCGAACAACTCCGGGATGCCGAAATGCTGCATCCTGAACGGCTACCCACTCCCGGAGCGTGACGGCCCGATGAACATCGCCGAGGAGATCATCGACTGGCTCTACAGCGAGCACCTTCGCATCGACGAGGAGTGGTCGTATCGGCTGCCCACCGGATTCACCTGGTGGGCCGACGATTACGCCCAGACCGTCGAGTTCCTCGGGGAGGAGACCGGCCCCAGCGGCGAGACCGGATACTTGCTGTGCGTACGAACCGAGTTCCTGCGCGAATTGGACCTCAACCCGGCGGCGCTGGACGAGATCAGCGGACTGCCGATGCGGTGCGCCGCGATGGCCGGTCCGGTCTATGACGTCGAGGCGCGGATGGCCGACCTGTGGTCGATGGTCCGGGTCACCGATGACAACGGGGACTGGATGCGGCATCTGTTGGGGGCCGCCGCAGTGATGCAGTTGGCCGAGGCCCGACTTCTGGCGCCGGTGCTGGCCGACGCGGTCGGAGCCCGGCCCGCCACCAGCGAGCACCCGGAGAGCGGACGGCGGTCGGAGCCCGCCCAGATGTCCTTCGCCGCATCGGTGTTGGCCGGATCCGGCGATGAGCCGTGCGCCTGGCCCGAGGCCGAATTCCACGACGCTGCAGCGCTTTCGAACCCGGGTGTAGCCGATGTCGCCGGGCAGGTTCTGACCGCGGAGTTCCCGTTCGGCGACCAGACCTCGGCCTGCCGCATCGCGGGCGATCAGCCGCATCCACTCTACGGAGGCGGCCTTCTTGTGCTGCAAGGCTTTCCGGTTTCAGCCGACTCGGAGTCCGAGGGCATCGAACTGGCGCTGTCACTCAATGCGGCCACCCTCACCCGCGAGCAGAGTGGCTACGGCCTGGGTAGCTACGTCTACGCCGACGGGGCCGTGCACTTCAGCGGGTTCGTCCCCAATGCCCTTCACAAACCGGGACTCCTGCGCAATCTGTACGCCTCCTGCGCCGCGCGTGCGCAACGGATGGCGGCGCTCTTCGTCGACGGCCGGTGGGACCCCGAGATGTACTCGCTCGACATGGAGGTCCTGGCCCGGCGTCGGGCAGCCAAGCAGGCGATGATGCCGGTGGTCGAACGCCCGATCCAGGGATGCCCGATGATGCGGGCCCGAGCAGGAGGCGACTGACACCGTGCCCGACCCCATCGTCTTGCCGGGGGCGGCCGTCGCCGTCACCGGGGCCGCGCGCGGCATCGGATATGCCACCGCGAAGGCCTTCGTCGCCCAGGGCGCCCGCGTGTTCATCGGCGACCTCGACGCCGAACTGGCCAAGACGGCGGCCGACCAACTCGGCTGCTTCGGCACGGCCCTGGATGTCCGCTCCCGCGAGTCGTTCGCCGACTTCCTGGCCGCCGTCGATGCGCCGCTGCAGGTACTGGTCAACAACGCCGGCATCATGCCCGCCGGCCGGTTCGTCGACGAACAGGACGCCGTCACCGACGCGATCATGGACATCAACGTCAACGGCGTGCTGCGCGGCACGAAGCTGGCCCTGCCGGCAATGCTGGAACGCCGATCAGGGCACATCGTCAACGTCGCGTCCTACCTGGGTCAGGTGCCCGCAGCCGGGCTGGCCACCTACTGCGCCAGTAAACATGCGGTGGTCGGCTTCAGCGAGGCACTGCGCGATGAATTGGCCGGCACCGGGGTCACCGTCACCGCGGTGCTGCCCTCAGCGGTGCGCACCGACCTGGTGTCGGGGGTCAAGCTGGGCGGCATGCTTCCCACCGTCGATCCCGACGACATCGCCCGGGCGATCGTGCAGACCTGCCAGGACCGCACCGCGATCGTCGCGGTGCCGGGGTGGATGCGCAGCTACGAGGCCGCCGCCGCGCTGCTGCCCGATCGGATGCTCGGTGCCATCCGGGGCCGGCTGACCCGGCAGCGGGTGTTGCGTACCTTGGACACCGCTGCCAGGTCGACCTACGACGAGCGGATCCGGCGCGACGCCGCAGCCGACCGGTGATTCGCCGATGGCCGGCTTGGTTCAGCACTACCTCGACCGGCTGGTGGCCGAGTTCGCCCCGGTGGCCGATGGTGCGCTGGCCGACTACATCCCCGAACTGACTCAGGTCGACCCGACCAGCTTGGGGCTGACGCTGTCCTCGGCCGATGGATTTCTGTACGAATCCGGCGACGCCCGAACTGAATTCACCATCCAATCCATCTCCAAGCCGTTCACCTACGCGCTCGCCCTCGACCTCGCCGGACAGCAGCAGGTGGACGCCAAGATCGGTGTCGAGCCGTCCGGTGACGCCTTCAACGAGATCAGCGTCGACCCGGATACCAAGACGCCGAAGAACGCGATGATCAACGCCGGCGCCATCGCGGCGGTGTCCCTGATTCCTGGCGACAGTGCCGATGAGCGGTTCAGCAGGATCCAGGACTTCTACTCCGCCTGCGCGGGCCGCGCCCTGGAACTCGATGAGGACGTCTACCGTTCGGAGAAGGCGACCGGAGACCGCAACCGGGCGATCGCCTACATGCTGACCAGCTTTGGTGTGCTTGACGAGCCCGACGACGTTCTGGACGTCTACTTCCGGCAGTGCTCGTTGCGGGTCACCAGCGTCGATCTGGCCCGGATGGCCGCCACCCTGGCACGCGGGGGTATCAATCCGCAGACCGGCCGGCGGGTCACCAGCGCCGAGGTGGTGAGGCGCACTCTGAGCGTGATGGTGACCTGCGGAATGTACAACGGTGCCGGGGACTGGGTCAGCGCGGTCGGGATGCCGGCCAAGAGCGGAGTCGGTGGCGGGATCGCCGCGGTGCTGCCGGGCCAACTCGGTATCGGGGTCTACTCGCCGTTGCTGGACTCCCGCGGCAACAGCGTGCGCGGCGTGCTGGTGTGCCGGGCGCTCTCGGAGCGGCTGGGCCTGCACTTCCTGACCGTCAGCCGGGAGTCGCGCGCCACCATCCGCGCCGTCTACGAGGCCTGCGATCGCGTGCGCGTCTACGAGATGCACGGCGACCTGATGTTCGCCGGTGCCGAGCGGGTGCTGCGCTTCATCGACCGCGACAGTGGCGAGTTCTCGGTGGCGATCCTCGATGTCACCCGCGTTGACACCATCAACGACCCGGCCCGGGCGCTGCTGGCCAGCATGAGCACCACGCTCGACGCGGCCGGCAAGAAAGGCCTTCTGGTCGACCCCGACGCCGCGGTGATCCGCCCGGACCGCGGTTTTGACGATGTGGTGTTCGGCACCCTTGACGCTGCGGTCGCTGCGGCCCGGGACTGGCTGGCCGTCGGCCCGCTCGGTTAATCACCACCGATCAGAGCGGCGATCTGCACACGCTCGTCGTACCCGCGTAACTTTACCGGTTTGCCGAGGCGCCAGAATCGTCGCTCGCGCTCGGAGGCGGCGGCGATGGTGGCCGCTGAGGCCAGTGCGCGACTCGGTTCGGACCGGGCCAACTCGGCCAGCCTGGCGGCCTCGTTGACCGGTTCGCCGATCACCGTGTACTCGAAACGCTCACGGGCGCCGACGTTTCCGGCGACCACCTCGCCGGAGGCCACCCCGATCCGGGCCGGGCACTCCGGCACTTCCAGACGAAGCCGCCGGGCGATGGTTCGGGTGGCGCACAGGACGTCGGTCTCGGGGCTGTCCAGGGCGACCGGTGCGCCGAAGACGGCCAGGGCGGCGTCGCCCTCGAACTTGTTCACCAGGCCACGGTTGCGGTCGACCTCCTCGACGATGACGGCGAAGAACCGGTTGAGCAGTTCGACGACCTCTATGGGCGGGCGACTGGTGACCAGTTTGGTGGATCCGACGATGTCGATGAACAACACCGCGACGTGACGTTCTTCGCCGCCGAGGCGGGGCAGTTGCTGTTGCTCGGCGGCAGCGGCGACCTCGCGGCCGACGTGGCGCCCGAACAGGTCCCGCACCCGCTCACGTTCGCGCAGACCATCGACCATGGTGTTGAAACCGCGCTGCAATTCCCCGAGTTCGGTGCCGTCGAACACCACCACCTTGGCGTCCAGGTCACCGTCCTCAACCCGCTTGAGTGCCTCGCGCACCATCCGCACCGGGGTGGCGGTGAGCCAGGCCTGGATCAACATCAGGATGAAGCCGAAGACGAAGGCCGCCGCTGAGGTGATCAGAATGGCGACTTCCAGTTGCGTCTGGCTGAGGTTGTCCAGGATGAGCGAGAACATCCCTACCAGACCGATGCCGATCAGCGGCAGACCCGAAGCGGCCATCCAGATGGTCATGGTGCGCCCCATGATTCCCGGCGCTAGCCGCCGCGGCGGCTCCCCGGCTGCCAGCGCCTGCGCGGCGACCGGCCGCAGCGCGAACTCGGCGAACAGGTAGGAGCCGGTGGCGACCAGCACCCCGCAGAACGTCATGGCCAGCGATATCCGCGGGATGAAGTCGGTGTTGTAGCGGCCGTAGAGGGCGGTGAGCAGGACCGCGCCCACCCCCCACAGCCACAGGTGAACCAGGGCGATCCGCCACGGGGTGAGGAACGCGTTGCGCTGGTCGGTGCGCTCCGGTGGCCGATTCTCGATGGACCACCGCAGGTCGTTGACCGTCCGGGTGGTGATCCACCAGGTTCCGATGGCCAGCGCCAGCGCCATGTAGGTCGGTAGCACGATCGCCGGCAGCCAGAACGGGACGTCGGTGAACATGCTGGGAACCGGGAACGCCACCGCCACCAAGAGCAGAGCGACTGCGAATCCGATCAGGTTCACCGCGAACATGGCGACGGTGAGGATGGTCTGGATGCGAATTCGTCGCCGCGCCGGGGCTTCGGTCGGACGGCCCAGCAGCAGCGACCCGTAGGCCGGTGTCGGGGATACGCGGTCGCTCTGCCGGGTGACCCGCTCCAGAACGCGGCCCAGCCGCTGCGCCACGCTCGTCTTCATCGTGGCGTCAGCCTAGTTCTCTCACGCCGGACCCCTAAGCTGATCCGGTGCGACTCGTGATCGCCCAGTGCACCGTGGACTATCTCGGCCGGCTCACCGCCCACCTGCCATCAGCGCGGCGCCTGCTGCTGGTCAAAGCCGACGGTTCGGTCAGCATCCACGCCGATGACCGCGCCTACAAACCGCTGAACTGGATGAGCCCGCCGTGCTGGCTCACCGAGACCACCGACGAGCAGTTGTCGGTGTGGGTGGTGGAGAACAAGGCCGGCGAACAGTTGCGCATCACCATCTCCGAGATCGAGCACGACTCCAGCCACGAGTTGGGCATCGACCCGGGGCTGGTCAAGGATGGTGTGGAGGCGCACCTGCAGGAGTTGCTCGCCGAGCACATCGAACTGCTGGGGCAGGGTTACACCCTTGTGCGCCGCGAGTACATGACCGCGATCGGGCCGGTGGACATCCTCTGCCGCGACGAGCAGGGGCGTTCGGTGGCCGTGGAGATCAAACGGCGCGGTGATATCGACGGGGTGGAGCAGTTGACCCGCTATCTGGAGTTGCTCAACCGGGATCCGCTGCTGGCGCCGGTGGCCGGCGTCTTCGCGGCGCAGCAGATCAAGCCGCAGGCGCGCACCCTGGCGCAGGACCGCGGTATCCGGTGTCTCACTCTGGATTACGACTCGATGCGGGGTATGGACAACGACGAGTTCCGGTTGTTCTGATGTTCCGCCGGATCGAGTCCGGGCCGGACGGCCACGACTGTGAAGTGGTTCAGATTCCGGGGGCGCGGGCTCTCAAGACGTATCGATGCCCGGGATGCGACCACGAGATCCCTTCCGGCACAGCCCATGTGGCGGTGTGGCGGGTTGAGGATGCAGATGGACAGGACCGGCGGCACTGGCATACCCCGTGCTGGAAGAACCGGGCCAACCGAGGCCCGACCCGCAGGTGGTCCTAGCGGCGGCAGCCGCAATAGGCGCTGGCTCTCAGTGCCCGGCCGGTTCCACCAACTCCACCAGTACGCCGCCGGCGTCCTTGGGGTGGATGAAGTTGATCCGGGAGTTCGCGGTGCCGCGGCGGGGGGCGTCGTAGAGCAACCGCACACCGGCTGCCCGCAGTCGCTCGGAGAGGGCGTCAAGATCACTGACCCGGTAGGCCAGTTGCTGCAAGCCGGGCCCGCTCTTGCCGATGAACTTGGCGATGGTGCAGTTGTCGTCCAGGGGCGCCATCAGTTGCACCTGAACGCTGCCCTGGGGGGCGCCGCGAACGGCCAGCATGGCCTCCCGCACGCCCTGCTCGTCGTTGGTCTCCTCGTGCACCACGATCATGCCGAGATGGTCGTGGTACCACGTGATGGCTGCGTCCAGATCGGGCACCGCGATGCCGACGTGGTCGATGCCGGTTACCAGAGCGCTCGCCAGGACCGGGCGGGCGTCGACGTGCTCGGTGGTCATGACATCACGGTAACCTCTCAACCGGGTGGTTGGTCAGGTCAGCCGATTGTTCGTGGTCTGGATCACACTCGCTGCCCGGACGCTGGTCGAAGCCTGAGGAGGCAGAAATGACGACGTCGGTGATCGTTGCCGGAGCGCGGACGCCCATCGGGCGGCTGATGGGCTCGCTGAAGGACTTTTCCGGCGCTGACCTGGGCGCCCTCGCGATCAAGGCGGCTCTGGAGAAGGCACAGGTTCCGGCGTCGCTGGTGGACTACGTGATCATGGGTCAGGTGCTGACCGCCGGCGCGGGCCAGATGCCGGCTCGCCAGGCGGCCGTGGCCGCCGGCATCGGCTGGGATGTGCCGGCGCTGACCATCAACAAGATGTGTCTGTCCGGGATCGACTCCATCGCCCTGGCCGACCAACTCATCCGGGCCGGCGAGTTCGACGTCGTGGTGGCCGGCGGTCAGGAGTCGATGACCAAGGCCCCGCACCTGCTGATGGACAGCCGCGCCGGTTACAAGTACGGCGACGTGACCGTTCTCGACCACATGGCCTACGACGGCCTGCACGACGTTTTCACCGATCAGCCGATGGGGGCACTGACCGAGCAACGCAACGACGCCGATAAGTTCACCCGCCTGGAGCAGGACGAGTTCGCGGCAGGGTCACACCAGAAGGCCGCCGCCGCGTGGAAGGACGGCGTCTTCGCCGATGAGGTTGTGCCGGTGTCGATCCCGCAGCGCAAGGGTGACGCAGTCGAATTCGGCGAGGATGAGGGCATCCGCGCCGCCACCACCGCCGAGTCACTGGCCGGGCTGCGGCCGGCGTTTCGCAACGACGGCACCATCACCGCCGGTTCGGCGTCGCAGATCTCCGACGGCGGATGCGCGGTCGTGGTGATGAATAAGGAGAAGGCGCACGCGCTCGGACTGGACTGGCTCTGCGAGATCGGCGCCCACGGGGTGGTCGCCGGCCCGGACTCGACCCTGCAGTCCCAGCCGGCCAACGCTATCCGCAAGGCCGCCCAACGGGAAGGCATCAGCGTCGACCAACTCGACGTCGTGGAGATCAACGAGGCGTTCGCGGCCGTCGCGCTGGCCTCGACCCGCGAGCTCGGCATCGACCCGGAGAAGATCAACCGCAACGGCGGGGCGATCGCCATGGGCCACCCCATCGGGATGTCGGGGGCGCGCATCACCCTGCACGCAGCACTGGAACTTCTCCGCCGCGGCGGCGGCTATGCCGCGGCCGGGTTGTGCGGGGCCGGCGGTCAGGGCGACGCGCTGATACTTCGGCGCACCTGATAGCTCACCGCATCCGATGTCTCAGTACGACGGACGGTAGTAGCTGGCCGGTGGCCTCGGCACAATGGGCCCATGGCTGAACTGCTCAAGCGTGAGTTCGACGTCCGTAGTCCGGCTGGGCGGTTCCGCATCGTCGCGCTCGCCGAGGCGGTCAGCTGGATCGGCCTGCTGGTGGGCATGTACTTCAAGTACCTGGGCAGCCCCCGCACCGAGGTCGGCGTCAAGATCTTCGGCATGCCGCACGGCCTGCTGTTCGTCGCATTCCTGGTGACCGCACTGCTGGCCGGTCTGGCCTACCACTGGCGTCCCGGGACATGGCTGTTGGCTTTGCTGGCGAGCATCGTGCCGCTGGGCACTGTGATGTTCGTCATAGCGGCGGACCGGCGGGGGTGGCTCACCGCCCCGGCGGCGGCACCGCAGCGGGCACGGTCGGGTTCGGCCGTGCCAGACTTATCCCCGTGAGTAGTCCCCGCCCCCGAGTGGCGCCGGTGATGGCCGGCGCGGTTGATCTGTCTTCGCTCAAGCAGCGCGCCCAGTCCACAACGGCGGCCGGTGGGTCGGCTGCCGGCGTCGAGATCACCGAGGCCAACTTCGAAGCCGAAGTGCTGGTGCGCTCCGGCGAGGTCCCGGTCGTCGTCGTGCTCTGGTCGCCCCGCAGCCAGGCCTGCCTCAAACTGCTCGACGGCCTGGGCGCCCTGGCGACCGCTGACGACGGCAAATGGTCGTTGGCGACCGTGAACGTCGACGCGGCACCGAGGGTGGGAGCCATGTTCGGTGTGGAGGCGGTACCCACCGTCGTGGCACTGGCCGGCGGGCAGCCGCTGGCCAGCTTCGAAGGTCCGCAACCGCCCGACCAGTTGCGGCGGTGGATCGACTCGCTGCTGTCGGCGACCGCGGGAAAGCTGGCCGGCGCCGGCGCCGGCGCCACCCAGCAGCAGGTGGAACCCGCGCAGGCCGATGCCCGGGACAAA
>NZ_JBILVF010000210.1:0-4337 GCF_044370595.1 Mycobacterium sp.
CTGGTCGGCCCCACCTCCAGGACGGTCACCCCCAACACGGTCACCCGAAACACGTTAGGGACTAGCCGGGAACAACGCCGCGTCCATCCACAGCGGCACCCCCGGACCGGTTGACCAGCGAATATCGGTGACGTAACCAAATCTGTCAGAATCAAGGCCGTGAGGTTTCACCGATTAGCGCTTCGCGCCGCGGCGGTCACCGTTGCCGCTGCTTGCGCACTCAGCCCGCTGAGCACGCCGACCGCAGCCGCCGTCGGCTGCAACGACGTGGAGGTCGTATTCGCCCGGGGCACCAACGAGCCGCCCGGCATCGGGCGGGTCGGCGAGGCGTTCGTCAACGACCTGCGCGGACTGATCGGTGGCCGAAGCGTGGGCGTTTACGCCGTGAACTACCCCGCCAGCTACGACTTCCGGGCGGTCGCCGACGGCGCCAACGATGCCAGCGCCCATCTTCAGTGGGTCGCCAACAACTGCCCCAACAGCAGGATCGTGCTGGGCGGTTATTCGCAGGGAGCGGCGATCGTCGATGTCCTCACCGCCGTCCCGATCCCGGTCGTCGGATTCACCAATCCACTGCCGCCGTTCGCCGGCGACAAGATCGCCGCACTGGCCGTCTTCGGTAATCCGTCGGCCAGGATCGGCCTGCCGCTGACGTCGAGTCCGGTCTTCGGCACCCGGGCGATCGATCTGTGCAACCCCGGCGACCCGATCTGCTCACCCGGGGACAGTGTGACCGCGCACCGCAGCTACGGCCCGGACGGCACCGCCTACCAAGCGGCGGTCTTCGTCGCGAACCGGCTCTGACGTCGCTGTTTCGCCGCCGGTTACGCGGGTATGGAAATATTCTCACCATGCGCGTGATCGCGGCGATTTCCGTCGGCCTGCTGGCCTGCACCTGCCTGGCCACCGCCGCGCCCGCCCAGTCTGCCGAATGCCCCGATGTCGAGTTGGTGTTCGCCCGCGGGACCAGCGAGCCGGCGGGAATCGGCCGGGTCGGCCGGGCGCTGAGCGATCAACTTGCTGCCAGCCTGGGCGGCCGCACCCTCGGGGTGTACGGGGTCAACTACCCCGCGAGCTATGACTTCCTGGCGGCCGCCGAAGGTGCCGCCGACGCCACCAACCGCATCGCTGCGGTGTCCGAGGCCTGCCCGGACACCCGGTTCATTCTGGGCGGATACTCGCAGGGCGCGGCCGTCGTGGACATGCTGCTGGGCATCCCTCCACTGGGTGAGAAGGTGGGCGAAGTCGGCTCGGCGCCGCCGATGCCGCACAGCCTTGCCTCCAAGGTCGCCGCGGTCGCGGTCTTTGGAAACCCCGCGACCAAATTCGGCAATCCGGTCTCGGTCGCGATGGCCCCATTCGCCGGTAAGGCCATCGATCTCTGCAACGACGGGGACCCGATCTGCTCCCAGGGTCGCAATCCCTTCGCCCACACCAGTTACGAGAAGAGCGATCTGGTCAGTCAAGCGGTGGGATTCGTCTCCGGCCTGCTCTGACCTCACCTGGCACGGCCGCCATCGCGCCGCTACCATGGCGTGATGCGTTTGAGACGGATGTGCACCGTGGTGTCTGTGGTGATTTCAGCCACAGCGGCGCTGATGATTCCCATCGGCGCGCCTGCGGCGGGAGCCGAACCGTGCCCGGACGTCGAGGTGGTTTTCGCCCGCGGACGTATCGAGCCGCCTGGAACCGGCCAGGTCGGCGAAGCGTTCGTCAATGCCCTGCGTGCCCGGACCGACAAAACCGTCGGTTTCTACGCCGTCGATTATCCGGCCGATATCGAAGTCATCCAGGGCGCCAACGATATGAGCCGGCACATCCAGTCGATGGCGGCCAACTGTCCCGATACCAGGCTGGTCCTCGGCGGCTACTCGCTGGGGGCGGCGGTCACGGACGTGGTGGTCGCGGTGCCCGCTCCGATCTTCGGCTATACCAACCCGTTGCCCCTTGGTATGGATGACCACATCGCCGCGGTGGCGCTGTTCGGAAACGGCACCCGTAAGGTTCTCGGCCCCGTCTCGGACATCAGTCCGCTCTACGGCGAAAAGACCATCGACCTGTGCACGCAGGACGACCCGGTGTGTAACAACAATCTCGATCCCAACACCTGGGCCGACAACTGGCCGGCTCACCAGTACGCCGCCTATGTCGAATCGGGTCTGGTCGATCAGGCAGCGGACTTCGTGGCGGCCCGGATCTAGTCGGCCCGGATCTAGTCGGCCCGGATCTAGTCGGCCCGGATCTAGTCGAGGATTCGCAGGTCCCGGGTCACCGATACCCGCGCGGCAAGTTGATCGTCGGAGGGGTAGTCGACCCCGGTCAGCGTCAGTCCACGCGCCGGAGCGGCAGCGAATTCGCTTGACCGACCGTCTGCACGCAAAAGGGTTGCACACCAGCCTGGTTCGCGGCGTCCCTCACCAACGGCCAACACCGCCCCGACCAACGAGCGGACCATGGACCAGCAGAATGCGTCCGCGGTGACGAAAGCGGTCAGCAGGTCCCCCTCGGGCACCCAGTCGAAACGTTGGAGTTCCCGAATCGTCGTCGCACCCGGGCGATGACGACAGAAGGCGGCGAAGTCGTGCAGACCCACCAGGGTCGACGAAGCGGCATTCATGGCGTCGACATCCAGTGGCCGCGGCCACGAGGTGATGTACCGGGCCTGCTGCGGTTGCGCCCCGTACGGGGCCAGTGACAAGCGGTAGTCGTAGTGGCGGCGCAGGGCGGAGAACCGGGCGTCGAATCCCTCTGGTGCGCGCTGAATTTCACGGACGCGGACGTCTTCGGGCAGGAACTTGGCGAGCCTGCGGACCAGTGCGGCGAACTCAGCGTCTCCGCTGCGAGGTTGCCGGGGGTAGGCCCGATCCACCGCATCGGCGGGGATGTCGATATGCGCTACCTGACCGCTGGCGTGCACCCCGGCATCGGTGCGTCCGGCCGCGAAAAGTCGCAGCGGCTGCCGGAAAACCGTCGAGAATGCCTTGTCGAGTACACCGGCGACGGTGCGCTGCCCTTCCTGGGCAGCCCAGCCGGCGAAATCCGTTCCGTCGTAGGCGATGTCCAAACGAAGTCGGACCACCTCCGCCGGTCCCGACGCGCTCAGCGTGCCGTCAGGACTCGTCAGACTCGGCGGTCTGGGCGTCGGCGATACCGGCGTCTTCCGACTCGACAGACTCGACAGACTCGACCGGTTCGGCAGACTCGACCGGTTCGACAGCCTCAGCCGCCGGCACCTCAGCGGCCTCGAGCTCCACCGCCGCCTGCGGTGCCGCAGCCGCAGCCACCGGGGCGCTCGCCGCCGCGGCCTTCTTCGCCGACGCTGCGGCACGCCGTGCCCGGTTGGCCTCGGAGACGACTGTCTTCTCGCGGACCAGTTCGATCACCGCCATCGGGGCGTTGTCGCCCTTGCGCGCTTCGACCTTGATGATGCGGGTGTAGCCGCCGTTGCGGTCAGCGAAGAACGGCCCGATCTCGGCGAACAAGGTGTGCACGACGTCCTTGTCACGGATCTTCTTCATCACCTCGCGGCGGTTGTGCAAAGTGCCCTTCTTGGCGTGGGTGATGAGCTTCTCGGCGTAGGGCCGCAGCGCCCGGGCCTTGGGCTCGGTGGTCTTGATCCGACCGTGCTCGAAGAGCGATGTTGCCAGGTTGGCCAGGATCGCCTTCTGGTGCGAGGAAGAGCCGCCGAGGCGAGGACCCTTGGTGGGCTTGGGCATTGCGATCTCCTAGGTAAGCCCGGGCGCCGTATCAGGTACGACCGGGGTGCTTCGGGCGAAGCTGGGTGGGAAGGGCTTGCCAGTTAGAGCTGTTCGGTCTCGGCGTAGTCCACGTCGTTGTCCGCGTCGTAACCGGCGTCGTAGCCACTGTCACTGGTCCACGTGCCGGTGGCGACGTCGTAGCCGGCGACCTCGGACGGGTCGAAGCTGGCCGGGGAGTCCTTCAGCGACAGACCCAGCGAGTGCAGCTTGATCTTGACCTCGTCGATGGACTTCTGGCCGAAGTTGCGGATGTCCAGCAGGTCGGACTCGGTGCGGGCCACCAGCTCCCCGACGGTGTGCACGCCCTCACGCTTGAGGCAGTTGTAGGACCGGACAGTCAGATCGAGGTCGTCGATCGGCAGCGCGAACGCGGCGATGTGATCAGCCTCCTGGGGGGACGGGCCGATCTCGATGCCCTCAGCCTCCACGTTCAGTTCACGTGCCAGGCCGAACAACTCGACCAGGGTCTTACCGGCCGACGCGAGAGCGTCGCGCGGGCTGATCGAGTTCTTGGTCTCCACATCGAGGATCAGCTTGTCGAAGTCGGTGCGCTGCTCGACGCGGGTGGCCTCGACCTTG
>NZ_JBILVF010000075.1:0-15082 GCF_044370595.1 Mycobacterium sp.
TCGGATCTGCTCCTCGCGGGAAGCCTGGTGCGGCATCCCGGAGCCGCCGTTGGCCCGCCAGGTCGACGGGCTGAACTGCAGGCCGCCGTAGTAGCCGTTGCCGGTGTTGATCGCCCAGTTACCGCTGGACTCGCACTGGGCGATTGCGTCCCAGTTGACGCTGTCGGCGTTGGCAACACCGGCACCAAGAGTGATCGGGGCCACCGCCATCGCGCCGGCGACGGCGGCCATTCCGAGCATGTTGCGGACGTTCTTCAAAATCTTTCCTTTCGCCGAGCATGTGCCAGATCCGTGTCACCAGATCCCTGGAACGCGGTCGAGGACGTGCCGTCTCGTTCTGGCACGACAGGGGGGACCCGCGGCGTTGCCTGCACGCAAGACCCCACTCACACGCAGGGTTCGTAATCTGGAATTGTCGGGGCCGTTGTCAAGGTCCCGGTTAGGACGGTACGGGAGTTCGTCTCGGCAAGTCACGTCAATGACACCGCAATTTCTGGCAGATAACGGACCAATCACAAGAGTGAGTTTTGTTGATTTCGCGCAGGTCGGGGCGGTGAGTCCACGGCCGCCCGAAGGAGGCGAGTGCGTTCTGGATGTGACCTAAATCACAGTTTAGAAGTGAACTCGGCCACATCGATGGAAATCACATCAAAAACTTCATTCCCAATCGCAACATTAGTCACATCAATAACAAGGCTTCGATGCCGACGGCCCCATGTTCAGTCGCCTGAGTTGCGCCGGTCATTCAGATTGACCAGCGCACGGTGCGGATGGGGGGTTAGCACGACCCGCTGAGCCACCACCGTTTCCGCGAGCGCCCGCATACTGCGCGCACCCGCGGCCACGAGCGCCTCGACGTGGTCAGCCAGCCCGGTTCGGTAGATCGCGGCCAAATAGTGATCCCGGCCGTCCCAGGGCAGCACCACGTCGACACCGCGGTGCACGGCCAACTGATCGATGAGGTCGACGTCCAGGTTCGGCATATCGACCGCAGCGACGAAAACCCGGCCCAGACCGGCGGCGGCCGCCGCCTCAAGACCCCGACCGGTGGCCGCCAGTGGGCCGAGGCCGCGGACCGCGTCGACGACGATCTCGGCGTTCAGGTCCGGCAGCACCTGTCCGGGGGCTGCCACGACGAACACCGGCGCGCAGCGTAGAGCCAGGACCGCGACGGTGTGCTCGACCATGGTGCGGTCGGGGTGTTCGGGGTGCGGCATGGTGGCCTTGTCCCGGCCCATCCGCCGGGAAGCTCCCCCGGCCAACACCACAGCCGCCAGCCGTTCACCCGGCGGCACGGCGGACTACTCGACGGTCCAGGTGTCGCGGCCGCGCAGCAGCGCCTGTAGGGCGGCCTGATCATGGGCTGCGGTGTCGCGGACCGCGGCGAGTTGTTCGCGTGCAGCGTCGTCGTAGGTGGGCCGGCTGACCTGCCGGAAGATGCCCATCACGGTGTGCTCGAGGTTCTGGTCGCTGAGCCGGGACAGGGCGAAAGCGTAAGCCGGGTTCTCGGCGTGGGCGTCATGAACCACGATGCGGTCGGCGGCGGCCTCGGCGGTCTTGACGACGTCGAGCCCGAAGCCGGACTGCACGACGCAGTATTTGCCGTCAGCGCCGAAGGTGATGGGCTCGCCGTGCCGAATGGTGACGATTCGCTCCTCGGCGCCCTCCTTGCGCAGCACATCGAAGGAGCCGTCGTTGAAGATCGGGCAGTCCTGCAGGATCTCCACCAGCGCGGCCCCGCGGTGGGCGGCGGCGGCGCGCAGCACCTCCGAGAGACCCTTTCGGTCGGAATCCAGTGCGCGGCCGACGAAGGTGGCCTCCGCACCGAGGGCCACCGACACCGGGTTGAACGGGTGGTCAAGCGACCCCATCGGGGTGGACTTGGTGACCGTGCCGACCTCAGAGGTCGGCGAGTACTGCCCCTTGGTCAACCCGTAGATGCGGTTGTTGAACAGCAGGATGGTGATGTTCACATTGCGGCGAAGCGCATGGATCAGATGGTTGCCACCGATCGAGAGGGCGTCGCCATCGCCGGTGACCACCCAGACCGACAGGTCCGGCCGGGCCAGCGCCAGTCCGGTCGCGATGGTCGGCGCCCGGCCGTGGATCGAGTGGAAGCCGTAGGTCTCCAGGTAATACGGAAAACGACTCGAGCAGCCGATGCCGCTGACGAAGGCGATGTTCTCCCGTCGCAACCCGAGTTCGGGAAGGAAATTGCGGATGGTGTTGAGGATGACGTAGTCACCGCAGCCCGGGCACCAGCGCACCTCCTGGTCGCTGGTGAAGTCCTTGGCCTTCTGCAGCGTGTCCGTGGTGGGAACGCCGGCCGTTTTCGGCCGCAGGCCCAGGTCGGTTCCGATCAAGTCGGTCATGCGCTCGCTCCCGCCGCGATATCGGTCTGGCTGTCGGCCGGGCTACCCACGGTGGCCGCCGTGAGCCTGGCGAACTTCACCTTGTCGTCTTCGACGTCACCCAGCGTGCCGTCCAGGGCGGCGTCGATCATGGCTTCCACCTCGTCGGCCCGGAAGGCCATTCCGGCCACCTTGGTCACCGACTGGACGTCCACCAGATATCTGGCGCGCAGCAGTAGCGCCAACTGGCCGAGGTTCATTTCCGGCAGCACCACGTTGGGGTAGCGGGTGAGGACGTCGCCGAGGTTGGCCGGCAGCGGATTGAGATGACGTAGTTGGGCGTGGGCGACCCGCACGCCGCGGTGCCGGGCTCGCCGGCAGGCCTCCCCGATGGGGCCGAAGGAACTCCCCCAGCCCAGCATGAGCAGTTCGGCGTCGCCGGTGGGATCGTCGACCTCCAGGTCTGCCACAGCGATGCCGTCGATCTTGGCTTGCCGGAGCCGGACCATCTGGTCGTGATTGTCGCCGTTGTAGGAGATGTCGCCCGACCCGTTGGCCTTCTCCAGCCCGCCGATGCGATGCTCCAGGCCCGCCGTCCCGGGCACCGCGAACTGCCGCGCCAGGGTCTGCGGGTCGCGGGCGTACGGCGCGAATTCCTCGCCCGGCGCAGCCAGCAAGGTCTCGATCGGAGCGAACGTGCCGACGTCGGGGATACGCCACGGCTCGGATCCGTTGGCGATGGCGCCGTCGGACAGCACGATCACCGGGGTGCGGTAGGTCAGGGCCATCCGGGCGGCCTCGATCGCGGTGGCGAAGCAGTCCGACGGGGAACAGGGGGCCAGCACCGCCGCCGGCGATTCCCCGTTGCGACCGAACATCGCCTGCAGCAGGTCGGCCTGCTCGGTCTTGGTGGGCAGTCCCGTGGACGGACCACCACGTTGGACGTCGATGACCACCAGCGGCAATTCGGTCATCACCGCCAAACCGATGAACTCCGACTTCAACGCAACCCCCGGGCCCGACGTGCTGGTCACGCCCAGCGCCCCGCCGTAGGAGGCACCCAGCGCGGCACCGATGCCGGCGATCTCGTCCTCGGCCTGGAAGGTCAGGACGTTGAAGTTCTTGTGCCTGGCCAGTTCATGGAGAATGTCCGAGGCCGGCGTGATCGGGTAGCTGCCCAGCACCACCTGGACGTCGGCGAGGTGCCCGGCCGCGATGATCCCGTAGGCCAGTGCGGTGTTGCCGGAGATCTGGCGGTACTCCCCCGGGGGCAGTTTGGCCGGCGCCACCTCGTAGGTGGTGGCGAAGGCCTCGGTGGTCTCGCCGTAATTCCAGCCGGCCCGCAACGCCAGCACATTGGCCTCGGCGATTTCGGGCTTGCGGGCGAACTTCTCCCGCACGAAGGTTTCGCTGGGCTCGATGGATCTTCCGTACATCCAGCACAGCAGCCCGAGGGCGAACATGTTCTTGGCGCGCTCGCCGTCCTTCTTCGTCGCGCCGATCGATTCCACCGCGCCCAGGGTCAAGGTGGTCATCGGAACGGCGTGGACGAGGTAGTCGGACAGCTCACCGGTCTCCAGCGGATTGGCCGGGTAGTCGACCTTGGCCAGATTGCGTTTGGTGAATTCGTCGGAATTGGCGATCACCGTGCCGCCGCGGGGCAGGTCGGACAGATTGGCCTTCAGCGCGGCCGGGTTCATCGCGACCAGAACGTCGGGGCGGTCGCCGGCGGTGAGGATGTCGTAGTCGGCGATCTGGATCTGGAACGACGAGACGCCGGGCAGGGTGCCCGCCGGAGCGCGTATTTCGGCGGGGTAGCTGGGTTGAGTGGCAAGGTCATTGCCGAACAGCGCGGCTTCGGAGGTGAACCGGTCACCGGTGAGCTGCATGCCGTCGCCTGAGTCGCCGGCGAACCTGATGACGACCTTGTCAAGCTTGTGTCGTTGCTGCGCAGATCCGTTGCCATCCGGCCCCACGTCGCCGCCTTTCGTTGGATTTTCGGCGGATTTTCTGCTACTCGCGGTATCGATTATTGCACTTTCTCAGACTCCCCCGGCGGCTGCGGCCGCGGTCCGGCCTCCAGAGCCCGAGTGAATGCCGTGTTCACAGGTGTGAACCTCGGCGGGGCTGCACCATAAGTGTGGTTCTAGTCACCCCCGGTTGTCGGTGAATCTTAAGAAATTCGCGGGCCGTCGGTAATCCCGTTCCCGATCCGCGCACCGCCTAGATTGGACGTCATGGTCGATGGCGACTCCGGCGACTTTTCCGACCGCGGCATCACCGTGGCGTCCCCCAAAACCAGTGCGGCCGGGGTGCCGGCGGTACTGGTGGCGTTGCGGCGCAGCCTGGCCCAAATGGGAGCGGTCCGGACCATCACCACTCTGGCGCGGGTCAATCAGCGGGACGGATTCGACTGCCCCGGCTGTGCCTGGCCGGAGGAACCGGGCGGACGCAAACTGGCGGAGTTCTGCGAGAACGGCGCCAAGGCCGTCGCCGAGGAAGCCACCCGCCGGACCGTCACACCGGAATTCTTCGCGCGCCATTCGGTGTCTGAGCTTGCCGCCCGGCCGGAGTACTGGCTGTCCCAGCAGGGCCGGTTGACCCATCCGATGGTGCTGCGCCCCGGCGATGATCATTACCGCCCCATCGACTGGGACGGCGCCTACGCGGTGATCGCCGAGCACCTGCAGGCACTCGGCAGCCCCGACGAGGCGGTCTTCTACACCTCCGGACGCACCAGCAACGAGGCGGCGTTCCTCTACCAACTGCTGGTCCGAAGTTTCGGTACGAACAACCTGCCGGACTGCTCCAACATGTGCCACGAGTCCTCGGGCACCGCGCTGAACGAGTCGATCGGGGTGGGCAAGGGATCGGTGAGCGTCACCGATATCGAGCATGCCGATCTGATCCTGATCGCCGGCCAGAACCCGGGCACCAACCACCCCCGGATGTTGTCGGTGCTGGAGAAGGCGAAGGCCAACGGTGCACGGATCATCGCGATCAACCCACTGCCCGAAGCCGGGCTGATCCGATTCAAGGATCCGCAGAAACTCCGCGGCGTCGTGGGCGCCGGCACCCCGATCGCCGATGAATTCGTGCAGATCCGCCTGGGCGGGGATATGGCGCTGTTCCGTGGCCTGGCGCGGTTGCTGCTGGAATCGCAGGACGAGTTGGGGCCCGAGGCCCCCGGTGCCGTGGTGGACCGATCCTTCGTCGAGGCGCACTGCCACGGATTCGACGAGTACGCGGCGCTGGCCCGATCGGTCGACCTCGACACCGTGCTCGACGCCACCGGCATCACCGCCGACCAACTTCGCCGCGTCGCCGACATGATGGCCGCCTCCCGGCGCACCATCGTGTGCTGGGCGATGGGCCTGACCCAACACACCCACGCGGTGGCGACCATCGCCGAGATCACCAATGTCCTTCTGCTGCGCGGCATGATTGGCAAACCGGGCGCGGGCCTGTGCCCGGTGCGCGGCCACTCCAATGTCCAGGGCGACCGCACGATGGGCATCTGGGAGCGGGCCCCGGAATCATTCCTGGCCGCTTTGGAGAGCCGGTTCGGCATCAGCGTGCCCCGCCATCACGGCTACGACACGGTTAACGCGATCCGGGCGATGCGCTCTCGTACGGCGTCGGTGTTCATCGCCATGGGCGGTAATTTCGCCTCAGCCACCCCCGACACCGCGGTCACCGAAGATGCACTCCGCAACTGCGCGCTGACCGTCCAGGTCTCCACCAAACTCAACCGCAGCCATCTTGTGGGCGGCCGCACCGCGCTGATTCTGCCCACCCTCGGCCGCACCGACCGCGACCTGGTGGCGGGGCGCAAACAGGTGGTCTCCGTCGAGGATTCGATGTCGATGGTGCATCTGTCCCGCGGCAGCCTGCCGCCACCGGGTGACCAGGTGCGCAGTGAGGTGGCCATCATCTGCCAGTTGGCGCGCCACCTGCTCGGGCCCGCGCACCCGGTGCCCTGGGAACGTTTCACCGGCGACTACGACACGATCCGCGACGAGATCGCGGCGGTGGTGCCCGGCTTTGCCGACTTCAATCGCCGGGTGCGCCGACCGGATGGATTCCAGTTGCCGCACCCGCCACGCGATAGCCGCCAATTCCCCACCGCCACAGGCAGAGCCAACTTCGCCTGCTATCCGCTGCAGTGGGTGCCGGTACCGCCGGGCCGGCTGGTGCTGCAAACCCTGCGCAGCCATGACCAGTACAACACCACGATCTACGGCCTCGACGACCGCTACCGCGGCGTCAAGGGCGGCCGCCGGGTCGTCTTCGTCAACCCGTCCGATATCGCCGCTCTGGGACTCACCGATGGTGACCGCGTCGACCTGGTGTCGGAATTCGCCGGGCCGGACGGGATGCAGGAGCGACGGGCGCAGGATTTCCTGGTGGTCCCCTACTCCACCCCACCGGGCAACGCGGCCGCGTACTACCCGGAGACCAACCCGCTGGTGCCACTGGATCACGTTGCCGCGAAATCCAATACGCCGGTGTCCAAGGCCGTGGTGATCCGGATTGAGAAGGCAGGGCGATGGGCCGGGTGACCTCGCGGCGGCGGATCAGCCACCGATCCGGGGACGCGGTCACCCAGCGGCCCGACACCGTGGTGGTCGAGGAACCGCTGGAGATCCGGGTCAACGGATCGCCGATCACCGTGACGATGCGAACGCCCGGGGCTGATTTCGAACTGGCGCAAGGGTTTCTGCTGACCGAGGGCATGATCGCCGCGCGCGGCGACGTGCTGACCGTCCGCTACTGCAAGGGCGCCGGAGAAGACGGGACCAACAGCTACAACGTGCTGGACGTGACCCTGCGCCCTGATATCCCGGCACCGCAGGTCGACATCACCCGCAACTTCTACGCCACCTCGTCCTGCGGAGTCTGCGGAAAGGCGTCACTGGACGCCGTCGAACTGTCCACTCAACACTCCCCCGGCGACGACCCCGCCACCGTGCCGGCCGCCACCCTGGCCGGCCTGCCGGCCCAGTTGCGCTCGGCGCAGAAGGTTTTCGCCAGCACCGGCGGACTGCACGGCGCGGCACTGTTCGGGGTGGACGGGAGCATGCTGGCGGTTCGCGAGGACGTCGGCCGGCATAACGCGGTGGACAAGGTGATCGGCTGGGCACTGGAGTCCCAGCGCATCCCGTTGGCCGGGTCGGTGCTACTGGTCAGCGGCCGGGTTTCCTTCGAAATCACCCAGAAAGCGGTGATGGCCGGCATCCCGATCGTGGCGGCGGTGTCAGCCCCGACGTCACTGGCCGTCGATCTGGCCGCCCAGTCGGGCCTGACCCTGGTGGCGTTCCTGCGCGGCGACTCGATGAACGTCTACAGCCGACCCGACCGGGTCACCTGAGACCCTAGGCGCTCTTGTCCCGGCGTTCGGTGCGGGGTGCCTTGCGCGGCACGATGGTCGGCAGCACGTTGTCCTGCACAGTCTCCTTGGTGACGACCACCTTGGCGACGTCGTCGCGGCTGGGGATGTCATACATCACCGGCAGCAGCACTTCCTCCATGATGGCGCGCAGACCCCGGGCCCCGGTACCGCGGTGGATCGCCTGGTCGGCGATGGCATCCAGGGCGTCGGGGGTGAACTCCAGTTCCACGCCGTCCATCTCGAAAAGCCGGGTGTACTGCTTGACCAGTGCGTTCTTCGGCTTGGAGAGGATCTGGACCAGGGACTCTTTGTCCAGGTTGGTCACCGACGCCACCACGGGAAGGCGGCCGATGAACTCGGGAATCAGCCCGAACTTGATCAGGTCCTCAGGCATGACCTCGGAGAAGTGGTCCTGGGTGTCGATCTCGGCCTTGGACTTCACCTCGGCGCCGAAACCTAAGCCGCGCTTGCCGATCCGGTCGGCGACGATCTTCTCCAGACCCGCGAACGCACCGGCCACGATGAACAGCACATTGGTGGTGTCGATCTGGATGAACTCCTGATGCGGGTGCTTGCGGCCGCCCTGCGGGGGCACCGACGCCTGGGTGCCCTCCAGGATCTTCAGTAGGGCCTGCTGCACACCCTCGCCGGAGACATCCCGGGTGATCGACGGGTTCTCGCTCTTGCGGGCGATCTTGTCGACCTCGTCGATGTAGATGATGCCGGTCTCGGCCCGCTTGACGTCATAGTCGGCGGCCTGGATCAGCTTCAGCAGAATGTTCTCGACATCCTCACCGACGTAACCCGCCTCGGTCAGCGCGGTGGCGTCGGCGATCGCGAAGGGCACGTTGAGCATCTTGGCCAGCGTCTGGGCGAGGTAGGTCTTGCCGCAGCCGGTCGGGCCCAGCATCAGGATGTTCGACTTGGCCAGTTCCACCGACTCGGAGCGGGGGTCGCGCTTCTCGCCGGCCTGGATGCGCTTGTAGTGGTTGTAGACCGCAACGGCCAACGTGCGCTTGGCGGTGTCCTGGCCGATGACGTAGCTCTCCAGGAATTCACGGATCTCGGCAGGCTTTGGCAGCTCGTCAAGCTTGACGTCGTCGTTGTCGGCCAGTTCCTCTTCGATGATCTCGTTGCACAGGTCGATGCACTCGTCGCAGATGTATACGCCGGGCCCTGCGATCAGCTTCTTGACCTGCTTCTGACTCTTCCCGCAGAAGGAACATTTGAGCAGGTCACCGCCGTCTCCGATGCGCGCCATGGTGGGGGCCCTACTTCCTTCGCACGGTTCGTTCGCTAAGTCTGGTGTCGGTCTGCCTCGACGCTACCCGCTCGCTTGGCCGGGGGGCGACCGATATGCAGGGTTTTTCAGGCGTGTCGCACGTCAGCCCTTCTGCGCGGAAAGCTTCCGGTAACTCAGCACGGTGTCGATGATCCCGTAGTCCTTGGCCTGCTCGGCGGTCAGGATCTTATCGCGGTCGGTGTCCTTGCGGATGACCGCGGGATCCTTGCCGGTGTGCCGGGCCAGGGTCTCCTCCATCAGGGTGCGCATCCGCTCGATCTCGGCGGCCTGGATCTCCAGGTCGGAGAACTGGCCCTGGATGACCCCGCCGAGGGACGGCTGATGAATGAGGATCCGCGCGTTGGGCAGGGCCAACCGCTTGCCGGGGGTTCCGGCGGCCAGCAGGACCGCGGCCGCCGAGGCGGCCTGCCCCAGGCACACCGTCTGGATGTCGGCCCGCACGTACTGCATGGTGTCGTAGATCGCCATCAGGGAGGTGAACGAGCCGCCGGGTGAGTTGATGTACATCGTGATGTCGCGGTCCGGGTCGAGGGACTCCAGGACCAGCAACTGGGCCATGATGTCGTTGGCCGAGGCGTCGTCGACCTGTACGCCGAGGAAGATGATCCGTTCCTCGAACAGCTTGTTGTACGGGTTGGACTCCTTGACGCCCCAACTGGAGTGCTCGATGAACGACGGCAGGATGTAGCGCGCCTGGGGGCTCATGCGCGGGTCCGCGTGAGAAAAAGGCGTTGTATCAGGCATTGGATGCTCCCGAGATGTGCGCGCGAGTGATGACGTGGTCGACGAAGCCGTATTCCAGCGCTTCCTGGGCGGTGAACCAGCGGTCGCGGTCGGAGTCGGCCTCGATGCGCTCGATGGGCTGGCCGGTGAACTCGGCGTTGAGCCGGAACATTTCCTTCTTGATGAGCGCGAACTGCTCGGCCTGGATCGCGATGTCCGCCGCTCCGCCGGTGATGCCGCCGAGTGGCTGGTGCATCAGGATGCGGGCGTGGGGCAGCGCGTAGCGCTTGCCCTTGGCACCGGCGGCCAGCAGGAACTCGCCCATGGAGGCCGCCATGCCCATGGCGTAGGTGGCCACGTCACACGGTGCAAGCACCATGGTGTCGTAGATCGCCATGCCGGCGCTGATGGACCCGCCCGGGGAGTTGATGTACAGCGAGATGTCCTTGGTGGGGTCCTCGGCGGCGAGCAGCAGGATCTGGGCGCACAGCCGGTTGGCGATGTCGTCGTCGACCTGGGAGCCGAGGAAGATGATGCGCTCGGCCAGCAATCGCTCGTAGACCGAGTCCTGGAGGTTCAGCCCAACACCGGAACGCATGTGAGTCACGCCTACCTGCTTTCGTTCAAAGGGGTTCGCTCTGTATCGACCCTAACCAACCGGCGGTTGATAACGATGCCGACGGCCGCCGACTTTCGCTGTCGGCGTTACTGGGATTCCTCCCCGGCCTCTTCCTTCCCGGCCTCTTCCTCCCCGGCCTCTTCTTCGGCTTCGTCGGGTGAGCCGAAGAATTCGGTGGTGTCGATCACCTCGCCGGCGGTGTCGGTGACGGTGGCCTTCTCCACCACGGCCGCCACCGCCAGGCCCCGGCGCACATCGGCGTAGACCACCGGCAGCTGATTCTGCTGCTGCAGCAGGTTGACCAACTGCTGGGGCTCGATGCCGTACTGCCGTGACATCAGCACCAGCCGCTCGGACAGGTCGCTCTCGCCGACCTGGATGTCCAGTTCGTCGGCGATGGCGTCCATCAGGAGCTGGGTCTTGACGGCTTTCTCGGCGGCTTCCCGATTATCGGCGTCGAACTCCTCCCGCGAGCTGCCCTCGGCCTCCAGCGCCTCGGCCAGCTTGACCTCATCGTGGTCGAGGCTGTGGATGGCGTTGTGCAGCGCCGAGTCGACTTGGGCCGCGACGATCGCCTCGGGCAGCGGCACCTCGACCATCTCCAGCAGGGTTTCCAGCGCACTGTCGCGGATCTTCTCGGCCTGGTGGATGCGCTTGATCCGCCGGACCTGCTCGGTGAGGTTCTCCCGCAGCGCCTCCAGGGTGTCGAACTCACTTGCCAGCTGGGCGAATTCGTCGTCGGCCTCGGGCAGTTCCCGCTCCTTGATGGACTTCACCGTCACGGTCACCGCGGCGTCCTCCCCGGCGTGTTCGCCGGCCACCAGCTTGGTGGTGAACGTCTCGGACCCGCCCTCGGACAACCCGATGATGGCCTCGTCGAGGCCCTCGATCAGCTGGCCCGAACCGATCTCATGGGACAAGCCGTCGGCCTTGCCGTCCGGGATCTCCGCACCGTTGACTTCGGCGGAGAGGTCGATGGAGACGAAGTCGCCGTTCTGGGCCGGCCGCTCGACACCCTTGAGCGTTCCGAAGCGGGCACGCAGAGCCTGAAGCTGGGCGTCGACCTCCTCGTCGGTGATCTCCACCGGGTCGACGGTGATCTTCAGGGCGCCCAGGTCCGGAATCTCGATATCGGGCCGGACGTCGACCTCGGCGGTGAACACCAGTTCCTCGCCGTCCGCGATCCTGGTCACTTCGATCTCGGGCTGACCCAGCGGCTTGAGTTCTCCGGTGGTGATGGCCTCGCTGTAGCGGGCCGGCAGTGCATCGTTGACCACCTGCTCGAGCACGGCACCGCGGCCAACCTTGGCCTCAAGCAGTTTGGCCGGGGCCTTACCGGGACGGAACCCGGGGAGACGGACCTGCCGGGCCAGTTGTTTGTAGGCCCGGTCGAAGTCCGGCTGCAGTTCCGTGAAGGGCACCTCCACGTTGATCCGAACCCGGGTCGGGCTCAGCTTCTCCACGGTGCTCTTCACAGTGCTACTCCCTCGTTGTCGTGCGGTCTCGTGCGGTCTCGTGCGGCGTTGGCGGCGGCGTGTCGGGGTGACAGGATTTGAACCTGCGGCCTTCCGCTCCCAAAGCGGATGCGCTACCAAGCTGCGCTACACCCCGATGCTGGTGATTCTCGCGCCCGCGATCCTACGGCCCAGCAGGGTGCCGACTGGATTCGGAGTGGTCTCCGCCGGTACATTTGGCTCGCGCAAGCACGCGGGCGTAGCTCAATGGTAGAGCCCTAGTCTTCCAAACTAGCTACGCGGGTTCGATTCCCGTCGCCCGCTCAGGTTCGGCGTCGCTGGTAACAGCGCAGTCCCGGATCGGCGGCAAAACGACCGACGCCTTCTTTCGGTACCGTGGGGTCCGTAAATTCGAGGTCGGTTCAGCGCCCGCCGGGGCGGTTGCTCTTGGTCAGGAGGCGCCCAGAGATGACACCGATTGACCAGAATCCCCACATCCCCCTCGGGGGCCACTGCGACGCGCGCTTCGACGCCGTGCGGGTGGCCTTCGAACGCAACTTCACCCACGACAACGAAGTAGGCGCCGCGGTGGCGGTGTGGGTCGATGGCGACCTCGTCGTCAACCTGTGGGGCGGTCACGCCGACCTCCGGCGCCGTCGGCCGTGGCGGGAGGACACCCTGGCCAGTGTCTTCTCCGGAACCAAGGGTTTGACGAGCACCTGCGTACATCTGCTGGCCGATCGCGGCGAGATCGACCTGCAGGCGCCGGTGGCGCGATACTGGCCGGAGTTCGGTCAGGCCGGCAAGCAGGACATCACCGTCGCGATGGTGCTCGGGCACCGCTCCGGGGTGATCGCGCCGCGCACCCGCATGCATTGGCGCGACGTCACCGACTGGGATCGGGTGTGCGACGCCCTGGCGGCCTCCGAGCCCTGGTGGGAGCCCGGCACCGCCCAGGGCTATCACATGGTGGCCTTCGGATTCGTTCTCGGTGAGGTGGTCCGCCGGGTGACCGGCAGAACCCTGGGGCAGTATCTGCGCACCGAGATCGCCGAACCCATGGGCATCGACGTTCACATCGGGCTTCCCGCCTCCGAGCATCACCGCTGCGCGGACATGATCAACAAGCCGCACATCCGCGACGTACTGAGCAACGGCGGTGCGCCGGGATACCCGACGTCGCTGGACGAGCACCCGATGGCCGGCCTGTCGATCGCGATGGGCTTCATGCCCGACGACGAACTCGGTTCCAACGAACTGGGCACCTGGCGTTCGGCGGAGTTCCCCGGTACCAACGGCCACGTCTCGGCGCTGGGCCTGGCGACCTTCTACAACGGTTTGGCGCAGGAGAAACTGCTCAGCCGGCAGCACCTGGAGTTGGTGCGGATATCCCAGGGCGGGTTCGATCCCGACGTGGTGCTCGGCCCCCGGGTGGCCGACCATGGCTGGGGGTTGGGCTACATGCTCAACCAGCGCGGTGTGGCCGGCCCGAACCTGCGTAGCTTCGGCCACGGCGGCTCCGGCGGCTCTTACGGATTCGTCGACCTCGAACACCGGATCGGCTACGCCTACGTGATGAACTACTTCGACGCCACCAAGTGCAACGCCGACCCGCGCACCAGAGCCCTCTCCGACGAGGTGTACCGGGTTCTCGGCGCCCTGTAGCGAAGCGAATTCCCATCGGCCTGCACACTGCCGCGGGCTGGGTACTGTGGACGCCATGGACGGTGTTCTGGTGTTACTTCTGCTCGGTGTCGTCGCCGTGATGGCGGTGACGATGTTCAGTTCATCTCGTAAATCGGGCAACCAGGCGGCCGGCCTGGCAGACGCCAAGGCCGACGCGCGGCGGGTGATTGAACGCCTCGGGGGCCAGGTGCTCAGCCTGACCGGAACCGATCAGGCCTCTCAGCAGGCGCTGGCGGACGCCTCCGAACGGTTCACCGCAGCCTCCTCGCAGATCGACCAGGCCACCACCGCCAAGCAGGCCATGTTCGCCAAGGAAAGCGCCATGGAGGGGCTGTATTACGTGCGGGCCGCTCGGACTGCGATGGGGATGGATCCGGGACCGGAACTGGAGGCAATCTCCGGGCAGAAATCCGCCGGTTCGGTCACCGAGGACCGTCGAATCCAGTTCGAAGGCCGTGAGGTCGAGGCCTCCCCCGTCCCGACCAACCGCACCCCGAACTACTACCCGGGCGGCCGGGTGGCGGGCCGACCGGTGCCGGCCGGCTGGTACTCCGAACCGTGGTGGAAGCCGGCACTGGTGGCAGGCGCCTGGGGTCTGGGATCGGTCATGTTGTTCGATGCGCTCTTCACCGGGATGCACGGCGTCGGCTACGGCGCTTCGGGCTTCGAAGGCGGCTACGGCTCAGGCTTCGATCAGGGCTTCGACTCTGGCTATGACGCCGGATACGACCAGGGGATGGACGCCGCGGGCGCTGGCGACGGCAGCTGGGGTGACGGCGGGGGCGGCGGCTGGGACGGCGGGGGCGGCGGCTGGGACTGCGGGGGTGGGGACTTCGGGGGCGGCGACTTAGGGGGCGGGGGCTTCGACTTCTAGGTCTTGGCTGCTAGGTCTGGCAACCCGGGCACCAGAAGAGATTCCGACCTTCCATCTCGGCGGTCCGGATCGGGGTGCTGCACAGCCGGCACGGCTGGCCCGAGCGCCGGTAGACGTAGGTGCGCGGACGGCGGGGGCCGTAGGCCGGCTCGCCGTGGTCGTGTTCGGGGCGCACCACGATGATCCGCCCGCGTCGCACGCCGACCTTCATCAGTTCAACCAGATCGGTCCAGGCGACGTCGAACTCTTCGGCGTCCACATCGCGGCCGGGCCGGTACGGGTCGATTCCGTGCCGGAACAGCAGCTCGCTACGGTAGACGTTGCCCACCCCGGCCAGCACCGACTGATCCATGAGCAGGGCGCCGATCGCCCTGCGGGACTTGGAGATCCGGGCCCAGGCCGGCGCCGGGTCGGCGTCACTGCGCAGCGGATCGGGACCGAGCCGATCCAGGATCGCCGACACCTGCGCCTCGTCGATCACCTCGCACGCGGTCGGACCCCGCAGGTCCGTGCCGTAGTCGGTGCCGATGATGCGCATCCGCACCGCCCCGCGGGGTTGGGGCATGGGCGTGCGATGTTCCCGAAAGGTGCCGTACAGGCCGAGGTGAACATGCACGATCGGGCCACCGTCGTAGTGGTGGAACAGGTGCTTGCCCCAGCCGGAAGCGCGGAGGAACGTC
>NZ_JBILVF010000076.1:0-15018 GCF_044370595.1 Mycobacterium sp.
CTGGTGGCCAGCGGGGAAGATCTGCATTCCAAGGCGATCACGTTGTCCACCCGCAAGTGGGGCCGCGCCGGTGATGCTGAACTGCTCCGGATGTCCTTCGGCCGGTTCGGCGACGACATCGCCCGCAGCACCTCCGACGAGGAACTGCAGGCGTGGGCGGTGCAGGATCTGAACACCGTCTTCGGCATCGCCGTGGACCCGGTGGCGGTCATGGTGCACCGGTGGATCGACGCGCTGCCGCAGTACGGGCCTGGCCACGGCGCGCTGGCTGCCGAGATCCGCGCTGAACTGCCGCCGGGACTGGCCGTGGCAGGCAACTTCCTCGATGGGGTGGGAGTGCCGGCCTGTGTGGCCAGCGCGGCGGCCGCCGCAGCCCGCGTGGCACCATAAGTGACATGGCGAGACTGGACTACGACGCGCTCAACGCCACTGTTCGCTACGTGATGTTCTCCTCGTTTGCGGTACGCCCCGGTGTGCTCGGCTACGACGCGGAATCCCGCGCCGCGGTGACCGACGAGACCGCCACCTTCCTCAAGCAGCAGGAGGACGACGGTGTGGTGGTCCGAGGCCTCTACGACGTGGCCGGCATGCGCGCCGACGCCGACTTCATGATCTGGACCCACGCCGAGCGGGTCGAGGCGCTCCAGCAGACCTACAGCGACTTCCGCCGCGCCACCACGCTGGGCCGAGCCTGCACCCCGGTGTGGAGCAGCGTGGCCCTGCACCGCCCGGCGGAGTTCAACAAGAGCCACGTGCCGGCCTTCCTGGCCGGTGAGGAGCCGGGTAACTACGTGTGCGTCTACCCGTTCGTGCGGTCCCTGGAGTGGTACCTGCTGCCCGACGACCAGCGCCGCAAGATGCTCGCCGACCACGGCATGGCAGCCCGCAGCTACAAGGATGTGCGGGCCAACACCGTCCCAGCCTTCGCGCTCGGCGACTACGAGTGGATTCTGGCGTTCGAGGCCGCGGAACTGCACCGGATCGTCGACCTGATGCGCGACCTGCGGGCCACCGAGGCGCGCCTGCACGTCCGCGAGGAGATCCCGTTCTACACCGGCCCGCGGGTCGGGGTCGGGGAATTGGTTGCCCGGCTGCCGTAGTCGCTCATGTCGAGCGCCGGTTCATTTCACGGGTGCGATCAACGGGGTTAACCGCTCGGCAGACTGCTTGGCTCGCGGCGAGGTTGAGATGACGCCCAGCGCGGCGATTGCCAGCCCCAGAACAAGGGTGAACACCCACAGCGGGTCGGCCGCAGCGGTGAAGTCTCCGACGGGTGGTGACAGCGCGCCGGCGGCCAGTACACCACTTAGCGCGACGCCCAGACTGATGCCAACCTGCTTGCTGGTGCTGGTGACTCCCGCCGCTGCGCCGGCACGGTCCGGCGGCATACCGCTCACTGCGGCGTAGTTGATCGGCACAGTGACCATGCCGAAGGTGATGCCGAAGGATACGAAGATCATCATCAGCAACCATCGGGGTGCCATCGGAGTCAGGAAGATCAGCATCATCGACATCGCGGCGGTCATCAGCCCGGCGATCATCAGCGGCGGCCTGTTGCCGATCCGGCCGACCATTCGGCCCGAAATCGGCGAGAACACCAGGACGGCGAGCCCGACGGGCAGTAACAGCAGACCTGCGTGCACGGCAGGGTAGCCCCGCCAGCCCTGCAGGTAGATCGACATCATGAACAGGAAGGCCCCCCAGACCATGAAGACGAACAGCGCGGTCAGTGCCGCTGAAGTGAACGGAATCGATCGGAAGAACCGCAGTTCGATGAATGGATCGGCGTGCCGCGATTCGTAGCGGAGAAAGCCCACGAACGCCAATGCCGCGGCGGCGGCCGCCCCCACGACCCACGGATGGGTCCAGCCCCGACCCGGGCTCTCGATCAGGAAGAACACCAGGCCGAAGAGGCTGCCGGCAGCAAGCAACTGCCCGACCGGGTCGAGGCCGCGAATCGTCGCCGATCTGCTTTCCGGCACCACCGCAGCGCACAGGGCGATGGCCACTGCGCTGATCGGGAGGTTGATCCAGAACACCCAACGCCACCCGAGTACGTCGATGAGCACTCCGCCGACGACGGGCCCCAGCGCCAGTGCCGCGCCGAACACCGCCCCCCAGATGCCGATCGCGCGGGCCCGTTCGACGGCCCCGACGAAGACCTGGCTGATGATCGCCAGTGCAACGGGATTCATCATCGAGGCGCCCACCGCCTGGACCGCCCGTGCGGCGATCAGGACATCGATGTCGGTTGCCAGGCCGCATAGCAGAGAGCCGAACATGAAGATCGCTGTTCCGATCTGCAGGATTCGGCGGCGGCCGAACCTGTCACCGGCCGCGCCGCCCAGCAGTTGCAGCGACGCCACGCCCAGCGCGTAGATGGCAATGACCCACTGCGCGTGCGCACCGGTGGCCGTCAGGTCGGTACGAATCGAGGGGATGGCGAGGTTGGCGATGGTCAGGTCTATCCCGGTGATCAGCACGGTGAGGCAGCAGGTCGCAAGGACAGCGGCCTTGCGGCGGGGACTGAGTTCACCTGCCCCGACACGCACACTGTTGGAGCGGCCGGAGTCGCCGGAGAGGCTCACGGCCCGGCGGGGCGCAGTTTCAGCGAGATCGAGTTGATGCAGTACCGCTGATCGGTGGGCGTCGGATAGCCCTCGCCGGAAAACACGTGCCCGAGGTGGCTGTGGCAGTTGGCGCACAGCACCTCGACCCGCTGCATACCCAGCGATTCATCCGACCGCAGGATGACCGCGTCGGAGCGAGCCGGGTCGAAGAACGACGGCCACCCGCAGTGCGACTCGAACTTCTCGGTGCTGCGGAACAATTCGGCCCCGCAGGCCCGACACTGGTACACCCCTTCGGTCTTGGTGTCGGTGTACTCGCCGGTGAACGGCCGCTCGGTTCCGGCCTGGCGCAGCACGTGGTACTCCTGCGGGCTCAGGTGCGTGCGCCACTCGGCGTCAGACAGTTCCAGCTTGGGTGGGGGAACCGGATTCATGCACCCACGCTAGCGCGGTCGGGCTCCCGGGGACGCGGTGTCATCCAGGGCGGGTCGATTCCCTCATCGAGGCGGCCGTCGTCGCGGGCGTCGAGATAGCGGTAGTACAGCACGCAGAACACCACCACCAGCATCAGCGACCAACCGTAGGTGATCTTCATGTACTCCAGGAACCGCCCGGTGGTGGGCCAGCGCCACATCAGCCAGCGGTCCAGCGTCAGGAACCCGTAGGTGGCCAACCAGGCCGGCCAGTTCCGCAGCACCGAATTGGGCAGCACCACCGTCATCAGGAACGGGAACAGCATCATCGAGTAGTAGCCCTGCGCCAGGGACAGCACCAGCCAGGAGGTGATCAGCAGCACACCCGAGGAGCTCAGCATCCAAAACAGCGGGTCGCGCTTGTGGTAGTAGCGGTACAGCAACCACAGGCTGCCCACCGCCAGAGCCACGAACAGCAGGCGCAGGCCGGTGATCAACCACATCGGCAGTCCGTAGTAGATGCCGTTGCCCAGCACCGAGGAGTTGAAGTAATCCCGGGTGGTCAATATGTAGGGCAGCGTGCGGTGAATGAAGTTGCCGCGGTCGACCACCAGCGGCCAGGCCACCGCGTTGAACGCCAACGGCACCGCCGCCGCGGCGAACAGCGCCCGCCACTGCCGGTTGAGCAGCGGGAGTAGCAGCAGCACCGCCAGCACGGGTTTGACCGTCAGAGAGAGGCCAATCGCGATGCCCGCCAGCCATTCCCGGCTGTGCCGGCCGTCCAGCAGCCAGCGGAAGAACAGCACCTCGCACAGCAGGATGCAGCCGTTGATGTTGGTGAACACCAGGGTGTTGGTCACCGATTCGGTGACGAAGGCCGCTGCTAGCAGGGCGGGCAGTGCCGGGGACCGCATTGAGAATTTGAACAACCGCACCAGCAGATAGCAGGCTGCGATGATGGCCAGCGTGTTGAGCAGGATGAACCAGTTGCGGGCGGCGTAGATGCTGTCGATGTAGCCGAACGGCGCCATCAGCAGAGTGCCGCCCGGCGGGTACAGGTAGTGCGGATCAACCTCGGTGAACACATCGGTGTACACCGGCTCGCTGGCGCGGAAGTGACGCAGCGCCCAGTAGACAGGTGCCCAGTCGTCGGTGATGTAGCCGTTGGAAGTCAGCACGTAACTGCGGTGGATGATCGACATTATCGCGATCGGCCACAGCGCGATCCGCACGACGTCCTGGGTGCTCAGCGGGCTGGTCCGGGGACCAAAGGCGTTGCGCAGGAGTTGACTGGCTGCCACGATCCGCACCGTACACCGGCGCGGTGCCCGAGCCGGTCAGGCGGGGCAGAAGGTGTCGGTCTGCGGGATGCTGCCAGTGGTCAGGTATTCCAATACCGGCCGCATCGCGCATGGGGAGTAGACGACGGCGCCGTGACCGGTGCCCTGCCACATCACCCGCCGACTGTTGGCGCCGGCGTTGATGATCGTCGCCGCCACAGCGGCCACTCCCTGCGAACCGGCGATCGGGTCGTTCTGTACACCGAGCAGCAGGGCGTTGACTTTGAGGTCCTGGGGATCCTGCGGCGCCGAGCCGCTGGGCCAGTTCAGGCACTTCACCAGATTCAGCGCCCCGACTGTTCCGAACTGCGGGTAGGTCTTGCCCCAGGCGACGACGAGTTCGCGGACCCGATCCGGACTGGGTCTGTTGAGGGCATCGCTGCAGCCGTTGACGAACTGGCCGTCGGTGCCGCGCAGCGCCTCGGCCTGGTTCACCAGACTGTTGAGCTGGTTGATGTCGCCGGTGCGGGCGGCGGCCAGCGCGTCTGCCAGTTTGACGGTGTTGATTACCCGGTCGCCGGTGGGATAACCCAGGGCCGTGACGATGGCGTTGACCATGACCGCCGCCGACATACCGCCCGGGCCGCGGCCGCTGCGGGCAGCCGCCAGCAGTCCGTCGACGGCGCCCTTGGGGTCCGGTCCGAGCACACAGTTGGCCGCTAGACACTGAGCGGCCCACTCGTCGAGTGCGCTCTGCTGGGCCTTGACCTGATCCTCGGCGAGGGCCTCCGCGCCGGCACCGGGCGGGGTGGGGGAGTCGAGGATGAGCCGGGCGACCTTTTCCGGATGTGACCCGGTGTAGGCCAGCACCACCTGGGTGCCGTTGCCGATACCCAGCAACGCCAGCGAGGGGACATCCCAGGTGCTGCGCAGCCGCTCGATGTCCTCGGCGGCGCGTGCGCTGTCGTAGGACGACTCGCCGGGGGCCAGCGCATCGGTGCATGCTGTGGTGGCGGTCAGCGTGATGGCACCCAGGTTGGCCACCGGATCGTCGCCTGGTTCGCTCTGGGCCTGCTCGCGCATCTGGGTGCGGTCGAACTGATCGCGGCAGTCGATCGGGCTGGACAACCCCATGCCGCGGCGGTCGACGGCGACGATGGGATGCCGGGTCAAAACGTCACCGCCGGAGCGGGTCAACCAGACCGGAAGTTGCAGTGAGGACGGCATGTCCGAACCGGTGGTGACCACCAGCGGGGCGGCATCCGGCGGGGTTTGCGCCGAGCGCGCCCGCATGGCGCCGATGGTGATGGTGCCGGTGGCGCCGGCTACTGGGTCGAGGTCGGCGTCGAATTCGGCGCACTCCAGTGCGACACCGGGCAGCGGCTTGGCGCCGGCATCGCCGAACGCCTTGCCGGTGCAGTCCTTCCACACCAGGTCGTTCTTCGGTGCCAGTAATTCGGCCGGGCCGCCGCTCGACGTGGTGGTCGTCGGGACGCCGTCGGGGTTGCCCGCGGAATCCGTGGCGAACTGCGGGTTGGCCGCCAGCCAGGGTGCACAGCCGGTGAGCATCAGCGCGGCGCAACTGACCGCGACGATGACCCGACCCTGCCGACGCATGCCCACCACAGTAGCGACCGGCGGGTCGACCTCAGCGGATGCGGACGTAGCGCGCGTACAGGTAGCCATCCTCATCGCTGAGCACATGTGCCCCACGCAGTCGGGTGAGCACGTCGGCGCCGCCGGTGGCGATCCGGACGGCGTTGCCGCCCACCAGCAGTGGGGCAGATGTCAGGCACACCTCGTCAAGTAGGTTTTGGGCCACGAACCCGCCGAGCAGGCTCGGGCCACCCTCGGTGAGCACCCGGAACAGTCCCCGCTGAGCCAGCCGCTGTAGCAAAACCGGAAGGTCGACCTGATGCGGGTCCGCTGCGGAGCAGTCCACCACCTCGGCGGCTCCGCCGACCCGGTCGCGGGCAACGCCGGCGGATGCCGCGCAGGTCAACACCAGCGGCGGCACTTCACTGCCGGTCAGCACCGCCATGTCGTGTTCGACCAATCCGGTCCGGGTGACCAGCGCGATGGGCGGCACCTCGCCCTGTCCGCGGGCCTGACGACGACGGCGCTGGGCCACCGACATCCGCGCGCCGCCGTAGTTCTCCGTGCGGGCTGTGCCGGCTCCTACGACGATCACATCGGCCAGTTCCCGCTGCACCGCGAACAGCCATCGGTCCCCTGCGCCGCCCAGCCCGCCGGAGGTTCCGTCGGTGGTGGCGGCACCGTCCAGACTGGCGATCACATTGCCGCGCACCACACACCGGGTCAGCTCCCCGGGGTAGGAGTAGAGCCGGTACAGCTCCTCTTCGTCCACGGGCGGGCCGCCGCCGAGCAGGGTGAACCGCACGGCGTCGTTGTTTTCCATGCCTCGATTGCAGCACGTCGACTCCCGGGCCGTCGATACAGTCCTTGCCATGCCTGGCCGCCTGGTGGACCGTCATCCCGCCGTTACCCCGCAGCGGCTGATCGCCCAACTCGTGCCGCCGCCCACGTTCGTCGACGTCAGCTTTGACAGCTACCGCCCCGATCCCGGTGAGCCGACCCAGACCGCCGCGGTGACGTCCTGCCTGAGTTTCTGCGATGAGGCCCTACGCCGCCGCGCCGGCCGGCGCAAGCTGTTCGGCAGACGCGAACCGCTTCCCGGGGTGGGGCTTTACCTGGACGGCGGCTTCGGTGTCGGCAAGACCCATTTACTGGCGTCGTCGTACTGGCGACTGCCGGAGTCCGCCGAGCATCCCAAGGCGTTCGCCACTTTCGGTGAGCTCACTCAACTGGCCGGGGTGTTCGGTTTCGTCGAGTGCATCGACCTGCTCGGCGATTACACCGTGGTGTGCATCGACGAGTTCGAACTCGACGACCCCGGCAACACGACGTTGATCTCACGGATGCTCTCCCAGCTTGTCGAACGCGGGGTCTCCATCGCTGCGACGTCGAACACCTTGCCCGAACAACTCGGCGAGGGCCGCTTCGCGGCGCAGGACTTCCTGCGCGAAATCAACACCCTGGCAGGCATTTTCACCACGGTCCGGATCGAAGGGCCCGACTACCGGCACCGCGGACTGCCGCCGGCACCTGAGCCGCTGTCGGATGCCGAGGTCGCCGCGCACGCCGAGGCGACCCCGGGGGCCGCCCTCGACGACTTCGACGAACTATGCGCCCATCTGGCCACCATGCATCCGTCGCGTTATCTGGCGTTGATCGAGGGCGTGTCCGCGGTACACATCACCGGTGTGCATCCACTCGACGACCAGAGCGTGGCCCTGCGCCTTGTGGCACTGACCGACCGCCTGTACGACGCGGGTATCCCGGTGGTTACCTCCGGGGCGAAACTGGACACGCTGTTCTCCGAGGAGATGCTGGCCGGTGGCTACCGCAAAAAGTATCTGCGGGCCACCTCACGGCTGTTGGCTCTGGCCCGATGAGGAGGCTGCTGCGCTAAACCGCACGCACCATCACAAAGTCGGCCTCGGTGCCCGCACCGAGCCGGAACGTGCGCGACCCGGCGTGCTTGAATCCGTGCTTGCGGTAGAACCGTTGTGCCCGAGCGTTGGTCTCGTTGACTCCGAGCCACATCGCGGCGGCACCGTCGGCTTTGGCCCAGTCGATCCCCGCGCGCATCAGGGCCGACGCCGCACCGGTGCGGTGGTGGCTGGGCAGTACGTACATTTTCGACACTTCCACGGCGGGACGCGCGTGCACCGCGCGGGCGATGTCCGGATCGCCGCCGATTCCGCGGATCAGCATTGTGTAGCCGATGATCCGGTCACCGTCGCTGGCGCGGAAAACAATTCGGTTCGTATCGGTGAGGTAGTCGCCGAAACGCTGAATCGACAGGTGTGTGGCGATGAAGGCTGCGACATCCTCGGCGACCGCTGACGGCGGACAGGCCAGCGGGAACGTCGCCGCGGCGACGGCGGCCAGTCTGGCGGCGTCGGGGCCGTTGGCCGGTGTGACCGAGATCGCCATCGCAGCCAATGCTGACATATCGGTGCGCCTGCCGGATTCGGCACCGGGCCGCCGTTAACATCGGGTCGTCTGCGGAGGTGAGACGGATGTACTCGAAGGTTCGCCGCTCGGCCTGGATTATGTGTGCCGCGGCCGCATGTTGGGGAGCCGCGCCGATGGCTCCGGTGTCCGCTGAGCCGGGGTGCCCGATCGGTCAGCATGAAGACACCACGACGCCCGGATTCCAGTGCGTGCCCGGATGGTGCCCGGGGGGCACCCTGCTCGACGGTGTGACGGGCTCGTGCGTCGCCCCGCCCGGAGTCCCGCCTCCGCCGCTTCCCTGAGTAACCGACCCCGGCTGCAGTTGGTCGGGATCTGGCTGCCTGCCACCGCTGTCCCGACGACGAACCGCTGGTAGCCGCGTCTTTGCGGATCCCCTGCAACGCCCGAGGCGGCGTTTCATAGACTTGCACCATGGCAGGCCTGCATAAATCCCAAGAGCGGCTCGACATCTCCAAGATCGAGGACCGGCCCGAATCCGTGCCGCAGATGTTCCGAGCCCGCGTAGCAGCTACCCCCAACAGTGAGGCGTTCCGGTTCCCGGACAACGGCGGCTGGGCCAGTGTCACCTGGCAACAGGTCGGTGAGCGGGTCGAGCGGCTTGCGGCCGGGCTGATCGCGCTCGGCATCGAACCCGAGGAACGAGTGGCCCTGGCATCGGGCACCCGCTACGAGTGGGTGGTCGCCGATTTCGCGATCCTGGCCGCGGGCGCGGCCACCACCACGGTGTATCCGACCACCAATGCCGAGGACGTGGCGTTCATCGTCGCCAACTCCGGCAGCCGCATCGTCATCGCCGAGGATCAGACCCAGGTCGACAAGTTGGTCGCCCACCGCTCGCAATTGCCGGCGGTGGAGAAGGTGGTGATCATCGACGGAGTCGGAGACGGCGACGACGGTGACTGGGTGATGAGCATCGATGAGCTTGAGCAACTGGGCAAGCAGCTGCTCGCCGATTCGCCCAACGCGGTCAACGACCGCATCGACGCGATCCGTCCGGACCAGTTGGCGACCCTGATCTACACCTCCGGCACCACTGGGAAGCCCAAGGGTGTCCGCCTGATGCAATCGTCGTGGACCTACACCGCGGCGGCCATGGATTCCCTCGGAGTGCTGACCGACAAGGACCTCAACTTCGTGTGGCTGCCGCTGGCGCACGCCTTCGGCAAGGTGATGCTGGCCCTTCCGCTGGCCGTCGGTTTCCCGACCGTCATCGATGGTCGGGTGGACAAGATCGTGGAGAACCTGGCCGAAGTCCGCCCCACCATCATGGGTGCCGTCCCGCGCATCTTCGAGAAGGTGCACGGCCGTATCAACGAGATGATGGCCAGGGAGGGTGGGGTCAAGAAAAAGCTGTTCGACTGGGCCATCGGGGTCGGCACGCAGGTGTCGCGGGCCAAACAGGCCGGGGAGAGCGTCTCGCCGCTGCTGGGAGCGCAATACAAACTGGCGGACACGCTTGTTCTGTCGAAGATCCGGGACCGCTTCGGTGGACGTCTGCGGTTCTTCATCTCCGGGTCGGCCGCGCTGGACCGGGAGATCGCGCAATGGTTCGACGCCATCGGCGTCGTCGTGCTCGAGGGCTATGGCCTGACCGAGACATCCGCGGCCTCGTCGTTGAACCGCCCTCATGCGTACCGGTTCGGCACCGTCGGCTGGACCTTCCCGCAGACCGAGGTCAGGATCGCCGAGGACGGCGAGATCCTGCTCAAGGGTCCCGGGATCATGAACGGCTACCACAATCTGCCGGAGGCCACCGCCGAGGCGATCGAGTCCGACGGTTGGTTCCACACCGGCGATATCGGCGAACTGGATGCCGAGGGCTTCCTGCGGATCACCGACCGCAAGAAGGACATGTTCAAGACGTCGCAGGGCAAATACGTTGCGCCCTCGGCGATCTCGGCGAACTTCAAGGCCATCTGCCCGTATGCCAGCGAGATCATCGTCTACGGCGAGGGCAAGCCGTACTGCGTGGCTCTGGTCAGCCTCGAAGGCGAGGCCATCAAGGAATGGGCCGCCGCCAACGGTTTGGGCGGCAAGTCGTTCGGCGAGGTCGCCCGTGACGCCAAGACCCGCGACATGGTCGGCGGCTACGTCGAGGAACTCAACAAGCACCTCAACCGCTGGGAGCAGGTCAAGCGGTTCGACATCATCGACCGCGAGTTGACGGTGGAGGCCGGTGACCTGACGCCGAGCCTCAAACTCAAGCGCAAGGTCGTCGTGGATAACTTCCACGGCAAGATCGACGACCTGTACGGCTAGGGTCGGCGGGGGAGCGTGGACACCGACCGGCCGACTCAGGTCGGCCGGTGGGACCAAGATCTGACGCGGCACGTCATCGACCTGCTTCGTCCGGCGCTGAAGGTCTACCACCGGACCGAGGTGCGTGGTCTTGAGCGGATCCCGGCGGGGCGTTGTTTGTTGGTGGGTAACCACTCCGGGGGCCTGATGACCCCGGACTTCGCGATATTCGCGGTGGATTACTACCACCGCTTCGGCTATTCCAAGCCGCTCTACGTGCTGGGACACGACACCCTGTTCCACGGTCCGGCCGCCGAGTTCCTGCCGCACCTGGGAGTCATTGAGGCCAACCACGCAAACGCGGCGGCCGCGCTGGCCGCAGACAGCGCGGTCCTGGTCTATCCGGGCGGTGATATCGAGGTCTACCGGCCCACGGTGGTGGAAAACGTCATCGACTTCGCCGGCCACATCGGCTACATCGAGGTCGCCGTGGCTGCGGACGCACCGATCGTGCCGGTGGTGTCCATCGGCGGTCAGGAGACCCAGTGGTTCCTCAGCCGTGGCAGGTGGCTGGCCAAAGCGCTGCGTCTGGACAAGTTCGAGCGGCGGGTGTTCCGCACCGACATACTGCCGGTGTCATTCGGATTGCCGTTCGGGCTGAGCGTGTTGGTGCCGGTCAACATGCCGCTCCCGTCGAAGATCGTCAGTGAAGTGCTCGACCCCATCGACATCCGGGCACAGTGGGGCGCCGATCCGGACGTGGAGAAGGTTGACGGGCGCGTGCGCCGGGTGATGCAGGCAACGCTCGATCGACTGGCCCGCCGACGTCGCTTCCCGATCATCGGCTGACCGCAACGTACGGTTAATCAGTACGAGGTCGGCGTGACGGGAGCAGCGATGGCGCATTTCCGCGGTGTGCTGTGCGCGATGGTGGGGGTCTGCGTCCTGGGGCCGACGGCGGCCGCGCACGCTGACACGCCGCCGCCCTCGGTGGGGATGGGCTGTACCGCCGAACTGGGAGACGCCATGACGCTGCTTCCGGACCAGACCACCTATGTGGCCTGCCGTGAGGTCGGCCGCGGCTACGCCTGGGCGGTGGTTCAGACGCCTTTCCCGCCCAATGACACATGGTTGAGTTATGGGGCGCCGATCATCCTGCACGGCCAGGGAATGCGTAACCCCAACCTGTCCTCCGGGCGATGGACGGCCACGCCACGCAAGCCGGAGGCATCGTGCCGTGCGACGCTGACCACCGTGGTGGAGGCGGGAGTCCTTGCCCCACCCCAGGTTGTCGAGGCAGCGCAGGGCAAGCCCCTGACACTGGAGATGTCGCCCAGCCTCTTCTACGCCGAACTGGCCGGAGACTGCCTCTGGGTCAAGCAGTAGGTCGCGTTGCGGCAGAGAGGGTGTGGGCAAGATCTGCGAAGGCGTCCTCGGCGCGCACGTGCCTGACCTCCCGGCCCGCACTGACGATGGCGTACAGGCCGTTCGGTGACGACTCGGCGTCCCCGTTGGCGAAGCCGAAGGTGTATTTGCCGATGACAGCGCCGAGGAAGTTGAACTCGGTTCCGCCGGGGAAGGAGCGTCCTCCTACGAATCCCACGTGGTCGGTTCGGGCGTCGTAGATGCGCCCGACGGGGAAGCGGTGGGCGTCGCTGCGGGAGTAACTCCACAGTCGGCCGTCCGGGAGCACCATCTGGAGGTTGACCGGGTCGACAACAAAGCCCTCAGGTGACCGCCGCCGTAACGAGTTTCCGAGCCGGCCCGGCCCGTACGGAATCCGTGTGGGTTCGCTGGTCGAACCCAGCTGATCGGCCAGATGCTTGAGGTGATCGGCGAGTTCGTCTGCGGCGGCTTGGACCGCTGCCGAGCGCTGTTCGGGCTGAGAGTGCTGAAATTCGCCCACCAAGTGTTCACCCATTTCTTGCCCAGGTCCCTAGATGACTTGCGTCTGACTGGGACGTCAGTTTAGGGGTAAATCCCTTGGGTTGGGGGTTCGGGTCTGAGGAACACCGGTCCGCACGGCCCCGATCAGCGCCCGCATCCCGGCGCCTTGCAACGACACAACCCCAAGCCCGCGGCCGCCGCGGCCGCCGGGCGCTACGAGCGCGGTGTATTGCCTCAAGTCTTGATGACGGCGGTGTCGGAAAAGCCGGGGGAACCCGGGCATGAAAACAAAAGAAACCCGCTGTGACTTCCTAATGAGATGGTCCCGCTCAGCGGAATGATCGTGGCCTTCGCCAGCTGCAGCGATCAACCGATCAGCTATGAGCAACAGCCGCCACCTGCCCAGAGTCGCGAGCGGTACAGCGCGCGCGTTAAAGCGCTACGCCAATCCGTCGAGGGCCTCCGCCCGGTCCGCTAAAGCGGTGAGCACCTCGGCCAGTTCGCGGGCCTGTACCGGAGTCAGATCGACCACTGCGCCTGCGACCCGAAGCGCCACCCCGCTGACCGTGGACCCGTTGCGGTGCTGCACCCCGGTCAGCAGCGCAGCGACGGGCCCGATCGGGACTGGATCGGCACCGTAAATTCGGTCGTGGAACTGCTCGTCCCAATCGCCGGTCCACGTTGTGCCCGCCGGTGGTGGCGGGCTGGGGGAGTCGGCGTCGGGTGTCGGATTCACCAGGGTTCCGGACGGTTGAGCAGATTGAGTTCGTCCACGACTTGCTTCGACAGGCGTCGGGCGGCACCGTCGTGGTCGGCTGCCCGCCGGTTGGCGTCGATGCACATTCCCATCCATGCACCCAAGAGGAGCAGCGCTCCGGTGATCGCAACCATTACCCAAGCAGCGGTCGTCATGATTGCACCGTATCGGCGGGGTCGGACATTGATTCTGATAACTCGGTTCGGGTGAGGATGGTCTTGCCCGTTCGCCGCTGGTGATGACCCTGGGTCTGACTGACGCCCTGCTGGGTTGTCTTCCAATTGATGTGTCCCACCAGCGCCGTGCGGGCAAGCGCCGCCGAGAACCCGGCGGGGCGGACATGACCTAATCAGGAGCCTGGCAGTTCCTCATCAATGTCTTGTCTGCCCGCCCCACCGGGTTGTCACCCACCACACGGTTCATTGCACGGAGAGGACACCACCATCGTGACATCCCCACGCCGAGTCGTCATCGGCATCGACACCCACCTCGACACCATCCACCTCGCCGCCCTCACCGACACGGGCCAACCCCTCGGTGATGCCGAATTCCGCACCACCCCGGCCAACTACTGGACTGCCATTTGCTGGGCCCGCAGCTACGGCGAGATTGTCAGTGTCGGCGTCGAAGGAACCAGCAGCTACGGCGCCGGCATCACACGCGCACTACAGCACAACGGCATTCACGTCGTCGAGGTCAACCGCCCCGACCGGTCAGCTCGGCGCCGGCAAGGCAAATCCGATCCCCTCGATGCCTACAGCGCCGCCCGCGCGGTGCTGGGCGGCCACGGCCTGGCCGTGCCGAAAGACCTGAACACAGGAGCGCTCAAAGCGCTGCTGATCGCCCGCCGCGGCGCGGTCAAAGCCCGCACCGCAGCCATCCAGCAGATCAAAGACCTCCTCGTGACCGCCCCCGCCGACCTGCGGGAGCGCTACCGCCGCTATTCCACCACGCTGCGACTGATCGAGGCGCTGAGCCGGTGCCGCCCGGGTTCGCCTGCAAGGCACTGGCTCAACGCGTTGAGTTCCTCGAACGCCAAGACCGCGAACTGACCGCCGAGCTCGACACCCTGACCAACGCCCTCAATCCCGCCCTGCGCGCCGCCTACGGCGTAGGTCCCGACACCGCCGCTCAACTGCTCATCACCGCCGGCACCAACAGCCACCGACTCCGGTCGGAGGCCGCGTTCGCGATGCTGGCCGGCGCCGCGCCGATCCCAGCTTCATCCGGAAAGACCACTCGGCACCGGCTTTCCCGCGGCGGAGACCGCGCCGCCAACAACGCCCTGCACCACATCGCCCTGGTTCGCTGGTCTCACGACACACGCACACGCGACTACGTCACCCGCCAACTCGCTGCCGGCCGATCCAAGAAAGACATACTGCGCCTGCTCAAACGAGCCATCGCCCGAGAGATGTTCAAACACCTCACCGCACCCTGCCCGATTGACGACTACAGCGACCTACGTCCAGCGCGGTTGGCTCAAAACATCACCTTGGCCGCCGCCGCAGAACCCTTCGGTCTCTGGCCAAACGACATCTCCCGGCTCGAACGCGGCCTCAAACGTGACGACACCCTGGCCGCCAACTACCGCAAATGGCTAAACAACCAGCTCATCAATGCCGCTTGACTCGTAACACGAATAGGAGCATCAGCGCTCCGTTTGGCACCGAACTCGATGAACGTGGTGCGCGATACTGGGATTGAACCAGTGACCTCTTCCGTGTCAGGGAAGCGCTCTCCCGCTGAGCTAATCGCGCCGGGCTGCAAATCGGAGGTGGAGACGGGAATCGAACCCGTGTGCACGGCTT
>NZ_JBILVF010000077.1:0-14955 GCF_044370595.1 Mycobacterium sp.
CCACGCCAGGTTGCGCGCCGCGGCCGCGGCCCTCAGGGTATTCCAGACCACGCCGGCGACCGGCTTGTGGAACTCGATGATCACGACGTTCGCCGATCCCGACATCTCGGCGATGCTGACCTTGCGCATGTTGGGCGCTTTGAGCCGCAGTTCTTCCTCCAGGAACCCTTCCCAGCCGAACTTACGCAAGCAGGAGCTCTCACTCGGCGGCATCTCGCTGATGAAGGCTTGCAGGATCGGCTTTGTACGGTGAGTGATGCAGGTGACTTCGAAGAACGTCTGGTAATCCTCGGCACCGACGTAGCCGCCGAATTCGCCGAAGGGGCCCTCCATTTCCAGAACGTCGGTGCGGATCCGACCCTCGATGGCGATCTCTGCATGCGCGGGAATGAGCAGGTCCACCGTTTCGGCTTGAACCAACTCCAGCGGTGCGCCGTCGAGCGCGCCTGCCGCGTCGTATTCCGACATGTTCAGTTTGTTGACGCTGCACAGCGACAGCGACGGCGGCGGTGCCAAAATCAGCACGGCCTCCAACGGCTTTCCCATCCGGCGGGCTTTCTCCCAGTAGCCGCGCTCGTCCTGACCGGACATCATCAGCACGCCGGTGCGGTCGGCTGCCTTCAGCATGACCCGATAAGTTCCGGCGTTGTAGACACCGGTTTCGGGATCCTTGGCGATCCAGACCGGAGCGCTGAAGTACGCTGAGGCATCGGTACCCGGATTGACCACGGGCACCGGGAACTGGTCGATCCCGCCGCTGGCGAGCAGGTCGTCGCCCTTGATGATGTTTTCCTTGATCGGAGCGTCCGCGGCCGCGACCGTCACCGGCGCGACGGGGTTCTGCTCGGCCTGCAGCCACTTCGCCGCGATCTCATCGGGGGAGTCGACCCCCATGGCCGCGGCGTACACCTGCGGCGAGGCACCCACGATGGCCACCGCCATCTGCGCGTCGAAGCTACGGCCACGCGAATCGGTGAGGTTCTCAAACAGCCAACCGGTGCGCTGCTCAGGCTCCTGGCCGCGGAATTGCCAGCGCACCAGCGGCATCACCTCAGTGTCCTTGTTGGTGGTGCGGGACACCCGTCTCAGCAGACCGCGACGGTCGAGCTCCTCCAAGTACTCACGAACGTCCCGGTACTTGGGACCGGGTGCGGATGAGTCAGTCATGGAGCGCCTTTCATCTACGAAGTCGTGAAAACGGGGTCGTGCTGCCGGGCGGATCGTCGCCGCCGGGAAAAGGATCGGGACAACAGTTACACCACGGAAAGGCTATTACGCCGGTCGACCGGAATGGATTGTTATGCCGCACATTTCTGCCGCGGACGGGTGCTTGGAACTGGCCGCGCCTACAACGGAGGTGTGGATCGACGGTGAGGGATTAACTCTGACCGGCAACGCCACGCATACCAGGCATCAGCCCGTCTAACCCACCAAGAGGTCGACTTCAAAGGCAAGGCACAACTCCGCCAGCTCGATCGGGCGGCTCAGTGATCTGCCGGTGACTTCTTCGACGCGTCGTAGCCGGTGGCGCACGGTATTGGCGTGGCAGTGCAAACGCTGCGCGGCGTCGTTGATCGAGCCTCCGGCGTCCGCCCACACCCGAAAGGTGCTGAACAGGACTGCGCGTTCACGGTCGTCGACGTCGGTGAAGCCGGCAAGAACAGCCGACGCAACCTGTTTCATCACGTCGGGAGCGCTGACGGCCGCAATCGACAGCGGCGTTGCTTCAAAGCTCGTGAGTAATGTTCCATCACGCGGTTCGAGGGACAGTGCGATCCGGGCGTACTTCACGCCCTGAGGCGTGTTCCGGAGGTCGCCGAAAGGTGAGCTGACGCCTATTCGATTGACGGCGCGGCCGGATAGCGTGTCCTTCAAGATATCCAGCATCGCGTCGTCGCGCACGTGCACCAGACCGAGTTCGACATCGGGTAAAAGTCGCCACGCTGAGGTGATTTCGAGGCTGTGGAGCTTGGCTTCGATTCCAGGGAGGGCTGATCGACCCAGCGATGCGCACTCGGCGGCAACGGCGACGTAGGGCCCCCGGACAGGCAGTTTCAACATCTGCGCAATTTCGAATAGATCCGCCTGCTGGACGATTCTTCCGTCGATCAGGGCTTCCACCAATGCTGCCCGCTCAGCCGCCTGGTTGAGAACCTTTCGGCTCACCGTGTCGCGGTATGCATCCGCCATCGCGTCGGTGTAGGCATCCTGTGCCAGCCAGTACCGTTCGGAGATCCGCATGAACGCTTCTCGACTGAGATCCGGACGGGCGGTCGCCAGGTCTGCGATTTCGGCCCGAGCCAATCGCCCCGCGATGCCGAACGCCTCCAACATCGCCGGTAGGGGAATTCCCGCGCGGGCACGTGCAACCCCGACCCGGGTCGGGTGCTCGGTCGAGTACGGGGTGGCGGCATTGAGTGCCTGGAATATCTGCCGATAAGCCGTTCGGCAATCGGCGATGAGCTCATCTTTGCCGATTTGGCCCGTGTCGGCGTAGCAATCGACCCCACGCCAGACGGTGTCGGCAACGATCGCCCCGAGAGCGTCGCATCGGCTCAGCAAGGCGGTCTGGATTTCGACGATCTGCGTCTCCAGGTCCGGTGACGGCATGGGCAAAGACTACGAGGCAACCTGGTGAATCCGCGGCTTTTGGCCGGTCGCAATCTCGCGTTGCAGTCCCACGCCGAGGTCGCACCGAAGATCCTTCAGCCATGGGCTAGCCAACGATCGGCCAGTTGGTCGGGATCCGGCGCAAGTGATCGCTGAGACCACAGGGCGGCAGGCCGACGCGGCGTAGGGCCGAACGATCGATGGAGGCGTTGGGACTAGTCGTTGAAAATGTAAAAATCCCTGGGTGGCAGAGAAGGCCACGGTGTGTTGACGCCGTCAACAAGCGTCACGTTGCCCCAGGTGTTTTGCCGTCGTCTGACGTGCTCTGGCGTCATCGATTCCGGCATCTGCGCATGTCAGGGCATTTTCTAGAGCTGGTTCGATTCCCGGCAGCTCCACCGAATACAGGCCAGGCCGAAAAGCCTGGCCTGTTTTGTTGTCTTGTCAGCGGTAGTCGAGTACGTCGGCTGTTGCCGGAGCGGCCTCCGCACCTCCTCGAAGGACTGCCGCGTGGAACTGATCGCATGCCAGTAGCGCCATCTCGACCTCGATCTGGTCATCGGTGATTGGCCGGCCGCGCCGTTGTACTGCTTTGTTGACCCGGTAGCCGACCGTATTGCGATGCACGGCAAGGTGTTCCGCGGTAGCGGTGTGGCTCGATCCCTCACGGAGGAATATCCGCAGTGTCTGACGCAATTTCGCATCGCCGGCGGTGTTGCTCGCCAGGGGTCCGAGCGTGCTCTGCACCCATTCGCGGGTGCGGTCCAGGTCGTCGACCATGAGTGCGGCCACTCTCACCTCCGGATCGGTGGCGGCCACGACGTTGCGAGATGTTGGGCCGACAATAGCGACCTTTCGTGCGTCCTGCGCCCGCCGATGAGATTCGCGGAATCCGGCGACTCCAGACTCGATCGTTCCCACCGCGACGCGGATTGCGCCGTAATCGGTGGGGACGAGCCGGCGAATCACCGCGATCGGGTCGGTGCCACCGGACTGCAGCGGCAACCATGCCCAGCCGGTACTCGGGTCGGCGGCGACGAAGAGAGGACTGTCGATCTTGAGCGCTTCGGCGACCTCGAGGCCGAACTGTTCCAAGCGCAGCATGTCCGGCTCGTGGACGCCGGGTTCGGTGCTCCACAGGATCATCGCCAGGTGAGTGCCACCCAACGGGTGACCGATGCGGGAAGTCGCGACGTCGATGTCGATCTGCTTATCGCTGGAGAGTAATTGCCGGACTCCAAGAACCCGAGCGGTGTTCTGGCGCTCAAGCCAACGCTCCCGCTCGGCTTCGTGTGTCTTCCTTACCTGTTCGGTAATCCGGTCCACATAGCCGAAGGACCGGTCGACGAAGAAGTCGAACACCTCAAGCGCTGTCTCCCTGGTAAGTCCGGATTCACGGATCTCGCTGATCAACAGACCCAACAACTGCTTGTGCATGGTTCGCAGGGCGGTGGTGATGCCGCTGACTCCGATGCCGTTCTGGGCGAGACGCCGGACGTATTCGAGGGTCATCAGCGGTGCAGCAACTTTGGTGTCGTCGGTGTCATGGCTCAGGAACGCCAGGAAACCCCGCATGTTTTCCAGGAGGGCCATGCGCAGGAGTTCGAGGAGCTTGGGTTCCACGGGCACACCCTGGGCAGGCTCGACGAGCAGCTCAAGATAAGCCTCCGCGTCCGCCGTTTCACGGTCCCTGAAGCGGGCGATCAACATCGCGAGGGCGTCCTCGGCACTCACGCTGACACCCCCGTCGCCACACGCTGCAGTGTAATCGGCGCACCCCGCGTGCCCGATGGTGAGTTTGTGCTCGGACTACAAATCCGAACAGTGATTTGCGCTGACTCGCCGTAACAAGCACGGACGACGGAGATCAGTGGGTAAATCTCTAGCCTCAAGTGCACAAGAGATTGAGTCTGTCTTCGCCGAGAGGCCGCACCTGTGGATTCACACCGCGACGCCACGTCTGATTGCCCGCTAACAACGACCGAGTCGATTCGCACCCCGCGTCATGGCCGGGGCAAGCCCCGTCGGGCCCCCTATTCCTGGCTCGGGGTCGGTGCCGTCGGCCTGGGGGTGGGAGCGGCGCTGGCCGGTGCGGCTTTGACCGGCGGGTCGGGCGTCGCCGCCGCGGACACTCGCAACGACACCCATGTTGACGGCCCGCGCACGACGAAGGGAACGGGACGCTCGACAGCGCCGCACCCTGCGGCCGCGGCCTCGGCGCCGAATTCGATGAGCGCCGAAGACAGATCTACCCCGGGGGCGAGGTCAACAGAACAAGCCAGTGCGCGCAAGGTTGTTGGGCGCCAGTCCTCCCGCAGAGACACCGCCGATGAACTCCCCACCGGGATGCCTGCTGCGTCGGCAAGACCTGCAGCCGCGACGGAGATCAGCAGTGCGCCGGTAGGCCCCGCCGCGTTGGCCAGACCAGCCGCAACCGAAAAAGACACTGCGCCGATAACTGTGGCGGGCACTGCGCCGCGCGCGGCCGCGGTGGCTGCGCCGTCGGCGTCGGCCGCGACGGTATGGCAGCCGGGCCAGATTCTGAAGGAGGTCTATTCGATCTTTGTGTCGAACGGCACCTCCGGCAGTCCGAACGCGGGGTTGTTGGTCGGTAACGGCTACTCCTACAGCTCATTTGATACGCAGTGCGTGGGCTCGACGGTGTGCAACGGCGGCCGCGGCGGACTGTTGATCGGGGCCGGCGGTAATGGGTACAACGGGGGCAACGGCGGCAATGCGGGGTTGTTCTTTGGCACCGTCTTCCTTCCCGGCAATGGTGCGCCCGGCGCCCCGGGATGCAGCGGTTCGGCGTGCACCACCGGCAGTGGGGGCAACGCCCTGTTCATCGGTCCCGGTGGGACCGGCGGCAATGGTGCCGACGCGGTATACGACAGCAACACCGGGGCCTTGATCTCGGCGGCGACCTCCGGTGGCCGCGGTGGCAACGGCGGGTGGCTGTGGGGTATTGGCGGTGCGGGCGGGTACGGCGGCGCGGACAACGGCAGCGCGACGGTGTCGGGGGCGAGGGCCGGTAATGGTGGCGATGGCGGTCGCGCCGGCCTGATCTTCGGCACCGGTGGCGCCGGCGGCGTGGGCGGCTACGTGTCGTTCGCGGTCAACGGAAATGTGGCCGGTGGCAATGGCGGTAACGCGGGCAGCGCGGGCTTGTTCGGCGACGGCGGTGCCGGTGGCGACGGCGGTTCGGCCACCCAGAACTGGGACGGCAGCCCGACGGGTGCGGTGGGCTCGGCCACGGGCGGCAACGGCGGCACCGGCGGCCGGGGTGGTCTGCTGGTGGGTGGCGGCGGTGCCGGCGGCCAGGCGTTCGCAGGCACGGTGTTCAGCACGTTCGGTGCGGCGACCGCGGGTAACGGTGGCACCGGTGGGGATGCCACCATCGGTCCCGGCGGCGCCGGCGGGGTCGGCGGCATGGGTGCCTCGGCCAATATCGGCAACGATGGTTTGGGCACTGCAGGGTCAGGTGCGGCGACCGGCGGTTCCGGCGGGCGCGGTGGCTCGGTGCTGTTCATCGGCACCGGTGGGGCAGGCGGGGACGCGAACTTCCCATTCGGCGGCAACGGCGCGATCAACCTCGGCGATGGGGTGGCGTTCGCCGGTCGCGGCGGCGACGGCGGCAGCAGCGGCATCATCGGGACCGTGTTCACCGGCGGTGCGGGCGGGGCCGGTGGTGCCGGTGGCACGGCAAGCGCGAGGGGGTCGGCGACCGGTGGCAATGGCGGTAGGGGCGCTCGGGGCTCGATCTTTGGTCCCGGCGGCGTCGGCGGCGCGGGCGGCTCCGCGGAGACGCTGATCAACGGCACCGCCACCGGCGGTCTTGGTGGTGGAGCTGGGCTTGCCGGGTTCGCCGGGACGGGCGGCGTCGGCGGGGCCGGCGGCGGTGCGGTGGCCTACCAGTCCGGCAGCGCGGTGGCCGGTATCGGAGGTGACGGCGGCGGGGCCAGTTTCTTCGGCGGCCGCGGCGGTGTCGGCGGTGTGGGCGGCACCGCGAAGGCCTATGGCACGGGTACGGGTAGGGGCGGCGCCGGTGGGCAGGGCGGTGCGGCCACGTTCCTGGCCAACGGTGGTGCCGGTGGATTCGGCGGCAACGCAAACACCGGCTCGGCCGACGGTGGCAATGGCGGAAACGCCACCGCCGGCGCGGGCGGCCAGGGCGGTGTGGGCGGTTCCTTGGCGACCGGTGGCGCCGGTGGTTTCGGCGGCAGCAGCAGCGTCTACACCGACGGCGCCTCGACGTCGGTCAGTGCCGGCGGGGCCGGCGCGGCCGGCGGGGCCGGCGGAACCCTGTTCGGCAGAGGCGGCGACGGCGGTGACGGCGGCAACGCAGGTGCGGCCGGCACCAACGCCGCTGACGTCAACCGGGTCGTCGGCACCGGCGGTACCAGCGGAGCGCGCGGCCAGATCTTCGGCAGCACCGGTTCCGCCGGTACCGCGGGTTCAACCTTCACGGTGTCCAGCATTGACCTCGGCGGCTTCCTCGGCGGTGCGGGCGCGGCCGGTGCCGGCGCAAGCAACGCCGGTGACGTCTATGTCACCGACTTTCTCGGGCCGGTCTCGGTGATCGACCCGACCAATACCGTCGTCGAGACCATCACGGTCGGTGACGGCCCTAACGGGGTGGCTGTCAGCCAGACGGGCAGCACTGTCGGCAACATTTATGTCGCCAACAGCTCCGATAACACCGTGTCGTGGCTCAACCCCGATGGCAGCCTGCGCCAGACGATCGTCGTCGGCGCCGGCCCGAGTGCGGTGGCGGTCAGTTCTGCCAGTGGGCCCAACGCGGGCTTCGTCTACGTCGCCAATAACGACGCCGGCACGGTCTCGGTGATCAACCCCGCAGGCACTGTCGTCAACACTGTCGCGGTCGGCAACAACCCGAGTGGGGTGGCGGTCAGTTCCACCGGCGCCAACGCGGGCCTTGTCTACATCACCAACAACACCTCCGACACGGTGTCGGTGATCAACCCCCTCGGCATCGTCGTCAACACCATCAAGGTCGGGACCAACCCGCAAGGGGTGGCGGTCAGCACCACGGGCGCCAATGCCGGTTACGTCTATGTCGCCAACAGCGGGGCGGGCACCGTGTCGGTGATCAGTCCCTTCGGCCGGGTCGTCGACACCATCGTGGTCGGCCCCAACCCGCAGGGGGTGGCTGTCAGCACCACCGGCGCCACCGCCGGCTACGTCTACGTCGCCAACGGCGACGCCGGCACCGTGTCGGTGATCAACCCCGACGGGCTGGTCGTCAACACCATCGACCTCGGAGCCTTCGGCTACGGAGTAGCGGTCAGCCCGACCGGCGCCAACGCCGGCAACGTCTACATCACCAACTTCAGCAACGGCACGGTGTCGGTGATCAGCGCATGACCGCTCCCAACCGCCTCATCAACAACGTCCACCGGAAAGGGAACGCAATGCCGAAACGGAAAAAGGGGTCGATACGCAAAGAAGGTGTGATCGGAGCACTGTTCACCGGGATGCTGGTGGGCGCCACATCGGTGGCATCGCCGGCTTCCGCCGCCGTGCCGAACACCATGGTGAATGCCCGATCCGACTTCGGGATTCTTGAAGTACCGCCGCTTGGTTCCAAAGGCAGGCTTTATGTGGGCGGGCCACTCTTTCAAACAGTCCTCCCGTCGAGCACCACATTGTCAACGAGCTCCGCGCCCTGGGTTAACGCTGCAACCAACCCAACCACGATCATGATCCCGAAACTGCCCACCGTGAGCGGAACTGTCACCGCCAAGGAGATCGATCCGCGCGGCAGCGTTTTCGCCGTCACCACGGATAAGACCTATCGCTACTTCAAAGGCAACGGACTGCCGTCTACCCCGATGGGAAGGTTCGGACCCGTCCAACCGGGCACGGCGGCCTATCCCTATTACGCGGCGGCTCCGGGTGGAGCGAACACCATCCCGGGAACGCCCGGGTTTGGCCAAAACTATTCAAGCGCCGCCGCCATCGGCATCTCTCCATACAATCTCGACATCCGAGTTCCGATAAACCCCAAAGTCCTTGCCACACCTCAACCGATCCAGTATCTGGTCACTGGCGTGGCGCTTACCGGGGCTCTGTGGCACGTGGAACTGGCAAATGCCAGCAGTACTTTTTGGGCCAATCCGATTTCCATCCTGCCGTTGGATCAATGCTTCGGCCACCCCTACAGCCAGCAGTACCACTATCACGCCTACTCGTGGAAGTGCTTCCCCAATCAAGGCACCGCCGGCCAGTCGCCGTTGCTCGGCTACGCCATGGATGGATTCGGTATCTACGGGCCCCGCGGCGCGGATGGCAAAGAGATCACCAATGCCCAGCTTGATGAATGCCATGGCAGGACGGCCCCGGTGCTCTGGAACGGCAAGATCCAAAACATCTATCACTATGTGCTCAACAGTGAATACCCCTACTCGGTCGGCTGCTTCCGGGGTGCGGTCGACCCCGCGAATTACGGTGCTACCCCGCTACCGCTTCTTGGTCAGAAGCCGATGCCGGGCATGCCGGGGATGGGCCGCTAGAAGAACGACTGACTCGCCGATGTGGTTCGGCGGCAGGAGCTTTCGTTCGTGTGGAACTGTCCGCCGGTGCACTCGGAAGGGGAAGCCATGACCGCGACGCGCACTGATACCCGCCGGTCACGGGCGGTGGGCTGGTTGTTACTGGCCGGCTATGCCGCGGCGGCGGCCGCCGTCGCGGGGTACGCGTTCACGTTTGAATCCGCCGCGCCTTCGACGACCGTCGCGCATGCGTTCGGCAGCTTCACCGCCGCCCTCGCAGGTGCGATATGTCTGGGTGGTGTGGTGCTGATCCTCATCACAGCGCGCCCGGACGATCGTGGCGTCATCGACCCCGTAGCGTTCCCGGCTCACCGGGTGGTCGAACGGATGTCCGTGGTGTGGCTCGTGACGGCGTCGGCCATGGTTTTCGTGCAAGTCGCCGCAGACGCCGGCCTCGCACTGCCGTTGCTGTTCAGCAGTGACCGCGTCGGCTCCATCGGCGATGCGCTGAGCGCCTCGGTGTACGTCCGGGCATGGGTGGTGGTCGCCATCTGCGCGGCGGTGACCGCGCTCGGTCTGCGGCTCACACTGCGTTGGGACTGGCATGTGCCGCTGTTGATTCCGGCGATCATCGGCGTCGTGGCATTCCCGGTCAACGGCAACGCCGGCTACGGTCCCGACCACGACTACGCCACGAGTTCGGTCATTGTGTTCACGGTTGCGGCCTCGGTGTTGGCCGGGTTGAAGATTACGTCGGCTTTGACCAGACCGAGCGACGCGGTCGGTCGAGCCGAGCAAGTGACGGCGCTGATCGCCGGCGTAGTGGCACTGGCCTTCGGGGCGGTCTTGATGGTGCTGTTGGCCGGGCCGCCGCTGGGCTCCGCATACGGCCGGCTAGGGCTGTTGGCCGCTGTTGCAGTGCTTGCGGGCCTCATCTTCGACCTGCGCGGGCGCGCGCCGGCTTTCAGTGCACTGACCGCGATGACGGCGCTGGCCGCGGTCTCGGCCATGGCCGTCCAGATCGCACCCCGGCTACTCCCGTTTTGGTCGGCGGTGTGCTGTTACTACGACATTGCTACCAACACCCGCGTCATGAGGACCGGCAGTGGATCGACCGTTCCCCAACTCCTGCTACTGCTCGGCTATGAACTGCCCGGCGCACCGAGTCCGCTGCGGATGTTGACGTTCTGGCGTTTCGACACCTTCCTCAGTGTCGGGGGACTGCTGCTCGCTGCCCTTTACCTCGCCGCCGTGGTTCTGCTGCGCCGCCGCGGCGACCGGTGGCCGGTCGGACGCACGGTGTCCTGGCTGGCCGGCTGCGCGGCTCTGGTGTTCGCGACCGGTTCGGGTGTCCGAGCCTACGGCTCAGCAATGTTCAGCATCCACATGGTCGAGCATATGACGCTGAACATGTTCGTCCCGCTTCTCCTGGTTCTGGGGGCACCGGTGACGTTGGCGTTGCGGGTGTTGCCGAGCGCGGCACCCGGAGCGCCACCGGGTCCCCGGGAATGGATTCTGCGAGCGGTCCATTCGCCGTTGACCACATTCCTGTCCAACCCGGCCACGGCCTTCGTGCTGTTCGTCGGCTCGCTGTATGCGGTGTACTTCACGCCGCTGTTCGACACCCTGGTGCCGTACCACTGGGGCCACGAATTGATGTCGCTGCACTTCCTGCTCACCGGGTACCTGTTCTACTGGGGCATCATCGGCGTCGATCCGGGCCCGCGACGGCTTCCGTTCATCGGCCGGCTCGCATTGTTGTTCGCGACCATGCCCTTTCACGCATTCTTCGGTATCGCGATGATGACGAAGACAACCGCGGTCGGCGACAACTACTACGCCACTGTGGCGCTGCCTTGGGTATCCAGCCGCACCGACGATCAGTACCTTGGTGGCGCAATCGCCTGGGGGGCAGGCGAAGTGCCCGTCGTAGTCGTGCTCATCGCGTTGGTGACGCAGTGGGCCCGCCAAGACCGACGCACCTCGGCTCGCTCGGACCGATACGAAGAAGCCGGCTCCGACGACGATACGGACGCCCACAACAACATGCTGCGCGAGTTGGCCCTTCAGCACACCAGCAAGTAGTTACTCTCCTCTCTCAGGCTTCCTGTGGCGGTCGGTACTGCCGCGCACGGATCCACCACAGCAGGCCAGGCCGAAGGGCCTGGCTTGTCTGGCATTGGCAGCGCCACTAGACGCTGAGCGGCACCGCTTCCAGGAGGCGCCCGATGGTGTGTAGTTGGTGGGTGTGGTCGCCGTCGACTTTGGCGAGCAGGGTGGTGATTCCGCTGTCCCGGTAGGCGGCGATACGTTCGGCGACTTCGGTTGTGCTGCCGAGAAGACTGGTGAGGCGGCCCAGATCCAACGGGACCGCAGCGCGGGCCTCGTCGCGGTGGCCTGATTGCCAGAGCCGGCTGGCTTCGATGACTTCTTGGCCAAACCCCAGCCGGGTGAAGGCGTTGGTGTAGATGTTCGTACCGCCGGTTCCCATGGACGCCGATGGTGAATGCGTATCCGTCGGCGTGGCGGCGGGCTGCCGTTGGCGCTCATCTGCTGGCTCCAGGTAGACCATCCGAACTCCGCGGGGTCTAGCGTGGGCGCAATGGGCTACCTCAGCGACGACGAGTGCCAGGAACCGGATAGCTGCACTGACAGCCGGCTACGTCGTAACGAGGTCGCTCGGGCGAGCCGGGATGTCGAGGCCGGCGACGACGCCATCGACGGCCCCGTCGTCTTGGGGCCAGGGTTGCCGCCCGAGGATGGTTCCTGTGGTCAGTTCGCCGTGCAATTCCACGTCACCACTACGACGGTGGTTGGGCTCAAACGTATCGCCGATGCGCGCGGGGTGAGTGTGCCGGAATTGTGCCGACAGGTCGTCGGTGTTTTCGTTGCACAGCAGCAAGGCGATCTGGGCGCGCTGCTCGCCGCTGAGGCCGAGTTCGCCGACTACCGGCCCAGCCTGCGCCAGACGTAGTCGTCAGGTCTATCCCTCATCCCGGCGCGGGCCTGACGGCAGCGGCTCTCCGCGTGGCGGGCGACAAGGAACCGGCCGATCTCGCGCCAACGGCCGGTCGGGGGGAATGCTGCTGACCAGCAGTCCCTCATGGGGCGCCGAATGGCAGCAGGCTAGCTTTAACCCGAATCGCGTGGAGGAGCAGGAACAGTGCGGCAGCTGGTCTTCGTCGAACCCGGCACGGTCGAATGGCAGGAGACCCCCAGTCCGCAACCAGGTCCGGGACAGGCCGTCGTACGGCCGCTGGCGGTCGCCCGCTGCGATCTGGACATCGCGATGGCGGCGTTCGGGATCTTCCCGGGACCGTTCCCGGTAGGACATGAGATTGCGGCTGAGGTCGTCGCCGTCGGCTCGGGAGTCCGGCGCGTCGCGCCGGGGCAGCGGGTTGCGGTGCCTTTCCAAGTGTCGTGTGGAGTGTGTGATCATTGCCGCGAACGGCACTATGCCGCCTGTGAACCCAACCATGCGCGCGCTGGGGCGGCGTTCGGATTCGGTGAAGCCGGCGGCGGCCACGGTGGCGGCATGGCCGACCTGCTTCTGGTGCCCGATGCCGACCACATGTTGTGGGCCGCACCCGAATCGATCAGCGACGTGGCGCTAGCGGCCACGACCGACAACCTCATCGACGCCTACCGCACCGTCGTCGACGGCTTGGGGGAGCGGCCCGGGGCCGATGTCTTGATCGTCGGCGGCGATGCGCCGTCGATCAGTTTGTACGTGGTTCTGTGCGCGAAGGCGTTGGGTGCCGGCCGAATCCGGTATGCCGACAGCGACGTTGAGCGACTCGCTGCCGCCTCGGACCTAGGAGCCGAGGTCACCGATCTAGGCGGTGAGTTCCCGCGACGATTGGACCGAGCGCCGATCGTCGTCGCCGGCTCCCTGCAAGTGGAGGGACTGCACTGCGCCGTCCGCTCGACGCAGGCCTACGGCCGGATCACTCCGGTGACGATTCACTTCGGGACGGGAACACCGTTACCGCTCCTCGAGATGTACACCCGCGGAATCACCTTCCACACCTCGCGCGCCGACTCCCGGCGCTACCTGCCCGAGGTGCTTGATCTGGTCGCGGCCGGAAGGATCGACCCACTGGCGGTGCCGACGACGGTCATCGAGTGGGACCGTGCGGCGGACCACTGGTTGCAGCCCGCCATGAAGCTGGTCATCACTCGCTAGATGCGCGGGTGGTACGCCAGGGGCGGCGATTGTCGTTCCCGGTCCAAAGCTCCGTAAAGAACGATCCGCCGACGGTTTCGCCGTCACCTGCTCAGGGACGCAGGCTGGGGCGGAACCGGCTCAGCCGACGGCTTGCAGCCCGGTGGCGGCGGCGACGGCTGCGCCGGCGAAGTCGCTGTCACGAAGACGCGGTTCGACCGTGTTTCGCCGTAGATCGTTGATGGCCTGCTCCGACCCGTTTGCGGCGCCCGGTGCGACCAGGAACGCGTACTTCCGCTGCTCGGTCGCGATGGCGAGGATGGCGTCCCGGTCCCCCATGCTGGTCAGCGCGGTGGTCTTGCGGGCCCACTCCGCGGGCGGGGCGTCGAAAGCGTCGACGTAGACCACCCACAACCGGACGTCGCGGGCCGTCTGCAGGTTTTTGACGGCAGACCTCACCTCGTTGGTCTGCTCGCTGGTCAACACCCCGGCGGAATCGGTGACGGCCTGGCTGAGTTTCATGGGCGCCGATGTCGCTGCCGGTGCCGGCGACCCCTCGGGCGCCGTCGGAGCCTGCGAGCCCCCGGGCGCTGGAGATGCCGGCTGAACCGATTCCTGGCTCGTGGTCGCGGTGCCGTCTTCGTGGAGGAGGGTTTTGACGCCGACGCCGATCCCGCCCACGAGAGCCAGCCCGGTGAGGATGACGGCGATCCGCTTCGGCCAGATGTACTTGATCGGCGGGGGCTTCCCCCGGGGGTCCGGCGGGGTGCTCACGTTGCGCTCCGATCGCTCAGCGGAAACGGCTGTTCATTGGTGAAATCTACCTTCGGCTTTCCAGCTTTCCGGCACTGCGGTCCAGCCGGTCCAACCGCCACAACCGTCGTCCAACCCAGCCGAATGCTACGGAAGGGCTCCATCTGTCGCATGTCAGACGTCGCTTCTCGCGAACTCCGCAATGACACTGCTGGGCTGATGCGCCGGGTCGAGGCCGGTTAAGTCATCACCATCACGGTGAACGGTAAGCCGGTGGCCCAGCTCACCACCCTCCAGAACAGTCGGCGGCGCTGGCTGTCTGGAGACGAACTGGCCAAGCGCCTGACGCGGTGCCAGGCCGATCCGGGGCTGCGCCACGACCACGCCGCGCTGGCCGGTGACACCACCGACGACCTCGGACCGATCTCAATGCGGGCGTTGTTGCCGCCGGCACGGCCGAAGTCCGCGCGCAACGGATGGCGACATGAGATGCCGTCGCCGATCTGGTGGCACTTCCCGTCGATGAAGACGCTGCACGGGTGTGGGCGCGGCTTCGGATCCATCTCTGGGAGACGCGACGCCGGATGGGGATCAACGACCTGTGGATCTTGCGATCGCCGTTTCGCGCGGACTGCCGGTCATTGCTCAAGATGACGACTTCGCGGCGCTTGACGGTGCGTCGGGGTTCACCGCACTGCGGGTCTGACCGGATGGGCTCGGTCCGGCAGTTTCGATGTTCGGTGCATTTTCCAGAGCGGGTTCAATTCCCCGCAACTCCAAGGAGATAGCTGCTTACCCGGTCCAAGTCGCCAGCTCGGTCTTGGACGGGGTAATGGTATTCAGAGCCTCGTCGGCGGTGAGTTCGGCTCGCCGGATGTCGGTATCACCACAGGGGGGTGTAGCGTGGGAGGAGTT
>NZ_JBILVF010000251.1:0-2858 GCF_044370595.1 Mycobacterium sp.
GAGGGCAACAAGGCCGAAACCGCGACCATGCTGCCGGTCATCACCGCGTTCAAGAAAGCCCATCAGCTCGCCGATGTCACCGTCGTCGCCGACGCCGGAATGATCTCGGAAGCCAACCAGATCGCTCTGCAAGCCGTGCTGACCAGGTCGGGGCCTACCCGGTTCCCTGCTGGAGCCTCGGGCGATGCGCAGAGTCCCCTCGACGCAATCGTCGACATACATGAAGCTGCGGTTTGTTCGCCGTCGCCCCAAATGTCGATTTCACTGGTGGCCTCGGCCCCCACGCGCCGCCCCGGATGTCACCACCGGCGTCGTTGGCCGAGTAACAGCCCCCGGCAAGGTTGAGGGTGTCCACCGCGTCCTAGCTAAGGCAAATGTCCTAACTCAGGTACTGACACGAAAATTAGGTGACCACAACGGGTGACCGGTGGGGTTGGTGAGTTAGGCGGTGTCGGCGAGTGGTTCGAGGGTGACGCGGTAGCCGAGGGCCTGGAGTTGGTTGACCGCGCGTGTTTTTGTCGCGGCCGGTTGGCGTGCGGTGTAGTAGTCGGCGCCGGGGTCGCGGTAGAAGTCGCCGTTGGTGAGCAGGTTCCAGGCGGCGATGACCATGGCGTGTTCGACGGCGACGATGGCGCGCATGGGTCCGCGCCGTGCGGCGATGCGTTTGTATTTGGCCGAGAAGTAGGTGTTCTTCGAGCGGGCTGCTGAGAGCGCGGCGATGCCCAGGACTCCTTTGAGGTTGCGGTTTCCGGGGCGGGTCTTACTGGATTTGACCCGGCCGGCGGACTCGTTGGATCCCGGGGCCAGGCCGGCCCAGGACGCCAGGTGCCCGGCGGAGGGGAACACGCTCATGTCGGCGCCGGTTTCGGCGATGAAGACCTCGGCGACGATGCGGGAGAACCCGGGAATGCTGATCAGCAGGTCCCGGGCGGGACGAAAGGGTTCCATCGCCGCCTCAATACGCTCGTCGAGGCGGGTGATGTCGGCGCTGTGGGCGTCGATGCGGTCCAGGAACAACCGGGCCATGAACGCGTGGTGGTCGCTGAACCGTCCGGTCAGCGCTTCAGTGAGCGCGGGGATCTTCGAGCGCAGCCGCCGGCGAGCCAGATCGGCCAGTGCAGCGGGGTCGCGTTGGCCGGCGATGAGCGCTTCGAGCATCGCCCGCCCGGAAACCCCGGTGATCTCGGAGGCCACCGAGGACAGTTTGATGCCGGCGTCCTCGAGCAGCTTCTCCAGCCGTTGGGTTTCCCGGGTGCGTTCGCGGGTGATCACCGTGCGGGCCCGCGTCAGATCCCGCAACGCGCGGATCGGGGCGGGTGGAACGAAGGAGGCCTTCACCAGCCCGTGCGCGCCCAGATCTGCCAGCCAGGCGGCATCGGAGACGTCGGTCTTGCGACCGGGCAGGTTACGCACCGAGGCGGCATTGACCAGGATCACGTCCAGGTCGTCGTCGAGCAGGTAGTAGAACGGTTTCCAGTAGTCGCTGGTCGACTCGATCACCACGCAGCTGACCTTCTCGGCGATCAGGTGTTCGCGCAGCGCCAGGATCTGGCTGGTCGTGGCGCCCCAGGTGCTCACCGTGGCTGATTTCGTGCGGGCGCCCTGGCCCTGGATCCGCACGCAGACTTTCGCATCCTTCTTCGAGCAGTCGATTCCCGCGCACCGCGGGTGCACAACATCCATCACCCATCACTCCCTCATGAACTCTCGTATCCCGTTGTGGTGGAGGGTGTTTCGGGGAGGGCGGGGTGAAACAGGACTCTGACACTCGTGCTCGAGGCAACATTCCACGGTTCCCGCGGACATGGTTGTGCCCTCCGCCCCAAGCTAGCCTGCGGGCTCAGCGGCAACATAGACGGACCGGGGTCGGCCGAAACACTCCTCCAGCATCACCCCACAATTCGCGGGGCGCAACCAGCAATCCGAGCCGAACGGACAGCCAAATTTTCTAACCCCACGGAGGAGCGCAGCGCCCCTGGAAAGCTAGCCTCGATTTTTCGCGCGGGTGGGGTTCGGGGTTGCTGGGCTCTGAAAATCTTTGAGGGGTAGGGATTTTGGGTGTGGGGTGTGTTTCCCGAGTTTTATCAAATTAGTGTGCAGTGTTTGATCTGATCTTGGCGAGCGTTGCGGCGAGGTCTTCGGGGATGGGGTCGGCGGCGGTGAGTGTGTGGTTGCCGGCGCTGATGGTGATGGTGCGGTAGCGGCGTGCGGTGCGGACGAATTTCTTGATGCTCCAGCCGGTTTGGTTTTCGATGTGGTGACTGACGGCCATGGCGGCGAACACGATGGTCAAGTGCGCGTCAATGGATTCCCGGGTCCGGTGATAGATCGGGCGAGCTGCCAGGTCGTGCTTGGACATTCGGAACGCCTTCTCGATGCGCCACAGCCGGTGGTAGGCGTCGATGACGAACGAGGCGGGCTGGTCGACGAGGTTGGTGGTGTAGCCCTTCCAGCCGGCCAGGGCTCGGGTCTTGGCTTCCAGGGTTCGGTTGACTGTCTTGGTAGCACCGGATAGTTGGATGTAGCGGTTGCGTTTGACCGGGGCTTTTCCGTCCACGGCGCGTTGGGCTTTGGCGATCTGTTCATCGATCCCGCGGCTGGTGCGTCGGGCCCGGTCGGCGCGGTATTGGTAGTGGATCACCCGGTCCGGTACCCCGCGGGCCTTCTCCGAAGTACTCGACGGGCTGACCTACGTGCTCGGCTCTCGGATCCCACTCTTGCCGTCGGTGGTGACCGAATGGCACAAAAAGCACCCCGGTCGTGAGATTCCCGACGGTCTGATCCTCACCCAGCCATGGCCGTCAACCAGATGGTTGACATTCTCGAGGACATTGCCGGCGTAACGGTCAAGCGCAACT
>NZ_JBILVF010000078.1:0-14931 GCF_044370595.1 Mycobacterium sp.
AGCCCGGTCGCCTTGGCCGTCGCCGAGCCGGCTGCCCCGGAGAGCCCGCCGTCGGGGGCGCCGACCGCACCTGCGCCGGCAGTTCCGGCGGCCGGCACCAGGATGCCCCAGAACGGCTTCTGGAACTGCGCCCGGATGCCCTCGGTCAGGGCCGTCAGCACGTCGCCCGGCACCTTCGACCGCTGCTCGGGCGTGAGGGGATCGACCGAACCGAACGGCGTCGGGGTGTAGGCCTGATACAGGGTCCGATCGTAGGCCTGGTAACCCAGCTGGGCCCACGTCTTCGCCGCGTCGGTGCCACATGCCTGAGCGCAGGTGTTGAGCGCATCGGGGGTCAGCACATCGGTGTATCCGGTGTTGACGAGGATCCTCAACGCTGGCTGGATCGCGTCCGCGATCGGGGTGCCCAACAGGTAGGGGCTGCCCAGGGCGTTCAGAGCGAGGTTGACACCCTGCGCGGGCAGCCGCATCGGCGCCAGCAGCGGCAGGTTGCCCGACGGAGCGGTCATGAAGGCCCGCGGGAAAATCGGGGGCTGGCCAAGGGCGAACTCGGGCAGCGTCGCGAGAAGCTCGGGGCCCGTACCCGTGGTGTTCGACGTCGTGCCGGCGCTGGTGATCAGCGTCGTGCGGAACTTGCCCAGGATGTCGGTGATTTCGCCCTGGAACAGGTCCAGCGACGGGATCACGGCCATGGCCGAGTTGATCAACGAAAGTAGATTGGCGGTGGCCGGGAAATCAGCAAACGTGTTGTACTCCCACGTCACGTCGATCAGGCTGACGTTGAGGGACGTGTCGGCGTCGACGACGTAGTCGCCGATCTCCGGCAGGGCGGAGTTGAGACTCAATGCGGCGGTGATGTTCGGGAACCGGGCCGCCAGTCCGCCGTTGGGCCGCAGGAGATCGTTGATGGGGATCAGGCTCACCAACGTCGAACCCGGCCGCAGCGGCTCCTCACCGGCCGGGGTCTTCCCCTGCGTGCTGGCGATCAGATCGTTCGTGGCGCCGGTGGCGGCGAAAATCCCAATCCCCGAGGTGATTACCGGAACGGCGCGGCACACCTCGGCACTGGACTGCCCGCACGCGCCGAACCCACCGGTGACCTGGGTGGACGGCAACCCGTTGATGACCCGGTACAGGTTCGGGACGTTCGCTGCGGTCGGGATCAGGGGGACGTTCCCGATGACAGGAAGGTTGAAACCGCCGATCCCCAGGGCCGGAAGCAGATTGACCAACGGTCCCGTGGTGGGCGCCTGCAGGTAGTACGGACCCGGCTCGGCCGCCAGGGCCTGCGGTGTCCCCAAACCCAGGCCCAGCGCACTGGCGGTCGTGGCGGCCACACCGGTCAGCGCGATGCGCTTGGCCCGGCCCCGCCCTGACTTCCGTTGTTCCCGGCGGGCTTTGCGATTGCTCAGGGGGTTCGGCATCGCGGTTGTCTCCTCACGGTGTGGCGCTCAGGGCGAGTGGGTCGCCCAGGGCCGGACCTCGTGCGCACGCCGTCCTCGAGCGACCAGAAGACTAGAGGCATCAGCGAGCTTATGTCCGTATTTCCGAACAATTGAATCGGGTGATCCCGGATGCGCGGAATCCACCGGTGGCCAGCCCCGGGTTGAGGATCGCCATCCTGATGGTGTCGTCGGCGGGGTCCAGAGCCGGGGGTTGTTCCCAGCCCGGCGGCACCGGGATGCGCAGGCGCGGTTCCTGACTGTCCGACCCCGGCCGCCAGCGGAGTGCCGAAGAGGGCGGGGAGGAACTCTCAGTTCAGTTCCCACACCGCGGTCACCGAGAAGCTGACCGTCTGCTCGCCGGGCTGCAGCGGCACGTCGGCGGCCTTGGCTTCCGGCGCTGAGGGCATCGGCCGGGGCGGAATCGATTGCGGCGCTTCAGAAATCGAGATCACCGAGCCCAGCGACAGCCCGGACAGATCGGCGTACTGGGTGGCCCTGTTCATGGCGTCGGCGAAAGCCTCCGCCCGTGCGTCGCTGATCAGTTGGGAGTCGTCCCGAATCGAATAGGTCACCGAGTTGATCCGGGCGGCGTTGCCGCCGGCGTCGACGACGGCGGACAACGCCCCGGGAGCCGCCGCAAGGTCGCGGAATGTCACCGCGATCGTGTTGCCGGCCCGGTAGCCGGTGATCGCCGAGTTCTCCCCGTACTGGGGTGCGACGTTGACACCGGTGGTCGCGATGTCCTTGGCCTCCACCCCGCGTCCGGTGAGGGTGTCGATGACCGCCTGCTGGCGTCGGTTGGCCTGGTTCATCGCCGCGGTCACATCGGGGGCGACCACCTCGACGCCGACATCGGCGGTCAGCGTGTCCGGCGCCCCCTGAACTTCGCCGTAGCCCACCACGGTCACCTGGCGCGGGTTGGTCGCCACCGGCGATGCGGAGTCGCAGCCGGATACTGCCACGGCGACCGCCACGAGAGTTGCAGCGCAAACGGTTCGACGAATCATGTCCACCTCACTTCGGATAGGAACCTCAGCAGTTCCGCGTTGACGGCATCGGGCCGCTCCTGCTGAATCCAATGCCCGGCGCCCTCGAGTAGCACCTCGCGGTAGGGCCCGGTGGCCACCTCCCGGGCTCGGTCGATTTTGGTGAAGGCCAGGACCGGGTCGTCCCTGCCGCCGACGAACAGTGCCGGAACCGAGGTGGTCTGGGCCCTCGGCGGCGCCATGAGGTGCCAGTTGCGGTCGAAGTTGCGGTACCAGTTCAGCGCACCGGTGAATCCGCTAGGAGCGAACTCCTGCGCGTAGTGCTCAAGGTCGGCAGGAGTCAGCCACTCCGGTAGCCGCACCGGCTCGGGTAGCCGGTCGATGAAACCGTCCGGTCCCGGTGCCAGCATCTGCAGCGCGGCCGCCTCGTCCTGGCTGGCGCGCATGCCGCCGAGCATCCGCCGCATCGCGCGGCGGGGATCGGCGGCCATCTCGGCATCGGCCACCCCCGGCTGCTGGAAGTACAGGATGTAGAAGAAGTTGTCCCCGAAGATCCGCCGGAAAGCCTCGGTGGGTGGGGCCAGCGGACGCGGTACCGGTGGCACGCTCAAACCCGCGACCGCCGCCACCCGGTCCGGATACAGCAACGCTGTGCTCCAGCTGACTACCGCGCCCCAATCGTGGCCTACCAGCGCACCGCGTTCCGCTCCGGCGTAATCCAGCAAACCAACCAGGTCCCCGCTCAGCGCGCTGATGTCGTAGGCCTCGACCGGTTCGGGCCGCGACGAACCGCCGTATCCGCGCTGGTCGGGAGCCAGTACCCGGTACCCGGCGGCGGCCAACACCGGGATCTGGTGACGCCACGAGAACGCCAACTCGGGAAAGCCGTGGGCCAGCACCACAACCGGGCCGTCCGGCGGACCAGCCTCGAATACCCGCAACCGGACCCCGTTGAGGTCGACGAACGAGGGTGTGAGCACGGTCGCCAGCCAAGCACAGCAGGCGGGGCCCGTCGAAGAAGGACGGCGAAAGTGGGATGCGGCGATCTTGCGAACCAATCGGTGACGGAAACTCCGACGGCAATGCCGGGTGCCTGCGTAGCGGTAACCTTAGAGGCTGCTGGGAGCGCATACGGAAGGACGGGACCCCCGCAGGGGTGAATGCTTGATGAATCGTAAAAACGTTATCCGCACACTGACGGTGATCTCCGCCGTGCTGCTGCTGATGTGGTTGTTCGCGTACTTCAACGACGACACCCGCGGCTTTAAGCCGGTCGACACCTCGGTTGCGGTAGCTCAGATCAACGCCGACAACGTCTCCAGCGCCCAGATCGACGACCGAGAACAGCAGGTCCGTCTGGAACTGAAGGCCGGCAACGGTGAGACCGGTGACGCCAACAAGGTCATCGCCAAGTACCCGACCGGCTATGCGGTGCCGCTGTTCGATTCGCTGACCGCCAAGGGTGTCAAGACCAACACCACGGTCAACCAGCCCAGCTTCCTGGGCACGCTGCTGATCTACATGCTTCCGCTGCTGCTGCTGGTGGCGCTGTTCGTGCTGTTCTCCCGGATGCAGACCGGCGGCCGGATGGGCTTCGGGTTCGGCAAGTCGCGGGCCAAGCAGCTGTCCAAGGACATGCCTAAGACCACCTTCGCCGACGTCGCCGGCGCCGACGAGGCGGTCGAGGAGCTCTACGAGATCAAAGACTTCCTGCAAAACCCCGCCCGCTACCAGGCTCTGGGCGCCAAGATCCCCAAGGGTGTGCTGCTCTACGGCCCGCCCGGCACCGGCAAGACCCTGCTCGCCCGGGCGGTCGCGGGTGAAGCCGGTGTGCCGTTCTTCACGATCTCCGGGTCGGATTTCGTGGAGATGTTCGTCGGCGTCGGCGCATCCCGGGTGCGGGACCTCTTCGAGCAGGCCAAGCAGAACTCGCCGTGCATCATCTTCGTCGACGAGATCGACGCCGTGGGCCGCCAGCGCGGCGCCGGCCTGGGCGGCGGACACGACGAACGCGAACAGACCCTCAACCAGCTGCTGGTGGAGATGGACGGGTTCGGTGAGCGGCAGGGCGTCATCCTGATCGCGGCGACCAACCGCCCTGACATCCTAGACCCGGCGCTGCTGCGGCCAGGCCGGTTCGACCGCCAGATCCCGGTGTCCTCCCCGGATCTCGCCGGCCGCAAGGCGGTGCTTCGGGTGCACTCCCAGGGCAAGCCGCTATCGCCGGACGCAGACCTCGATGGCCTGGCCAAGCGCACCGTCGGGATGTCCGGGGCAGACCTGGCCAACGTGATCAACGAGGCGGCGCTGCTGACCGCCCGGGAGAACGGCACCATCATCACCGGGGCGGCGCTGGAGGAGGCCGTCGATCGCGTCATCGGCGGACCGCGCCGCAAGGGCCGCATCATCAGCGAGCTGGAGAAGAAGATCACCGCCTACCACGAGGGCGGACACACCCTGGCCGCCTGGGCGATGCCCGATATCGAACCGATCTACAAGGTCACCATCCTGGCCCGCGGCCGTACCGGCGGGCACGCGGTCTCGGTGCCCGAGGACGACAAGGGTCTGATGACCCGCTCGGAGATGATCGCCCGGCTGGTCTTCGCAATGGGTGGCCGCGCCGCTGAGGAACTGGTGTTCCGCGAGCCCACCACCGGTGCGGTCTCCGACATCCAGCAGGCGACCAAGATCGCCCGCGCGATGGTCACCGAGTACGGCATGAGCGCCAAGCTGGGCGCGGTGCGCTACGGCACCGAACACGGCGACCCGTTCCTGGGCCGCACCATGGGCACCCAGGCCGACTACAGCCACGAGGTGGCCCGCGACATCGACGACGAGGTCCGCAAGCTGATCGAGGCGGCACACACCGAGGCCTGGGAAATCCTCACCGAGTACCGCGACGTGCTCGATGTCCTGGCCGGGGAACTGCTGGAGAAGGAAACGCTGCACCGCGCCGAATTGGAGGCTCTTTTCGCAGACGTGCAGAAGCGTCCGCGGCTGACGGACTTCGACGACTTCGGCGGGCGCATCCCCTCGGACAAGCCGCCGATCAAGACGCCTGGCGAACTGGCGATGGAACGCGGCGAGCCCTGGCCCCAGCCGATGCCCGAGCCGGCCTTCAAGAAGGCGATCGCCCAGGCGTCCGCGGCTGCCCAGCCGCAGCATGCCCAGGGAGCCAACGGCAACGGGGCACACGCTGCCGGACCGCAGCACGGTGGCCATCACGCCAACGGTCCGCGCCAGCCCGATTACGGTGCCCCAGCGGGCTGGCGGGCCCCGGGTTGGCCGCCGCCGCCGCAGGGCGGCCATCACTACCCCCCGCCGGGCTGGGGCCACCAGCCCCAGCACGGACAGCCCCACCACGCTCAGCCCCAGCACGGGCAGCCCCACCACGCTCAGCCCCAGCACGGACAGCCCCAGCACGGGCAGCCCCACCACGCTCAGCCCCAGCACGGGCAACCGGCCTATCCGCCGCATCAGCAGTACCCGGCGCCAACCGGCCACGGGCCCCAGGACGAGTCCGGCGATGACAACGGCCGGGCCAACAGTTGACGACGGACGGAGTACCTATGCCGCAGCGCGATTCGATCACGCTGGACACGCCGCTGTTCGATCAGCCTCGCGCGGAGGCGGCGGTGCGGGAGTTGCTGCTAGCGGTCGGGGAGGATCCCGACCGCGATGGTCTGAAAGAGACCCCGGCACGGGTGGCGCGGGCATTCCGGGAGATGTTCGCCGGTCTCTACACCGACCCCGATTCCGTGCTGGACAAGACCTTCGACGAGGGCCACGACGAATTGGTTCTGGTCACGAAGATCCCGTTGTACTCCACCTGCGAGCACCATCTCGTGGCGTTCCACGGAATGGCGCACGTGGGTTACATTCCGGGAGCCGACGGCAGGGTGACCGGTCTGTCCAAGCTGGCGCGGGTGGTGGACCTCTACGCCAAACGACCGCAGGTGCAGGAACGTCTGACCGCCCAGGTCGCCGACGCGATCATGCGCAAACTTCAACCCCGCGGGGTCATCGTCGTGGTGGAGGCCGAGCACATGTGCATGGCGATGCGCGGTGTGCGCAAGCCCGGCGCGGTCACCACCACGTCTGCGGTTCGCGGGATGTTCAAGACCAGCAACGCATCTCGAGCCGAGGCGCTGGAACTCATCCTCCGCAAGTGAGCGACGACGTCCTTTCCCGGGTCGCGTCGCCCCTGGTGATGGGTGTTGTCAACGTCACCGCTGACTCGTTCTCCGACGGCGGGCGCTTCCTCAATCCCGATCGTGCGGTCGAGCACGGTCTGGCACTCTCGGCCGAGGGGGCCGCGGTCATCGACGTCGGCGGCGAATCGACCCGACCCGGTGCGGTACGGATAGAACCGTCCGTCGAGCGGGCGCGGATCGTCCCCGTCGTCAAAGAACTTGCCGCACAGGGAATCACGGTGTCAGTCGATACCATGCACGCCGAGGTGGCGCAGTCGGCCCTGGACAGCGGAGCAGCTATCGTCAACGACGTCAGCGGTGGCCGCGCCGACCCCGACATGGCGCGCGTGGTGGCCCAGGCGGGTATCCCGTGGGTGTTGATGCATTGGCGGTCGGTGGGGGAGGGTCAGTCCCACGAGGTGCCGCGCTACCGCGATGTCGTCGCCGAGGTCCGCGATGGACTCTTGTCGGCGGTCGATGCGGCGGTGAGCGCCGGCGTGGACCCCTCTCGGCTGATCATTGATCCCGGGCTGGGCTTCGCCAAGACGGCGCAGCACAATTGGGCGTTGCTCAACGCGATACCGGAATTCGTCGGCACCGGAATCCCGGTCCTGGTCGGAGCCTCCCGCAAGCGCTTCCTGGGTTCGCTGCTGGCCTCGGCGGACGGCACCCCGCGCTCACCCGACGGCCGGGAGACAGCCACCGCGGTCATCTCGGCGCTCAGCGTCCTGCACGGGGCGTGGGGTGTCCGCGTTCACGACGTGCGAGCCAGTGTCGATGCACTCAAGGTTGTCGGCGCCTGGCAGCATCCGCAGGAAGGCAGTGACCGAGTTGGCTGACCGCATCGAGTTACGGGGTCTGACCGTTCGCGGTAATCACGGGGTGTTCGACCATGAACGGCGTGACGGCCAGGACTTCATCATCGACATCACCGTGTGGATCGACTTGGCCGACGCCGCCGCCAGCGACGACCTCAACGACACCTACGACTACGGAACGCTGGCCCAACGCGCCGCCGACATCGTCGCCGGTCCACCCCGCAACCTGATCGAAACGGTCGCCGCCGAGATCGCCGAGGGCGTCATGGAGGATCCACGGGTGCACGCCGTCGAAGTGGTGGTACACAAACCGCAGGCCCCCATCCCGCTGACCTTCACCGACGTGGCGGTGGTGGCGCGCCGGTCCCGACGAGGCGGGCGCGGTCAGATCGTCCCGGTCGCGGTGCAGGTGTGAGCAGGGTGGTGCTGTCGATCGGGTCCAACCTCGGCGACCGACTCAGCCGGCTGCAGTCCGTCGTCGACGCCGCCGGTGATCGTGTGATGGCGGTATCCCCGGTGTTCGAGACCGACGCCTGGGGCGGGGTCGAACAGGGGCCCTTCCTCAACGCGGTGATCGTCGCCGAGGATGCCGACCTCGATGGACACGGTTGGCTGCAGTGGGCTCAGCAGGTGGAACGGGACAACCAGCGGGTCCGGACCCAGCGGTGGGGCCCGCGGACCCTCGACGTCGATCTGGTCTGTTGTTTCGACGGCGACTCCGAGATCCGCGAGGACACCGCGGAGCTCACCCTGCCGCACCCGTTCGCGCACCAACGGGCATTCGTGCTCATCCCCTGGTTGGCGGTGGATCCGGCGGCCGAACTGACCGTCGGGGACCGCCGCCGCCCGGTGCGGGACTGGCTCGCCGAGGTGGATCGTGCGGAGCGCGACGGTGTGCGGCCGAGAGATCTGGTGCTCAACGGTCCGGTCGGCTGATGGGCCCCACCCGTATCCGCGATCTGGCCGCGGCCGCCGCACTCGCCGCCGTGATCGGTTATCTGGCCATCCGCCTGATCTACCGGTACTTCCCGCCGATCACGCTGTGGACCGGCCTGTCGCTGCTGGCGGTCGCCGCCGTCGAGGTTTGGTGGGCGGTGTCGGTGCGCAGCCGGATCCGCGACGGCCGCATCGGGGTGGGCGGCGGACGGCTGCATCCGCTCGCCGTGGCCCGGACCGTGGCGATCGCCAAGGCCTCGGCGTGGGCCGGTGCGCTGATGCTTGGGTGGTGGGTAGGCATGCTGGTGTATCTGGGGCCCCGCCGTACCGAGCTGCGGGTGGCGGCCGCCGACCTGCCCGGCGCGATCGTTGCTGTGCTCAGCGCGCTGGCACTCGTGGTCGCCGCGCTGTGGCTGCAGCACTGCTGCAAGTCGCCGGGGGATGAGTCCCCGGGTGAGCCCGACGAGCACGCCGTCGGCGCCTGACGGACCGCGCCCGACCCGGATGATCGCGCGAATCGCCGCAGCTTGTCGTCGCGGGCGGGCACTTTAGACGCGGTACAGTGCTGCCCATGACCGTTCAGTCCCGCGGCGCGCGGAGCAGGCGCGGCGACCGCGGGCCGGGTTGGATACTGCTGACCGCGCTGCTGGTTCTGGCGATCCTGGCCAGTTCAACACTGGTCTTCACCGATCGGGTCGAGTTGCTGCGGCTGGCCGTGGTGCTGTCACTGTGGGCGGCGGTCATGGCTGCCTTCGTCACGGTGATCTACCGCAGGCAAACCGATGTCGCCCAGGCCCGCGCCCGGGATATGAAGCATGTCTACGACCTCCAACTGGACCGGGAGATCGCGGCCCGACGCGAGCACGAGGCCTCGGTCGAGGCGCATCTGCGTCGGCAACTGTCCCGGGAGGTGCGCGCCCAGGCCGCCGACGAGATGGCCGCTCTGCGCGCCGAACTGGCCTCACTGCGGTCCCAGCTCGAAGTGATGCTCGGCACCGACCTGGCCCACCGGCCGGCGCTGGGAAGCGAACGTGTCGCAGTCCCGATGCCCCCGCCGATGCCCCCGCCGCCGGACCGGGTCGAGAGCAGCCGGGTCACGGTGATCTCCGAGACGGTGTTCGCCGAGGCGGTGGTGATGGCCACCGACGAGACCGACTATGTGGCGGAGAACCCGATCATCGACGTCGCCGAGGAGCCGCTGGCACCGGTCTACGAAGAGACGGTGCAGACGGTGCAGACAGTGCAGACAGTGGAGACGGAGACGGTGATGGTGCCGCCAGTGTTCGAGCCCGAGCCGCAGTACGGCGGCACCCACCGCCGCCCCGAGCCGCCGCCGCCGCCGGCCGAGCGCCTCGTCGCCCCGTCCGCTCCACAACCCGAGGCACCCTGGCGGCCGCCGGAAGTGCGTCTCGGCCGCCACAGTGCGGACAACGGCCAACCGCCACCCCGGCCGGCGCCCGTCGCGCCGCCCGAACCGCCCCGCGGCCGGCACTGGGTTCCCCCCGAGGCCCCGCAAGGCCCACCCGGACGGCACCGTCCGCCGGAGTCGGTCGCCGAACCCGGCATCGAGGAACCCCAGCCCACCGGGCAGCATGCCGATGGGCAGTCTTTCTCGGAACTCCTCCAGGGTCTTCAGGTAAATCGTCCCCCCGCCGGCGGCGGTCGCCGCCGCCGAGAGGACTGACCTTCAGACGCTAGACTCGCCCCTGACCGTCCGGTACCCCCAGCGGGATCGGAACGATACTCACGTCAGCGAGGTCGGCCAATGGGGATCCCTAATGGCTTGCGCCCGGCCAGACTCAAAGTGGGCATCATCTCGGCTGGGCGGGTTGGCACCGCCTTAGGGGTGGCACTGGAACGCGCCGAGCATGTCGTCGTGGCGTGCAGTGCCATTTCTAACACCTCGCGCCGGATGGCGCAGCGCAGGCTGCCCGACACCCCCATCCTGCCGGTTCCCGACGTCGCCGACTGCGCCGAACTCCTCCTGCTGACCGTCCCCGACTCCGAACTGGCCTCTCTGATAGCCGGATTGGCGGCGACCGGTGCGGTGCGACGGGGCACCATCGTTGCCCACACCTCCGGCGCGAACGGGGTGGCGGTGCTGGCGCCGTTGACTGAGCAGGGCTGCGTACCACTGGCCATTCATCCGGCGATGACGTTCACCGGCGCTGACGAAGACATCGCCCGTCTGGCCGACACCTGCTTTGGCATCACCGCGGCCGACGAGATCGGTTATGCCATCGCCGCATCGCTGGTCCTGGAGATCGGCGGGGAACCCTTCCGGGTCCGTGAAGACGCCCGCACGCTTTACCACGCCGCGCTCGCTCATGGCAGCAACCACATCGTCACCCTGATCGCCGACGCGCTCAGCGCACTGCGCGCCGCGCTGGCCGGCCAGGAACTGCTCGGCCAGGAACTCATCGGCGACGCCCCCGGTGGCATCGCCGAACGTGTCATCGGACCGTTGGCCAGAGCGGCGTTGGAGAACACCCTGCAGCGCGGTCAGGCCGCGCTCACCGGTCCGGTAGCGCGCGGCGATGCGGCCGCGGTCGCGGCGCACCTCGCCGCTCTGAATGACGTCGATCCGATGCTGGCCCAGGCTTATTGCGCGGACTCGCTGCGGACCGCGCAGCGATCACACGCCCCACAGGAGGTTTGTGACGTGTTGACCGACTGGTCCCGATCGGGGGGATCGCACCGGTGAGCAGCAAAGCGCCGCAGTTCAGCGCCGGACAGCTCAACGTCTACCCGACACCGCACGCGGTCTCCGAGGTCAGCCGAGCGCTCCGGCACACCGGCCGCCGGGTCATGCTGGTCCCGACCATGGGGGCGTTGCACGACGGGCACATGGCGCTGGTGCGAGCCGCCAAGCGGCTGCCCGGATCGGTGGTCGTGGTGTCGGTCTTCGTCAACCCGCTGCAATTCGGCACCGGTGAGGACCTCGATGCCTACCCGCGCACCCTTGACGCAGACCTGGAGTTACTGGCCGAAGAGGGCGTCGAGGTGGTGTTCACCCCGACCCCCGCCGTGATGTATCCACTCGGTCCGCGCACCACCGTCCACCCCGGCCCCCTCGGCTCCGAACTCGAAGGTACCGTCCGCCCAACGCATTTCGCCGGCATGCTCACGGTGGTGTTGAAGCTGCTGCAGATCGTTCGGCCGGACCGCGCCTTCTTCGGTGAGAAGGACTACCAGCAACTCGTCCTGATCCGGCAGATGGCCGATGACCTCAATCTCGATTCCCGCATCGTCGGCGTGCCCACCGTGCGTGAGTCCGACGGACTGGCGATGTCGTCGCGAAACCGCTACCTGAACTCCGAGGAACGCGAACAAGCCACCGCGTTGTCCTCGGCACTGCTGGCCGGGATGTACGCCGCGGGCGGGGGGCCGGCCGCCGTACTCGACGCCGCCCGCGCGGTCCTTGACGAGGTGCCGGCCATCCTCACCGACTATTTGGAGTTGCGCGGGCCCTGGCTGGAGCCCACCCCGTCCGTCGGTCCGGCCCGACTGCTGGTCGCCGCGCGCCTGGGCTCAACACGCCTGCTGGACAACATCGGGATCGAACTGCCCGGCGGGTCCGCTGTACCCGACGCGGGTGGGGGCGAACCTGAGATGACCTGGAGGAACTGATGTTCCGCGTACTGAAGTTCCGCGTACTGCCGAATTCCGCAATCCACCCTGCCGTCGACCTCTGCGGGCCGCTGCCGGGGGTGCGTTGACCGTGCTGCTGGCCATCGACGTTCGCAACACCCACACAGCGGTGGGACTTATCTCCGGATCCGGCGATCACGCCGAAGTGCTGCAGAACTGGCGGATACGAACCGAACCCGAGGTCACTGCAGATGAACTCGCCCTGACCATCGAGGGCCTCATCGGCGACGATTCCGAGCGCCTCACCGGGGTAACCGGGCTTTCCACGGTTCCGTCGGTCCTGCACGAGATTCGCGTGATGTGCGACCAGTATTGGCAGGCTGTACCGCATGTGCTGATCGAACCCGGTGTGCGGACGGGCATTCCGCTGCTGGTCGACAACCCCAAAGAGGTTGGCGCCGACCGGATCGTGAACTGCCTGGCCGCCTACGCCAAGTTCGGAACCGCCGCAATCGTCGTCGACTTCGGCTCCTCGATCTGCGTCGACGTGGTCTCGGCGAAGGGGGAATTCCTCGGCGGGGCGATCGCCCCGGGAGTTCAACTGTCCTCCGACGCCGCCGCCGCCCGTTCGGCGGCGCTGCGCCGGGTCGAACTGACCAGACCCCGGTCGGTGGTCGGTAAGAACACGGTGGAATGTATGCAGTCCGGCGCGGTGTTCGGGTTCGCCGGACTGGTCGACGGCCTGGTCAACCGGATCCGCCAGGATATGGACGGCTTCGCCGGCAGCAACGTCGCGGTGGTCGCCACCGGCCACGGCGCAACCCTGATGCTGCCCGAGCTGCACACCGTCGAGCACTACGACAAACACTTGACCCTCGACGGGCTGCGCATGGTCTACGAGCGCAATCAGGACACCCAACATCGGAGGGCAGGAGCGACGCGACCCGGGAGTAGGTAAAGCCGACTCAAGCCAGCCCGCTGAACCGCCGAGGTCAAAACTCCCTTTAAGCTGGCACGCCGTGAGTGAAGCCTTGTCGGCAGCCGGCGCCTCGTCGGGAGCCACAGAACCGTCCGAGGACCTGCCCGAGCAGTTCCGGATCCGGCAGGGCAAGCGGCAGCGCCTGCTCGACGAGGGCCGGCAGGCCTATCCGGTCTCGGTGCCGCGTACCCATTCGCTGGCCGACATCCGGTCCGGCTACCCCGATCTGCCCGCGGACACGACCACCGGCGACGTCGTCGGCGTCGCCGGCCGGGTCGTGTTCTCCCGCAACTCCGGAAAGCTGTGCTTCGCCACGTTGCAGGAAGGAGACGGCACCCAACTGCAGGCCATGATCAGTCTGGCCGGCGTCGGGCCGGAGGCACTGGAGGCCTGGAAGGCCGATGTCGACCTCGGCGACATCGTGTTCGTGCGCGGAGAGGTGATCAGCTCACGGCGCGGCGAACTGTCCGTCCTGGCCGACTCCTGGCAGATGGCGGCCAAGGCGCTTCGCCCGCTGCCGGTGGCGCACCGGGAGATGAGTGAGGAAGCCCGCGTGCGGCAGCGCTACGTGGACCTGATCGTGCGGCCGGCGGCCCGTGCCGTGGCGCGCCAGCGCATCGCCGTCGTGCGGGCGGTACGCAACGGCCTGGAGCGCCGCGGATTCCTGGAGGTCGAGACCCCGATGCTGCAAACTCTGGCCGGCGGCGCGGCCGCGCGACCGTTTGTGACGCATTCAAACGCCTTGGACGCCGATCTCTACCTGCGGATCGCCCCGGAACTGTTCCTGAAGCGGTGCGTGGTGGGCGGTATGGAAAAGGTTTTCGAACTCAATCGGAATTTCCGCAACGAAGGTGCCGACTCGACGCACTCGCCCGAATTCGCCATGTTGGAGACCTATCAGGCGTGGGCCACCTACGACGACTCGGCAATCATGATCCGCGAACTCGTTCAGGAAGTCGCCGACGAGGCCCTCGGCACCCGCGAGGTCGCATTACCCGACGGGACAATGTATGACCTCGACGGCCAATGGCCGTCGATTGAAATGTATCCCTCTTTGTCTGATGCCCTCGGTGAAGAGATCACCCCAGAGACGTCCGCAGAATACCTGTGGGCCATTGCCGACCGGCTCGGTCTGGAGATTCCCCGGGACCGCGGTTACGGCCACGGAAAGCTCATCGAAGAACTGTGGGAACACACCGTGGGCGCCACCCTGTGGTCCCCGGCTTTCGTCAAGGATTTCCCCGTGGAAACCACCCCGCTGACGCGCGAGCATCGCAGCAAAGCCGGGGTGACCGAGAAATGGGATCTCTACGTCCGCGGCGTTGAACTGGCCACCGGGTATTCCGAGTTGATCGACCCGGTGATCCAGCGGGAACGATTCGAAGCCCAGGCCCGGGCCGCGGCTGCCGGCGACGACGAGGCGATGGCACTCGACGAGGATTTCCTGGCGGCAATGGAATACGGAATGCCGCCCACCACCGGAACGGGTATGGGCCTCGATCGGTTGCTGATGGTACTGACCGGGCTCTCAATTCGCGAGACGGTTTTATTTCCAATTGTCCGGCACCGCCACTGAGCCGGCTGCAATTGTTGTAACCGGACCGGACTTTATGGCACATTACTGCTCGGACGTAAATCACGTCGTCGGCCGTGCACAGAAAGATCCGATCGAATCATGGCAAAAAAAGTGACCGTAACCCTCGTCGACGATTTCGATGGTGAGGGTCCCGCTGACGAGACTGTCGAATTCGCGATCGATGGTGCGACTTATGAGATTGATCTTTCCGCCAAGAATGCCAAGAAACTGCGCGAGGATTTCAAACAGTGGACCGACGCCGGCCGGAAGGTCGGCGGAAGGCGCCGGGGACGGCCGGCCGCACCGGGCCGGTCCGGCCGCGGCACGATCGACCGCGAACAAAGCGCCGCCATCCGCGACTGGGCCCGCCGCAACGGGCACAAGGTCTCGACCCGCGGCCGCATCCC
>NZ_JBILVF010000079.1:0-14927 GCF_044370595.1 Mycobacterium sp.
GCCCAGGTTTCAGGTGGTGGGTTTCGGCAGCCCTGCGCGGATCAGCAGCAGTCGCAGCCAGGTCTCCTTCGGGGATTCAGCGCCGGGGTCGACCAGGCTGAGGGCTCGGCTCAGCTGATGCAGCCCCCGCGACGTCATCGTCAACCCACTTCGCTCCGTGCAAGGGCGAACGCATCCAGACGGCGTCGCCGAAAACGCGATCTGGAGTTTTCGTCGATCCACAGCCGAACGAGACTGAAACCTTGGCGGAGAGTAGCCGGGGAACACCTCCCAGGTTTCAGCCTTGCGGCTACAGCGCGGCCAGTAACTCGGCGATCTGAATGGTGTTGAGCGCCGCGCCCTTCCGCAGGTTGTCTCCGGAGATGAACAGCGCCAGGCCCCGGCCTTCCGGCACGCCCGGGTCCTGACGGATCCGGCCGACGAGGGAGTCGTCGGCGCCGGCGGCGGCCAGCGGGGTGGGCACCTCGACCAGCGTGACGCCCGGCGCGTCCGCCAGCAATTCCCTGGCCCGCTGCACCGACAGCGGGCGGGCGAACTCGGCGTTGATCGACAGCGAGTGGCCGGTGAAGACGGGCACCCGCACGCACGTGCCGCTGACCGCGAGGTCGGGGATGCCGAGGATCTTGCGGCTCTCGTTGCGCAGTTTCTGGTCCTCGTCGGTCTCTCCGGAGCCGTCGTCGACCAGCGACCCGGCCAGCGGGATGACGTTGAACGCGATCGGGGCGACGTACTTGCTGGGCGCCGGGTAGTCCAGCGCGCCGCCATCGTGGACGAGTTTTTCCGCACCGTCCATGACCGCCCGGGCCTGGGTGGCGAGTTCTTCCACCCCGGCGACCCCGCTGCCGGACACCGCCTGATAGGTGGAGGCGATCATCCGCACCAGACCCGCCTCTTCGTGCAGCGGTTTGAGCACCGGCATGGCTGCCATGGTGGTGCAGTTCGGGTTGGCGATGATGCCCTTCTTCAGGGTCGTCCCGCGCACGTCGCGGTCGAAGTTGACCTCGCTGACCACCAGGGGAACATCGGGGTCCTTGCGCCAGGCAGACGAATTGTCGATCACGGTGGCTCCGGCGGCGGCGAAGCGCGGTGCCTGCACCCGCGACAGGGTGGCCCCGGCGGAGAACAGCGCGATGTCCAGACCGGTAGGGTCGGCGGTCTCGGCGTCCTCAACCTCGATCTCCTGGCCGCGGAATCTCAGCTTCTTTCCCGCCGAGCGCGTCGAGGCGAAAAATCGCACGCTGGTGGCGGGAAAGTCGCGTTCCTCCAACAGTTTTCGCATGACGACACCAACCTGGCCGGTGGCGCCGACTACGCCGATGCTGGCCATTACCGGCCCGTCCCGGCATAGACCACGGCCTCTTCCTCGCCGCCCAGTTGGAACGCCTCGTGCAGCGCAGCCACCGCCTTGTCCAGTTCAGAGTCCTTGATCAGCACAGAGATTCGGATTTCCGAGGTGGAAATCAGGTCGATGTTGATCCCCACCCTGGCCAGCGCTTCGCAGAACGTGGCGGTGACGCCGGGGTGGCTGCGCATCCCGGCACCCACCAGGGAAACCTTGCCGATGTGGTCGTCGTAGAGCACGCTGGTGAAGCCGATGTCGTCCTGCAGCGAGGTCAGCTTCTCCACCGCCGTCGGGGCGGAGTCGCGGGAGCAGGTGAAGGTGATGTCGGTCTTGCCGTCCTCCACCTTGGAGATGTTCTGCAGCACCATGTCGATGTTGACGTCGGCATCGGCGACGGCGCGAAAAACCTTGGCGGCATAGCCCGGAACGTCGGGCACACCGACGACGGTGACCTTGGCCTCGCTGCGGTCGTGGGCAACTCCGGTCAGGATGGCGTCTTCCATGGGGGTGTCCTCGATAGATCCGGTGACGATGGTGCCGGGCTTGTCGGAGTACGACGACCGGACGTGAATGGGAACGTGGTAACGCCGCGCGTACTCCACGCAACGCAGCATCAGCACCTTGGCGCCGCAGGCCGCCATCTCGAGCATCTCCTCGAAGGACACGGTGTCCAGGCGCCGCGCGTTGGGCACGATGCGCGGGTCAGCGGTGAAGACACCGTCAACGTCGGTGTAGATCTCGCAGACATCGGCGTGCAGTGCGGCGGCCAACGCGACGGCGGTGGTGTCCGAGCCGCCGCGGCCCAGCGTCGTGACGTCCTTGCTGTCCTGGCTGACACCCTGGAAGCCGGCGACCAGCACGATCTGATCCTCATCCAGGGCTGAGCGCAACCGCCCGGGCGTGACGTCGATGATCTTGGCGTTGCCATGCGTCCCGGTGGTGATGACGCCGGCCTGCGACCCGGTGAACGAACGCGCCTGGGCGCCGAGGGACTCAATGGCCATGGCCACCAGCGCATTGGAGATCCGCTCCCCGGCTGTGAGCAACATGTCCAGTTCACGCGGTGGCGGGGCCGGACACACCTGGCGTGCGAGGTCGAGTAGGTCGTCGGTGGTGTCGCCCATCGCCGAGACCACCACGACGACGTCGTTGCCCTGCTTTTTGGTCTCCACGATGCGCTCGGCGACCCGGCGGATGCGCTCGGCGTCAGCCACCGAGGATCCGCCGTACTTCTGCACGACGAGCGCCACTGTCGTCCCTCTCCGGGGGTTGGGTTGTCATTAAGGATAAGCGGGCTATTGCCGGGGAGATCGCCGGGTAATCTCACAGCGATGCCTGACCAGCCTGCCGATCGGCTCGCCCAGACCAGCGTTCCCATCCACCCGCCGATAGCGCAGCGGTGGAGCCCGCGCGCGTTCGATCCAGCGGCGGTGGTGACTGCCCAGCAGGCGACCGCCCTACTGGAGGCCGCCCGCTGGGCCGCCACCTGGGGACGGCGGCAGCCCGTCCGGTTCCTGGTCGGCCTCCGCGGCGACAGCACGTATGCGACCCTGGCCGAGCTACTCAGCCGGGGCAACGCCTACGCCAAAGCCGCGGGCGCGTTGATCCTGGTGTGCGCCGACGAGGGCGAGGACTCCGACACCGCGTTGTACAGCGCCGTCGACGCCGGTGCGGCGGAGGCCAGTCTGATCATCGAGGCTGTCGCACGCGGCCTGATCACCCACCCCATGGCCGGTTTCGACGTCAACGGCGCCCGCGCCGCTTTCGGCATTCCCGATCTGGTCCGGCCGCTGATGGTGATCGCCGTCGGCTCCCTGGCCGACTACGACGGGGTGGATCCGGAGATCGCCGAGCGCGACGCGGCGCCGAGGAGTCGTAAACCGCTCGAAGAGGTCGCCTTCAGCGGCCGCTGGGACCAGCCCTGGCGGTAGCTGCTGCTTACCGGCCAGAGGTTTAGACCACCCCGGCTGAATTCAACACCGACGTCGCCAGCAGGAACCCGATCCCGAACGTCAGCGCCACCAGCGCAACCGCTACCACCGGCCAGATCCACATGGCGGTTCCCCGGCGGGCGGCGCGCACCACACCGGCCACCGCAACCACCGCCGCCAGCGCCACCCCACCCCAGGTCACGACGTAAGCCCAGGTGAGCCGGTCGAGGTTGCAGTTGTCAGCGCCGCAGGCGTCGGTGGCCATCACGAAGAACGGAGACAGCATCACCGAACCCGCCCCGGCGAGAATGGCCAGCAGCGCGGCGAACACCGTGGCGACCCGGTCCGATGCCGGCCTGGGCGGGTGATCAGGGGCCATGGCCGCGATTGTGCCTGGTGAAGCAACGGGCGTACAGTGATAGCCGTGCAGCGGGTGCTCCTTCTCGGACGCCGCGACGGGGTCTGATCCAGACCGGCTTCCCGTCGCGGGTGGTCGCGATGCGCCGGTCTGAAGTCCCCCTTCAACCTCCCGGAGCGAAATCGTGAACACCCAAAACGTTGATTCGGTCGACGCCTACGTATCGGCTCGCACCATCAAGACGCCGGCCGGGCCGGCCCGGGAGGGCCAGCCGGGGTGGAACACCCAACGCGGCAGCGCGATGCCGGTGGACCGCTACCGACCGTTCTCTGCCGAAGTCGAGCACATCACCCTGCCCGACCGGACCTGGCCGGACACCGTGATCACCCACGCCCCGATGTGGTGTGCGGTGGACCTGCGCGACGGGAACCAGGCTCTGATCGACCCGATGAGCCCGGCACGCAAGCGGCGGATGTTCGAGTTGCTCGTGCGGATGGGCTACAAGGAGATCGAGGTCGGCTTCCCCTCAGCCAGCCAGACCGACTTCGACTTCGTCCGTGAGATCGTCGAGCAGGGCGCGATCCCCGATGACGTCACCATCCAAGTGCTGACCCAGTGCCGACCGGAACTGATCGAACGCACCTTCCAGGCCTGCCACGGCGCGCCGAACGTGATCGTGCACTTCTATAACTCCACCTCGATCCTGCAACGCCGGGTGGTGTTCCGGGCCGGCCGCGAAGAGGTCAAGCAGATCGCCACCGACGGTGCTCGAAAGTGCTTGGAGGAACAGGCTAAACACCCCGGGACCCGGTGGCGTTATGAGTACTCCCCGGAGTCCTACACCGGCACCGAACTGGCTTACGCGGTGGATGTCTGCGATGCCGTCGCCGACGTCATCAACCCCACCCCGGAATGGCCGTTGATCGTCAACCTCCCGGCCACCGTGGAGATGACCACCCCCAACGTCTACGCCGACTCCATTGAGTGGATGAGCCGCAACCTGGCCCGTCGCGACTCGATCATTCTCTCGCTGCATCCGCATAACGACCGCGGAACTGCCGTTGCCGCAGCCGAATTGGGATATCAGGCCGGCGCCGACCGGATCGAGGGCTGTCTGTTCGGCAACGGTGAGCGCACCGGCAACGTGTGCCTGGTGACATTGGGTCTGAACCTGTTCTCCCGCGGTGTGGATCCGCAGATCGACTTCTCCAACATCGACGAGATCCGTCGCACCGTGGAGCACTGCAACCAGTTGCCGGTCCACGAACGCCACCCCTACGGCGGCGATCTGGTCTACACCGCGTTCTCCGGCAGCCACCAGGACGCCATCAACAAGGGCCTGGACGCCATGAAGATCTCCGCCGACCAGGAGGACCGAGACGAGGCTGACCTTGTGTGGCAGGTGCCGTATCTGCCGATCGACCCCAAGGATGTGGGCCGCACCTACGAGGCGGTGATCCGGGTCAACTCGCAATCCGGCAAGGGCGGGGTGGCCTACATCATGAAAGCCGACCACGGCCTGGTGCTGCCACGTCGGCTGCAGATCGAGTTCAGTCAGGTCATCCAGAAGATCACCGACGGTGAGGGTGGCGAAGTGTCGTCCAAGGAGATGTGGGATTCCTTCGCCGACGAGTACCTGGCGCCGGTTCGGCCCTTAGAGCGTATCCGGCAGCGGGTGATCGGCTCGGAGGTCGACGGCGGCACCGACGTCATCGAGGCCACGGTGAAACTCGACGGCGTGGAGACCGAGATCCGCGGCGAGGGCAACGGCCCGCTGGCGGCGTTCGTCGACGCGCTGGGCGGGGTGGGCATCGACGTGCACGTACTGGACTACTCCGAGCACGCCATGTCAGCCGGCGAGGAGGCCGCCGCCGCCGCCTATGTCGAGGCGTCGGTGGATGGTCAAACGGTGTGGGGTGTCGGCATCGCTACGTCGATCACGACGGCGTCACTGCGGGCGGTGGTGTCCGCGGTCAACCGGGCGGCGCGGTTGAACCGCTGAGCGGATCGGCCAGGACCGTGCGGACGTCCACCTCGGAGGTCAGCGTGCGGTGCACCGGGCACTTGTCGGCGATCTCCAGCAGGCGGGCCCGCGTGGTCTCGTCGAGGTCTCCGTCGAGGGTGATGGTGCGGTCGATGCGGTCTACCTGCCCCTGAGTCGTTTCGCAGTTCGCGCAATCGGTCGCGTGGATTTTGGCGTGCTGCAGCAGCACCGAAACATGTTCCAGGGGAATCTTTTTACGCTCGGCGTACATCCGTAGTGTCATTGATGTGCAGGCGCCGAGCGCGGCTAGCAGCAGGTCATACGGTGACGGCCCGCTGTCGTCGCCGCCGACGTCGACCGGTTCGTCGGCGACGAGTCGATGTTCGCCCATGGTGACCGATTGCTGGAACTTGCCCTGTCCGGCCTCGCTGACCACCACCGTGCCGGGGGCCTGCTCATCGGACGGCAGGTCCTGCGGCGCTGGGAGGTAACGCTGGCTCCACGCCGCGATGACGTCGCCTGCGTAACGGGCGTCGGTGCGGCGAGCCAGCAGATGATCGGCCTCATCGAGGGCGATGAAGCTTTTCGGGTGCCGGGCGGCGCCGAAGATGGCAGTCGCGTTGTCGATCGAGACCACCTGATCCGTCGGCGCATGCAGGATCAGGAGGGCCTTGCGCATGCTGGCCACCCGGTCCAGCAGGCGCTGCTCGGCCACATCGTCGAGGAAGTCGCGGCGGATCCGGAATTCCCGCCCACCGATGCTGACCGCGCCCTCGCCGCGTTCCCGGATCACCGCGATCTGGTTGGCGAACAGGTTGGTGACATGGCTGGGGTCCGACGGGGCACCGATGGTCGCCACTGCTCGCGTCTCGGGGATACGGGCGGCCGCTGCCAGCACCGCGGCGCCGCCGAGGCTGTGCCCGATCAGCAGGGTCGGCGCCTGCCGAGTGATGCGCAGATGGTCCGCGGCGGCGATGAGATCGCCGACGTTGGAGGAGAAGTCGGTATTGGCGAACTCGCCTTCACTGGAACCCAGTCCGGTGAAGTCGAATCGCAGAACAGCGATGCCGCGGGCAGCCAGCGAGTCGGAAATCCACCGGGCCGCGCGGCTTTCCTTACTGCAGGTAAAGCAGTGCGCGAACAGCGCATAGTTGGTCGGCACCACCCCGGACGGCTGCTGGAGCAGGGCGGTCAACGTATGCCCCTGGCCGTTGGGAAAATCGAACCGTTCGGCCTTCATCGGCGCCTCCTGGGATGTGCGACGTCAGAACAGCGCGAACTGCTGGCCCTGGTCGACCGACTGCACGAACTCGTCGATCCCGGTGCCGCAGGCAACCGCGCCCACGCTGTGCATGAACTGCTCGTCGGAGACCATCGGCACGCCCAGTTCCCGGGCTTGAAAACCCTTGCCCTGCTCGACATCCGGTTCGTTGCAGATCAACAGCGATGTCTGCGGGTCGACAGCCTCGGCGTAGGCCAGACCGGCGTGCAGGATGCGCTCCACGAGTTCTTCGTGGGTGCGCGCGACCTCCGCCGAGAGTGCCACCCGCATGCCCTGAACGAGCGGTCCACCGCGCTGATAGCGGCCGGGGTTGAGATAGGGACAGGGCATCCGGGACGCCAGCATCTTCAGCGGCCGCAGTTGCTCGTGGGTGACGGTGCCGTTGGGCCACCTCCGGCGGCTCACCGGCCGGATCGGCACCCACACGTCACGCTCACGGGCCCGTTGCAGCGCGGGGGCGAGTACGCGCGACAAGACCAGGGCATCGTCGAACGCGTCGTGGGCCTTGGTTTGGGGGATATCCCAATGCCGCGCAAGGGTTTCCAGCCGCAGATTGTCCAGACCGAGATCCAGCCGCCTGGTCAGTTCCACCGTGCACATGACGTTGTCCACCGGCAATGCGGTACCGGCCAATTCAGCCTCGGCGACCAGAAAGGAGTAGTCGAAGGGTGCGTTGTGCGCGACCAGGGTGCGTCCATGCATCAGTTCGGCGATATCGGAGGCGATATCGGCGAACCTCGGCTGATCTTCGAGCATCTCCGCGGTCAGGCCATGGACGTGGGTGGGTCCCGGGTCGACGCCGGGGTTGAGCAAGCTGACCACGGAGTTCTCCACCCGGCCGTGGGCGTCGAGGGCCAAGGCGGCGATGCTGAGCACCCGCGCGTGGCCCGGCCGGAAACCGGATGTCTCGACGTCGACGACGACCCAGCCGTCAGCGGCCTGGATTGCCGGCCTGCCCCAGGTATGGCTCACAGACCTCAGAATGGCATGCGCCCCCGACAGCCCGGGGGACTTCGGGTTCGTGTCGGCATACACTCACCAGCGATGTCGCCGATAGAGCCTGAATTGCCGCTTCGCCGCGGACCGACCATGAAACTGCGCGGACGTTGCGCGCTGGCGCTCGGATCGGCCGCGCGGTGGGCTTCCCGGGTCACCGGCCGCGGCGCCGGCGCGATGATCGGCGGCCTGGTCGCGATGAAATTGGATCCCACCGTCCTGCAACAGCTCGGGGCGGGCCGGCGGACTGCGATCGTCACCGGCACCAATGGCAAGTCAACCACTACCAGGATGGTGGCCGCGGCGCTGCGCACCCTGGGACGGGTCGCAACCAACGGTGAGGGCGCCAATATGGACGCCGGCCTGATCGCCGCCCTGGCCGCCGACCGGGACGCCACGCTGGCCGCCCTCGAAGTGGATGAGATGCACGTTCCGCATGTGGCTGATGCGGTGCACCCCGCGGTGATCGTGCTGTTGAACCTCTCCCGCGACCAACTCGACCGGGTCGGTGAGATCAACCACATCGAACGGACCCTGCGGTCCGGATTGGCGCGGCATCCGGATGCGGTGGTCGTCGCCAATTGCGATGACGTGTTGATCACTTCGGCGGCCTATGACTGCCCACGCGTGGTGTGGGTCGCCGCCGGGGGAAGCTGGGCGAACGACTCGGTGAGTTGTCCGCGCAGCGGGGAGGTCATCGTCCGCGAACATGACAACTGGTACTCCACCGGTGCGGACTTTAAACGCCCCACACCGCAGTGGTGGGTCGACGACGAAAGGATTTACGGGCCAGAGGGGTTCGTCGCCCCAATGACGCTTTCGCTGCCAGGTGCGGTAAACCGCTGCAACGCCGCCCAGGCGGTCGCCGCAACCGTCGCGATGGGCGCAGATCCGGTCGCTGCGGTAGCCGCGGTATGTGATGTCGACGAAGTGGCCGGGCGGTACCGCACCGTCCGGATCGGCGACCACACCGCGCGGTTACTGCTGGCCAAGAATCCCGCCGGCTGGCAGGAAGCGCTGTCGATGGTCGACAAAACTGCTGCAGGGGTGGTGATTTCGGTCAACGGACAGGTGCCCGACGGTGAGGACCTGTCCTGGCTGTGGGACGTCCGCTTCGAACATTTCGAAGGAATATCGGTGGTGGCCGCCGGTGAGCGGGGTACCGACCTGGCGGTGCGACTGGGTTACGCCGGTGTGGAGCATTCGCTGGTTCACGACACCGCCGCGGCCATCGAGTCCTGCCCGCCGGGACACGTCGAGGTGGTGGCCAACTACACGGCTTTTCTGCAGTTGCAGCGGGCGTTGGAGCGAGCCGGCGGGCAGGAGCGCAGCGACTCGGGGAATAGAACCGGCGGGCAGGAGCGCAGCGACTCGGGGATGAAGCGTGTCTGAGACGGTGCGAATCGGCCTGGTGCTGCCCGACGTGATGGGCACCTACGGTGACGGCGGTAATGCCGTGGTGCTGCGGCAGCGGTTGTTGCTGCGCGGAATTCCCGCTGAGATCGTGGAAATCACCCTGGCCGAACCGGTTCCGGATTCGCTGGATCTCTACACCCTCGGCGGGGCGGAGGACTACGCCCAACGGCTGGCCACCCGGCACCTGCTGCGCCACCCCGGCCTTCAGCGTGCCGCCGCGCGGGCGGCACCGGTGCTGGCCATCTGCGCTGCTATCCAGGTACTGGGCCACTGGTACGAGACCTCAGCCGGGGAACGGGTCGACGGGGTGGGATTGCTCGACGTCACCACGTCGCCGCAGCCGGAGCGCACCATCGGCGAGGTGGTGTCCACGCCGCTGATCGAGGGCCTCGCCGAGCCGCTGACCGGGTTTGAAAACCACCGCGGGGGAACGGTTCTCGGGCCGGAAGCCCGGCCGCTGGCTGCGGTGGTCAAGGGTGCGGGCAACCGGCTCGGTGACGGTATTGACGGTGCGGTGCAGGGCAGCGTGTACGCCACCTACCTGCACGGACCGTGCCTGGCCCGCAACCCCGAGCTTGCCGACCTGCTGTTGTCCCAGGTGGTCGGTTCGCTACCGCCGCTGGAACTGCCGGAGGTCGCCCAACTTCGGCGGGAGCGGCTGGCGGCGCCCCGGCGGGTATAGCCGCCCGAGATTGCACTCACGCGGACAAAGGGCGGGTACGGCTCTGCGTGAGTGCAATCTCGCCACGCCATCCGCGGGCACGTAGCGCCTCCTCGACCCGCGCAATAACCTCCTGCGGTCTGTCCTCTTTGATCACCCGGACCGCGTCCCAACCCAGTCTGGCCACCATCCTCGACCGACGCTGATCCCACACGTAACGTCGGCGGTCCGTGCGGTGCTGATCGCCGTCATACTCCGCCGCGACCTTGAACTCCTCCCAGCCCATATCGAGTACCACCATGTTTCCGCTGAAGTCCATCAGCGGGATCTGGGTGGTGGGGCGGGGAAAACCGGCATCGACAAGAAGAAGGCGGAGCCAGGTCTCGCGCGGCGAGGCCGCCCCTGCGTCGACCAGGGGTAAAGCCCGACGGAGCCGACGCACGCCCCGTAAGCCGGGGTGATCGACGGCCAGGCGCATCACGGCGTCGGCAGAAAACGGGGTGGCCCGCATCAAAGCGTCGAGACGCGCGACTGCGCGGTCGCGGGCAAGGTGGCGCCCAAGGTCGAAGGCCGTGCGGGCCGGCGTGGTGACCGGTATGCCCGCGACGTAGGTGACCTCACCAGGGCGCAGCGACTCATTCCGGACACGCACTTCCGCCGGTGGGCGGCCGCAGGCCCAGATGAGTTCGACCGGTTCGTCGGCGTCGACCCACTGGGCGCCGTGCAGGGCGGCGGCGGCGGAACCCGCCACGACGGCACGCCGGCGCGACCACAGCCACGCGGCGCGGGTGCGATCGCGCAGCGAAAGGTCAGCGCCCCGGGGTGCATAGACGTCGGGCAGTAGTCGCCTATATCGGCTCAGTTGGTGCCGGGTGAGGGCGCCGGACCGTAGGGCGTCGCTGCCGATAACAATCTCGCTCATGGGGCGCAGCATGACGCAGGTGCCCGACATCGGCGCCGAGATTGCACTCACGCAGCTGGTCTCGGGCTTCTGGCCTGAGTGAGAGCAATCTCGGCGAGGCAGACGGGGGTGACGCTGACGGCCGGGGGGGGTTAGACCATGGAGCGACGGCCGGACAGCGCACGGCCCAGCGTCAACTCGTCGGCGAACTCAAGGTCGCCACCCATCGGCAGGCCGGATGCGATCCGGCTGACCGTCAGCCCGGGGATGTCGCGCAGGATGCGCAACAGGTAGGTGGCGGTCGCCTCGCCCTCGGTATTGGGGTCGGTGGCAATGATGACCTCGGTTATGTCCACTCCGTCCACACGCTCCCCAATTCTGTTGAGCAGCTGACGAATTCGCAATTGCTCCGGGCCAATGCCAGACAGCGGGTCCAACGCACCACCGAGCACGTGATAGCGGCCGCGGAACTCCCGGGTGCGCTCGACGGCCTGGACGTCCTTGGGTTCCTCGACCACGCACACCGTTGAGCCGTCCCGGCGGGCGTCGCCGCAGATCCGGCAGCGCGCTGCGTCGGAGACGTTGCCGCACGCCTCACAGAACTGCACGCCGTCGCGCACTCGGGAGAGCACCGCGGTGAGCCGGTCGATATCCGGAGGCTCCACCGAGATCAGGTGGAAAGCGATCCGTTGCGCGCTCTTGGGCCCGATACCCGGCAGCTTGCCGAGCTCGTCGATCAAGTCCTGGACGGGGCCCTCAAACAAGTCAGGCCCCCGGCTGCTGCCCGGGCTGCTGCTGCTGGGCGGCGGCCGCCAGCGGGCCGAGGATCTCCTTGACGGTCTCCCGCATGTTCTCCGCGGCGTCGGTGAGCGCCCCAACGATGAGGTCCTGCAGAGTCTCGACGTCGTCGGGGTTGACCACCTGCGGGTCGATGTGGATCCCGAGCACCTCGCCGGTGCCGTTGAGGGTCACCTGCACCAGACCGCCGCCGGCCTGCCCACTCACCTCGGTGACCGCGATCTGCTGCTGGGCCTCCATCAGCTTGTGCTGCATCATGTGGGCCTGCACGAGCGCTGCCTGCAGTTGTTGCACTGCCTGCGCAGCCTGTGGCGGGACCTGCTGCTGCGGGACCTGCAAGCCGAAGGCTCCCAGATCGCCTGGATCACCGGGTTGCATGACGGTCTCCTTGCGTTGTGGTCTCAAGTTTGTTGCGGACTGGCGTATGTGCCGGCCGGTGACTTTCAAGCCTAGACGCAGAGGGATTAGCGTGGCGCACGTGCTGAAGTTCGCGCCCGTGCGTGTCGTCGCCGCCGCCTCCACCGGCCTGGTTCTCGCCGCGTCCTCACTGGCAGCGCCGGTGAGCCAAGCGGCCCCGGGCAGCGTCGCCGGCATGATCGTGTTCCTCGATCCCGGCCACAATGGCGCCAACGACGCCTCGATGACCCGGCAGGTCACCAACGGCCGCGGTGGCACTAAGGACTGCCAGACCACCGGCACCAGCAGCGAGAGTGGCTACCCCGAACACACCTTCGCCTGGGACACCACGCTGCGGATCCGGGCGGCCCTGACCCAACTCGGGGTGCGCACCGCGATGTCGCGCGGCAACGACGACCAGGTGGGCCCGTGCGTAGACGAGCGGGCGGCGTTGGCCAACTCGCTGCAACCAAATGCTGTGGTGTCAATTCACGGCGACGGCGGTCCGCCGACCGGACGCGGCTTCCACATCTTGTATTCCAGTCCACCGCTGAACCTGGTGCAGGCCGGACCGTCGGTGCAGTTCGCCCGCATGATGCGCGACCAACTCGCCGGCTCCGGTATCCCGCCCGCCACTTACATCGGCAACAGCGGGCTCAACCCCCGCGCCGACATCGCCGGGCTGAACCTCGCGCAATACCCGTCCATCCTGGTCGAGCTGGGCAATATGAAGAACCCGGTGGACTCCACCCTGATGGGCAGCGAGGAGGGTCGGCAGAAATATGCCGACGCCGTGGTCAAGGGGATCGTGGCGTTCTTGCAGACCCAGCCACCGCGAACCAGCTAGCGCAGGGCCGGTTTAACGCTCGACCTCTGTTTTGAGGTTGGCCAGCACCTCGGCCTGGATTTTGCGCAGTCCCAGCGGGGCGAAGGTCTTCTCGAAGAAGCCCTTGACCCCGCCGGCCCCGTTCCACGTGGTTTTGACCGTGACGGTCGAGGCGGACGCGGCCGGGGCGACGGTCCAGTTGGTCAGCAGCGAGGAGTTGGCGTCCTTCTCGATCACGGTGTGGCCGGCGACGTCGACCGAGGCCTCCACGTGCCGCGATCGCGACTTGGTGGCCTGCAGTTTCCAGGCCGCAATGGTCCCCCTGCCCTGGCCTCCCTGCAGAACGCGATACTCGCTGTATTGCGGGGACAGGATTTTCGGCCGCACCGTCGCGTAGTCGGCAATCGCGGCGAGGACCTTCGCCGGTTCGGCGTTAATCAGGATGGTGCTGGCGGCGCTGACCTGTGCCATTCAAAAGCTCCTTCTTTAGCGGATACAGGGTAAACCGGTTCAGGCCAGATAACGGGTCAGCCAGTCCTGCAGACGTTTCCATGCTTCGGCCGCGGCCGCAGGGTTGTAACGCTTACCGGTGTCGTTGAAGAAGGCGTGGTCGGCGCCGGGCTCGGTGACCAATTCGAATTTGAGCCCGGCCTTCTCCCGCGCCGACCGCGCCAGCGACTCGGAGGCGTTGACCCGGTCGTCGAGCGCCGCGTAGATCCCCAGCACCGCAGCGTTTTTCGAGTCGGCGAAGTCGGCGTCGTCCGGCGTCGGTCCGTAGAACGGCACCGCTGCGGTCAGCCTGGGCTCACCGGCGGCCAGCAATTGCCAGACCATCCCGCCACCGAAGCAGAAGCCCACCGCACCCAGTTTGCGGTCGGGGACTCGGCGGGTGAGTTCGTCGAGGCCACTGCGCAGGTCGGCGATGAACCGCTGCGGTTCGACCTTGGCCAGCGCGGCGGTGGCCTCCGCCGGATCGGAAAACGTCGCGGTGCCGCCCTCTTCGGAGAGCAGGTCAATGGCTAGCGCCGAGTAGCCGACACCCGCTAGCCGCCCGGCTACCGAACGCACCCAGTCGTTGAGGCCCTTGTTCTCGTGAATCACCAACACCGCACCGCGCGGGTTCCGCGCCGGCGCCCACGCGCCCTGCAACTGCCCTCGAGGACCGGCCCAGGTGATGGGCTCGGTGGGCAGCGCGGTGTCCATTCCCGGCGGGGAGCCCGCGGCGGGGGTCGCGTCTGCTGTGGGCACTGGACTCGCCGTGGCGGTGGTGCCGGACTGCGCCGCCGGGCGTTTCTCCCCGCATGCCGCGATGAGTGCGGAGGCGGCAGAGGCGCTGATCCCCAGCAGCGCAAGCCGTCGCAGCGCCTCACGGCGCGGTAGCAGGCCATCGACGTGATCGGTGGCGATTTCCTCGGCGATGTACCGCTGCAGTGGGGTCACCCTGCCAGTATGCGCCGGGCTAGCCGTCGATTCGGCGGGCCCCCAACTCGTTTTGGAGCAGTTCCAGCGCGACCTCCTCGGGATCACGCCGCGGTGCGGCCGCGGTGTGGTCGCGTGCTTCGGCGATCATGTCCTCTTCCTCGGCGCGCTGGTTGTCGGCCTGGTCGAGTTCGGGCTCGGGGGGCAGCGGTTCGGCGGTCGGGACCGGCGCGCCGGTCCCGACCTCGCAGCGCAGCCGCCAGTTCACCCCGAAGGCATCCTTGAGGGCATCGCGGATGACGTCGGCGTTGTGCGGTTCAGTCAGCCGCTTGGCCAGCGGCGCCGACGGATGCGCCAGCACCAGGGTGTCGCCGTCGACGGTCCGCACAATGGCGTCGGCGAGCATGGCGTAGAGGGGCTTACTGCGATTGCGGACCTTGTCGCGCACGGTGGACCACATACTGCGCACAGCCGCGGCGTCCGGTTCGCCCGGTAGTGCTGGCGGGGGGGCCGGGGCGGGAGTTGGGGCCGGTCGCTTCTCCGGTGCGCCGAGATTGACGTCAGGTTGCTGTGCACTCACTGTTTGGCTGCGTGGCTGCAATCTCGGCGGGACGGGC
>NZ_JBILVF010000080.1:0-14877 GCF_044370595.1 Mycobacterium sp.
CGGTCCACCTTGACGATGGTCCCCTCGACGATGTCGCCATCGTTGAAGTACTTGATGGTCTTGTCGATAGCGGCGAGGAAGTCCTCAGCCGAGCCAATGTCGTTGATGGCTACTTGCGGCGAGGTGACGGCGGGACTGGGCATATTGTTGGGTTGCTCCGGACAGGTTTGATCGAAGGGACGGTTATTCCTGGTTGGGTGCCCGCCGACGTGCACACGGGTACCGAGCGAGCGTACTCGACCGGGCTCAACCCGACCAAACCAGGTACTGCCCACAGCTACGCTTCTGGGGTGTTCTCTGGCCCCGGGGTTGCCTTCTTCGCCGTGCCGCCGATGCCGCGGCCGGTCCGCAAGGTCGGCGCCCCGCTCGCCGCGATCATCGCGTTGGGCACCGTGGCGGGCCTCATCCTGGTGCTGGTGACCGCCGTGAACCCCGGCGGAACCGTCCTGGGCTTCACTCTGTCGACAGTCGCGATGTTCTTCGTCCTGCTGTGCTACCTGTGGTTGGACCGCTGGGAGCCGGAGCCGCCACGACTGCTGATCATGGCGTTCCTGTGGGGGGCCTCGGTCGCGGTGCTGCTCTCCGTGCTGTTCTCGGCGCTGTTCGAGAACCTGTTCGGCACCGGTGGCGACAAACCCAGCTTCCTGACAATCGCCGTCGGCGCCCCGCTGATCGAGGAGGCGGCCAAAGGCCTGTTCCTGGTGTTGATGATGACCGGCCGACGGCGCCGCGAACTCAATACCCTGACCGACTGCCTGGTTTATGCGGGCCTTACCGCACTCGGTTTCGCCTGGTTGGAGAACATCTTCTACATCGCCAGCGCCGAGACTCTGCCCGGTTCACTGGCGGTGGCCGGCATGCGGCTGGTGCTTGCCCCGTTCGCCCATCCCCTGTTCACCACCATGTTGGGCATCGGCGTCTACTACGCGCTCAAGCAACGCAGCGGTGTCGCGAAACTGGGCTGCCTGCTGCTGGGGTACCTGGGTGCGGTGCTGATGCACGGACTGTGGAACGGTTCGGCGCTGCTCAGCTTCACGACCTATCTGGGCGTCTATCTGGTGTGGATGATGCCTGTGTTCGGCCTCATGGTCGCCTTGGCGATCGCCAGCAGGCGCCGGGAGCAGCACATCATCGCCGGAAAGCTGCCGGGAATGATCGCCGCAGGCCTGCTGACTCCAGCCGATGCGGCGTGGGTGCATTCGCTGAAGGCCCGCAAGGCCGCAGTGCGGCTGGCGGGCCAGTTCGGCGGACGACCGGCTGCTGCGGCGGTCAAACGCTTCATCACCCAGGTCGTTGATCTGGCCTATGTCCGTGACCGCATCGACCGCGGGTTCGGCGACGACCGGGTGTTCGCCCTTCAGGCCGAAGAGGTGCACGGGGTGGCCGCGGCACGCGCCGCGGCCGGGCCGGCCCTGCACCGACTCAGCGGGTACCCGATTCCGATCGGTCGGGGCTAGTGGGCGGCGGTATCCCAGGTGGGGCCGTACCCGACCGACACCTCAAGTGCCACATCGAGCGGATACGCACCTCCCATCCGCTCGCGAACCAGCGCCTCGACGGCATCACGCTCCCCCGGCGCGACTTCCAGCAACAACTCGTCATGCACCTGCAGTAGCAGCCGCGACGACAGACCGGCCTCGCGCAGTGCGGCATCGACCCCGATCATCGCGACCTTGATGATGTCGGCGGCACTGCCCTGAATCGGCGCATTGAGGGCAGCCCGTTCAGCGGCCTCACGGACCTGCCGATTGCTGCTGTCAAGTTCGGGCAGATACCGCCGCCGGCCCAGCACCGTAGAGGTGTATCCGTCTTTGCGTGCCTGGTCGACGATCGCCATCAGATAGTCCCGTACCCCGCCGAACCGGGCGAAGTACTGGTCCATCTGGTCCTTGGCCTCCTCGGTGGAGATCTTCAGTTGTTGGGCCAGGCCGTAGGCACTCAGACCGTAGGCCAACCCGTAGGACATCGCCTTCACCCGCCGACGCAACTCCGCGGTGACCTCATCGATCGGCACGCCAAAGGCCTTGGCGGCCACGAACGAATGCAGGTCCTCACCGGTGCGGAACGCCTCGATCAGTCCCTCGTCGGCGGACAGATGCGCCATGATGCGCATCTCGATCTGGCTGTAGTCGGCCGTCATCAGTTCGGCGAACTGAATTCCTTCGCCGCTGCCGACGACGAACGCGTCCCGGATACGTCGGCCGGCTTCGGTCCGGATCGGGATGTTCTGCAGGTTCGGATCGGTGGACGACAACCGTCCGGTGGCCGCGATCGTCTGGTTGAACGTGGTGTGGATCCGGCCGTCGGGGGCAGTCGACTTCAGCAGGCCGTCCACGGTGACCTTCAGACGGGTGGCGTCGCGGTGGGCCAGCAGGTGTTCGAGGAACGGATGCCCGGTCTTGTCGAACAGCGACTGCAGAGCATCCGCATCGGTGGTATATCCAGTCTTGGTCTTCTTGGTTTTAGGCATGCCGAGCTCGTCAAAGAGCACCACCTGCAACTGTTTTGGCGAGCCGAGATTGACCTGCTTACCGATCACGCCGTAGGCGGCCTCGGCCGCATCCCGGATCGCCTCGCCGAACTCACGCTGCAGCGTCTCGAGCTTGGCCACGTCGACGGCGATGCCGACAGTCTCCATGGCGGCCAGCGTCGCCTGCACCGGAAGCTCCATTTCGCCGAGCAGCGAGGCTGACTCGATGCGCTCCAACTCGGCGTCCAGCGCGTCGGCGAGGTCGGCGACCGCACGGGCCCGCAAAATCAGCGTCTGCACCGCCTGATCGTCGACGCCCTCAGTGTCGTCCAGAAGTGAAAGTTGTTGCTGTTCCTGGGTTTCGGCACGCAACTCTCGGCGCAGATACCGCAGCGACAGGTCGTCCAGAGTGAAGCTGCGCTGCCCAGGACGCACCAGATAGGCGGCCAGGGCGGTGTCGGAGGTTACACCGGCCAGGGCCCAGCCCCGCCCGGCTAGGTCGTGAATGGCCGCCTTGGCTTCATGTAATGCTTTGGGCACAAAGGGATCGGCCAGCCATGCACCGAGTGCCGCTTCATCGCCAGCCGTCAAGGTTGTGGTTTCGATGTAGGCGCCCTCCCCGTCAGCGGCGGCGATCGCCACCGCCGTCGCATCACCGTCGTAGACCACGCGGGTTCCCGACACCGCCACCCCGGCGCGGCGACCGTCACGGACATGCTGTTCCAGCCATGCGCCGACCGCGCCGGGTTCCAACGCCCCGCCGCGGACGTCGAACCCTTCGTCGACCTCCGGTTCGACGGCGGCCAGGGTGTCGAACAGCCGGTCCCGCAGCACCCGGAACTCGAGGTCGTCAAACAACCGGTGAATCTGGTCGCGGTCCCAGGGCAGCAGTCGCAGGGTGTCTGGCGTCTGGGCCAGCGGAACGTCGCGCACCAGATGGGTGAGCTCCCGGTTGAGAACGACACTGGAGAGATTGGTGCGCAATGAATCTCCGACCTTGCCGCGTACCTCATCGACGTTGTCCACCAAGCCCTGCAGGGAACCGTATTCGACAATCCACTTGGCTGCGGTCTTCTCCCCCACGCCGGGGATGCCGGGCAGGTTGTCGCTGGGGTCCCCGCGTAGCGCCGCGAAGTCGGGGTACTGCTCAGGGGTCAGGCCGTATTTCTCCACGACCGCATCCGGGGTGAACCTGGTGAGCGCGCTGACGCCCTTGATCGGATAGAGCACGGTGATGTTGGAGTTGACCAGTTGCAGGGAGTCGCGGTCGCCGGAGACGACCAGAACCCGATAGCCTGCGCCGTCGGCCTGGGTGGCCAGGGTGGCGATGATGTCGTCGGCCTCGTAGCCGGGCTCAGCCAGCACGGTGATGCCCATGGCGCCCAAAACCTCTTTGGTGATGTCGATCTGGCCTCGGAACTCGTCGGGGGTCGACGCCCGGCCTGCCTTGTACTCCGGGTAGCGCTCGGCGCGGAAGGTCTGTCGAGACACGTCGAATGCCGCGGCGATGTGGGTGGGCCCCTCGTCGCGCAGCAGATTGATCAGCATCGCGGTGAACCCGTAGACGGCGTTGGTGGTCAGGCCGTTCTTGGTCTTGAAGTTCTCGGCAGGCAGCGCGTAGAACGCGCGGAAGGCCAGTGAATTGCCGTCCAGCAACATCAACGTTGGCTTTTCGGTCACGTCCACACTCTAAGCTTCGGACCACTGGCGGCCGCCAGCACCGCGCCTCTGACTGACGGGAAGAAGCGATGGCGATCACCCTGGCACTGGTGTTCGCGGGCCTGGCTGCCCTGCTGCACGTCTACATCTTCGTGCTGGAGTCCTTCGCCTGGACCACCGCCCGCACCCGAAAGGTGTTCGGCACCACCGCCGAGGAAGCGCAGACCACCAAAATGCTGGCCTTCAACCAAGGTTTCTACAACCTCTTCCTTGCCGTCGTCACCGCCGTCGGGGTCGCAATGATCCTGATCGGACACCGAAGTGTCGGTGCGGCTTTGGTGCTCGCCGGTGTCTGCTCGATGCTGGCTGCGGCCATAGTCCTGCTCGCTTCGTCACCGGACAAGGCGCGCGCGGCCGTCTCCCAAGGCGCATTCCCGCTCATTGCGGCGGTACTGATGGCGCTGAGCCTGATCTGACTCGCTGACCGAGGCCCGTCTCATGCGATGCGGGTGTGGTTCTGTTGTACCGTCCCGTCCACTAATCGGCACTGATCGCCGTGCTGGTGTACCGCTGACAGGAGGAATGGACCGTGGGAGCCTGCTGGGCATCCCTGAGGCCGGCGGGGCTACGCTGACCTCGTGCCAGATTCGCCAGACGTGCCTGCGATCGACGGCTGGTGGGAGGGCGAGTCCGGCGCGTCGCAGCTGATCGGGGCCCGGTGCCCGCAGTGCGGCAGCTACGTCTTTCCGCCGCGGGCAGGTACCTGCCCCAACCCCGGCTGCGGCGCCGACACGCTGGAGCCGACCGCCCTCTCGCGGCGCGGCACGCTGTGGAGCTACACCGAGAACCGCTACCAGCCACCCCCACCGTATCCGCAAAGCGAGTCCTTCGAGCCGTTCGCCGTGGCTGCAGTACAACTGGCCGACGAAGGGATCATCGTGCTCGGCAAGGTGGTCGAGGGCACTCTCGCGGCGGATCTGAAGGTCGGTATGGAGATGGAGCTCACCACCATGCCGCTTTACGTCGACGACGCCGGGGTCACTCGGACCGTCTACGCGTGGAGGACGGCCCCATGACCGATCCGGTGTACATCCTCGGCGCGGGGATGCACCCGTGGGGTAAGTGGGGCCGCGACTTCACCGAGTACGGGGTTGTCGCCGCGCGGGCCGCGTTGGCCGACGCGGGTCTGGACTGGACGCAGGTCCAACTCGTTGCCGGCGCGGACACCATCCGCAACGGCTATCCGGGTTTCGTCGCGGGCGCTACCTTCGCCCAGAAGCTCGGCTGGACGGGGATTCCGGTGTCGTCGAGCTACGCGGCCTGCGCCTCGGGGTCGCAGGCGCTGCAGTCGGCGCGGGCGCAGATCCTCGCCGGGTTGTGTGACGTCGCTCTGGTGATCGGCGCCGACACCACACCGAAGGGTTTCTTCGCTCCCGTCGGCGGCGAACGGCGCACCGATCCGGACTGGCAGCGGTTCCACCTCATCGGCGCGACCAATACGGTGTACTTCGCGCTGCTGGCGCGCCGCCGGATGGACCTCTACGGCGCCACGCTGGAAGATTTCGCGGCGGTAAAGGTCAAGAACTCCCGGCACGGCCTGAACAACCCGAATGCCCGCTACCGCAAAGAGAGTTCGATCGAAGACGTGCTTGCCAGCCCGGTGGTGTCGGACCCGCTGCGCCTGCTTGACATCTGCGCCACTTCCGACGGCGCCGCCGCGCTGATCGTGGCCAGCAAAGAGTTCGCCGAGAAGCATCTCGGCTCGGTGGCCGGAGTGCCCTCGGTGCGCGCGGTGTCCTGCGCAACGCCGAACTATCCGCAGCACCTCCCAGAACTACCAGATATCGCCACCGATTCCACCGCGGCCGTTCCCGCCCCGGAACGGGTGTTCAAAGACCACATCCTCGACACCGCCTACGCCGAAGCCGGGATCGGACCGGAGGATTTGAGCCTGGCCGAGGTCTACGACCTCTCGACGGCGCTGGAGCTTGACTGGTACGAGCATCTGGGGCTGTGCCCGAAGGGCGACGCCGAAAAGCTCCTGCGCTCCGGGGCGACCACCGTCGGTGGTCGCATCCCGGTCAACCCCTCCGGCGGGCTGGCTTGCTTCGGGGAGGCGATTCCCGCTCAGGCCATCGCCCAGGTGTGCGAGCTGACCTGGCAGTTGCGCGGGCAGGCCATCGGCCGTCAGGTCGAGGGTGCGACGGTGGGTGTCACCGCCAACCAGGGCCTGTTCGGCCATGGGTCCTCGGTGGTCGTCGCCCGGTGAGCACGACGGATGTCCAGCTTGGCCTCCTTGAGACAGCTGACGACGGCACACGGACGGCGATCCACGTAAGCGAACGGGCCGCAACCGGAACTCGCCCTGCGATGGGGAAGGCCACCCGCGAACGAGTTGATGGGCGACGCCTGGCAGGGCTGATCGGCGATCAGGCCACGCCCAGATAAGCCGCGCGGATGCTGTCGTCAGCCAACAACTCCCGAGCCGGTCCGGTGCGGGTGACTGTACCGGTCTCCAGGATGTAGGCGCGGTCGGAACGGCTCAGGGCCTGCTGGGCGTTCTGCTCCACCAGCAGCACCGTGGTGCCGGAAGCGTTGATCTCAGCGATGATCCCGAAAATCTGCGAAATCACCATGGGAGCCAAGCCCATCGACGGTTCGTCGAGCAGCAACACCCGCGGTCGCGCCATCAGCGCCCGGCCGATCGCCAACATCTGCTGCTCGCCGCCCGATAACGTGCCGCCCACCTGCTTGCGCCGCTCAGCAAGCCGAGGGAAGGTCGCAAACACCCACTCCAAACGTTCGTCGTGGGCCACCTTGGATTCGAACTTACGGCCGTAGCAACCCATTTCGAGGTTCTCAATCACCGTCATCCCTGGAAAGACACCCCGGCCTTCCGGTGCTTGTATCAAACCGTCGATCGCCCGCCGATGGGCTTTGACGGCTGTGATGTCGCGACCGTCGAACCACACCGAGCCCGCCGACAGCGGGCGCAGCCCCGAAACAGCTCGCATCAACGTGGTCTTGCCGGCTCCGTTGGAGCCCAGTAGCGTCACCAATTCCCCCTGCCGGACCACGAGCGAAACCCCGTGCAGCGCTTCGATCCTGCCGTAGTGGACCACGGCATCCCGCACCTCCAGCAGAGGGGCGTGTTCGGGGCGGCCGCTCGCCCCCGGCGTCTCAGAGTTCGTCATCGGGCACCCCCAGGTAGGCGGCGATCACGCCCGGATCCTCGCGGATCTGGGCAGGCAGACCATCGGCGATCTTGCGGCCGAATTCCAGCACGACGATGCGATCGGTGACACCCATGACCAGACGCATATCGTGCTCGATCAGCAGGACGGTGTAACCGTCGTCGCGGATTGCGTGGATCAGGTCGATCAGGGCGGCTTTCTCGCTGGGATTGAACCCTGCGGCAGGCTCGTCCAGGCACAGGAGCTTGGGTTCGGTGGCCAGCGCGCGGGCAATCTCCAGCCTTCGCTGGTCGCCGTAGGGCAGATTCTTGGCCTTCTCCTCACCGCGGTGCGCGATGCCGACGAATTGCAACAGAGCGGCTGCTTTTTCGATGGCCGTGTGTTCCTCGCGGCGATGGCGCGGGGTACGGATCAGCGCGCCCGGGACTGAGGTGTGATGGCGTGCGTCGGTTCCCACGACGACGTTCTCCAGGGCGGTCATCTCACCCCATAGCCTGATGTTCTGGAAGGTTCGGGCGATTCCCAGCCGAGTGATCTGGTGGCGCTTCCGACGGCCCAGCATCTGCCCGTCGAAGACCACGGTGCCCGAGGTGGGACGGTAGACCCCGGTGATCGCGTTGAAGCAGGTGGTCTTTCCGGCACCGTTCGGGCCGATAAGCCCCAGGATCTCACCACGCCTAATCCCGAAGCTCACCTCGTCGAGTGCGGTCAGCCCGCCGAAACGCACGGTCAGATTCGTTGCCTGCAAGAGGGTCTCGCCCTCGGCGACGTGAACGTCGCGGGTCAGCGATGCCATTTCCTCATCGATGATCGGCTCGGTCATGACGCAGCCTTGCTCTTGTCGGCGCTGGCCAGCAGGCGGCGGGCGGACTTGCCGTAGGCCAACAGTTGTTGGCGGACGGGGAGCAGGCCCTGCGGGCGGAAGATCATCAACACCACCAGGGCCAGCCCGAAGAATAGGTACTTGAGGTCGCCGAGGTTGATTCCCAGGAATTGCACGCCGAGCAAACGGTTGGGCAGGTACACGATGACGAAGGCCCCGACGATGACCCCGAGTTTGTTGCCCTGCCCGCCGAGTACCACCGCAGCCAGGAACAGCATCGAGTTGATGATGTTGAAGGTCGGCGGGGCGACGTACTGCACCTGTCCGGCATAAATCGCACCGGACAGTCCCCCGATCGCCGCTCCGATGACGAATGCCCACAATTTGAACCGGAATGTGTCGACACCCATGACCTCGGCGGCATCCTCGTCCTCACGGATTGCCACCCAGGCCCGGCCCACCCTGCTGCGTTCGAGGTTGCCGACCAGAATCAGGATCGCCACCAGCATGGCCAGACCTAGCCAGAACCACCAGGTGCCATAGTTCGCGTCACCACTGGAGTTTCCCGCGGAGAACACGCCGTCGGGCAGATCTTCACTCACCCCCACCCGGGGATAGGCGACCTGGTTGAGCCCGCGCGGACCGTTGGTCGTCTCGGCGAGGTTATCGGCCAGCAACCGGATTATCTCGCCGAAACCGAGGGTCACGATCGCCAGATAGTCGCCGCGCACCCGAAGGGTCGGGATGCCCAGGATCAGGCCGCTCAGCGCGGTGACGGCCATGGCGATGGGCACGCACGCCAACCAGGCCCACTTCTCGCTGAACAGCCCGCCCTCGCCTATTCGGTTCCAGGGACTGTCCGGGCTGGTCAACAACGCAACGGTGTAGGCCCCGACGGCATAGAAACCGACGTAGCCGAGGTCGAGCAGACCGGTCTGGCCGACCACGACATTGAGGCCCACCGCGATGATGGCAACCATCACGAACTGGGCCATGGTGCCGCCGAAGCTGATCCCGGGGGTGTCTAGGAACCGCGGGGTGTAGAGCGGCAGCAGTGCCAGCGCGCCGAATGCCAGAACGCCGAAGCCCCATTTCTGGATCCGGGTCAGATCTGACCACCAACCTCGCAGCGCGTCGCCGGGTGCCAGCAGGGTGTTCGGCGACCGGTGGCTCATGCCCGGGCCTTTCCGAGGCTTTCCCCCAGAATCCCGGTGGGCCGGATCAGCAGCACCAGGACAAGCAGGACGAAGGCAACCACATCGCGCCACTGGGTTCCGAAAACGGCCTGCCCGTAGTTCTCCATCACTCCGAGGATCAAACCGCCGAGGAGAGCGCCGCGCAGGTTGCCGATGCCCCCGAGCACGGCCGCTGCGAATGCCTTGATGCCGAGCAGGAAGCCGCCCGAGTAGATGATGCCCTGCGGGACTCGCAGCGTGTAGAGCAGTGCGGCCGCGCCCGCAAGGATTCCGCCGATGAGGAATGTCGTCATGATGATGCGTTCGCGGGAGACGCCCATCAAGGTTGCGGTGGTCGGGTCCTGTGCTACCGCCCGGATCCCGCGGCCGAACTTCGTCCGGTTGATCACGACGTCGATGAGCAGTGCCAGTACGAGGGCGGCGCCGACTATCACCAGGGTGACGTTGGTGACGTTCGCACCGAAGATCTGGAATTGGGTCTTAGGCTGCACCAAGATGATTGGCTGCTGCGCGTTGCTTCCGCCGTACCCATTGATGATCTTCGGCAGCACGAAGTGCACGAACTCCTGCAGCACGAAAGACATGCCGATCGCGGTAATCAGAAAGGTCAGCGGGCGGGCACTTCGTTTTCGCAGCGGCCGATAGGCGACTGCCTCCAATCCGACTGCGGCAGCGCCGGATACGGCCATGGCGAACAGCATCGCGATAGCGAGATATAGCAGCGTCAGTGCTACGCCCCGGTTGTAGGCGTTGCCGCTGGGGGTGAAGCCCAAGATCATATCCAGGCAGAAGTAGGCCCCGAACATGCCGAGCATGAAGATCTCGGAATGGGCGAAGTTGATCAGTCGCAGCACCCCGAACACCAGGGTGTAGCCCACTGCGACGAGTGCGTAGATGGCGCCCCAAGCCAGTCCGTCGATGGTGTACTGCCAGAAGCCGTCGCGCAGATTGGTGATGTTGAAGCTGATGTCACTGGCGAAACAGGCGTACTGGCTGAGGCACTCCTGGATCACGTGTTACTGAACCTTGTAGATCCAGATCAGGTCCGATGTGAGCTCGCCCTTGTCAGTCCATTGGTACTTCCTGGCCACACCCTGCCCGTCGTAATTGCGGACGAAATCCAGCAAGGCGGGGCGGGTGACGGCGCCGGAATCGATACCCTTGAGCAGGATCGTGGTCAGGTCGTAGGCCTCCAGGCTGTAGGTGCCGGGTGCCTGGCCGAACTGCTTGTTGTAGGCCTCCGCGAAGGCACCGGTCGCCGGGCCGCACGGGCAGGACAGCACCGCCCCCTTGGCGGATTCGCCTGCGGCTTTGACGAATTGCGGGTCCTTGAGGCCGTCGGGACCGGAGAACAGACCGGTGTAGCCGGCTTCACGCAACTGCTGCAGAAGCAGTGCGGCTTCGGTGTAGTAGCTGGCGTAGATGACCGCGTCCGGTTTCTGATTCACGATCTGTGTCACCGCCGCGGAGAAGTCCTTGTCGCCCTTCTTGACCGAGATGTTGCAGGCCGAGTCGGCAATCGGGCCCAGGGTGTCGCGCACGGCCCCAGCCTGGCCCACGCCCGCGTCGGTGCTGTCGTCGACGACGCACGCCTTCTTGATGCCGAGGGTGTTCTTCAGATAGTTGGCCAGCGACGGACCCTGCACGCCGTCGTTCGACAATCCGCGGAAGAAGGTTTTCCAGCCCTGGTCGGACAACGCGACGTTGGTGGCCGACGGCGTGACCGCCACCAGACCGGCCTGGTCGAAGGCCGAACCGGTCGCCTTGGTCTCGCCGGACCAGGTCGGGCCGACGAGTCCGACGATGGATGGGTCATCGATGATCTGCGGCGCAACCGACGTCGCCTTCTGCGGATCGCCCTCGGTGTCGAAAGGCTTCAACTCGATCTGGCAGTCCGGGTTGGCGGCGTTGTGGAGTTCGATGGCGAGTTCGGCGCCGTTTCTGACGTTGGTGCCGAACGGGGCGTCCGCGCCGGTGAGCGGACCTGCCATCGCAAGGGACAGGGGCGGGCAGACCGCATTGCCGGCGCCGGCGGGCTCGACGGGGGCGGCGGCGCCCTCAGCCGCCTTCACCGCTGTGCCGTCAGGGCTGATCTGGACCTGTTCGACGATCGTCAGATCACTCGGCGCGGCTTTATCGCCCGGCTTGGCCTGTTCGGCACATCCCGCGATACCCAACACTGCCAGACCCGCAGCACTGGCTGCGATCAACTTCCGTGTCCGTAAGTCGCCCACGTTCTACCCTCCGGCTCAATAGTTGTCGGAAACCACAACACGGGCCCCCGTGGAAACAGTTACTGGACCTTGTAGATCCAGATCAGGGTCGTCGTAAGTTCACCGGTGTCGGTCCACTGGTATTTGCGAGCCACACCCTGCCCGTCGTACTTCTTGGTGTAGTCCAAGAGCGCCTCGCGAGTGACCGCTCCGGAGCCGATGCCCTTGGCAAGAATGGTGCCCAGGTCATAACCCTCGGTGCTGTAGGTGCCGGGAGCCTGGCCGAACTTCTTGGTGTACTCGTCGGAGAAGGCCGCACCGGCCGGCCCGCAGGGGCAGGACAAGATGGCGTCCTTGGCCGACGAACCCGCCTGCTTGACGAACTCGGGGTCCTTGGTGCCGTCGGCGCTGGCGAACTTGCCGGTGTAACCGGCGTCCCGCAACTGCTGGACGAACGGTGCCGCCTCGGCGTAGTAGCCGCTGTAGAACACCGAGTCCGGCGACTGACCCTTGACCTGGGTCACTGCTGCGGAGAAGTCCTTGTCGCCCTTCTTGACCGAGATGTTGCAGGCCGCCTCGGCGACCGGCCCGAGGGTGTCGCGGACGGCCTTGGCCAGGCCGGTGCCATAGTCGGTGCTGTCGTCGACGACGCAGATCTTCTTGTCCCCGAGGGTGTTCTTCATGTAGTTGGCGACCGAGGGGCCCTGAACGCCGTCATTGGCAAGGCCGCGCAGGAAGGTTGTCCAACCCTGCTCGGACAGCGTCACGTTGGTAGCGGAGGCGGTCACGGCGACCAGGCCGGCCTGGTCGAACACTCCGCCGGTCGCCTTGGTCTCCCCGGAGAACGCCGGGCCGATCAGACCGATGATCGCTTCATCGTCGACGATCTGCGGCGCGATAGCGGTGGCCTTCTGAGGGTCACCTTCGGTGTCGAAGGTGCGCAGTTCGATCTGGCATCCCGGATTGGCGGCGTTATGTTTGTCCAGCGCCATCTGCACGCCGTTCTTGATGTTGATGCCGAGCGCGGCATCCGGACCGTTAAGAGCGCCTGCCATGGCGATTTTGACCGGCGAGCAGGTCGCTTTGCCGTCGCCAGCCGGGTCGGCGGGCGTCGCGCCAGCCGCAGGCTTGACCTCGTTACCGTCCTGGTCGACCTGGACCTGTTCGACGATGTTCAGATCGACGGGCGCAGCGGCCTCTCCCTGGGCGGCGGTCGTACCTGCCGACGACTCGTTGCTCGGAGCGGGTTGGCTGCACCCGGCGATGCCGAACATCAACAGTGCCGCCGAGCTGGCCGCGATTGCACCTCGTGCTGCGTAATTCGGCAAGTTCCACCTCCGGGTGTTGCGATCCATTCCGGCAGGCCGCTGATGACCTGCCGTCGATACTTGCGGTAGAACATAGCCAACCGGCGGGCAGACCGCGCGCGGGACCCTGCGAAACCCCGTGCTCAGTCGGGCGACGAGGCCGCCCCGGGCGGCTGCAGCGTCTCCAGGACCACCTCGGCGACGCGTTTCATGGTGGTGCGCCGATCCATGGCGGCGCGCTGCATCCAGCTGAACGCCTCGGGCTCGCTCATGCCGTGTTCGGCCTGGAGCAGGCCTTTGGCCCGCTCGATCAGCTTGCGTGTCTCCAGCCTCTCGCCCAACTCCGCGACCTCCCGCTCCAGCTGGGCGATCTCGGCGAACCGGCTCAGGGCAACCTCGATGGCAGGCACCAGATCGCTGATCGAGAACGGCTTGACCAGGTAGGCCATCGCGCCTGCGTCGCGCGCCTTCTCGACCAGGTCGCGCTGGCTGAAGGCGGTGAGCACAACAACTGGGGCGATTCGTTTGGCGGCGATCTCAGCCGCCGCGTCGATACCGTCGCGTCGCGGCATCTTGACGTCCATGATGACCAGATCCGGCTTCAGGCTTTCCGCCAGGTCGACGGCCTCCTGACCATCGCCTGCCTCGCCAACGACCTGGTAGCCCTCCTCGCGCAGCATCTCGCGCAGATCAAGGCGGATCAGCGCCTCGTCCTCGGCGATGAGAACCCGCGGCCGGGTGCGCTCGTCGGGGTTGGAGTTCGGGTCGCTCTCGGGGGGCGTCATGGGGGTCATTGTGGCGCGGTCAACGGCAGGCGGCGAACCGGGGCCGCAACGGGTCAACTATCGTTGGATTCCACCGATGCGCCCCACTATCGTGGGCTCCGCCGAACCGCCCTCGTATCCCAACTGGCAGAGGAAACGGATTCAAAACCCGTGCAGTGTGAGTTCGAATCTCACCGAGGGCACCAAACGACCACAGCCGTCGCAGCAGCTAGTCGGCTTGATGGCGCAGCTTCAGGCCAACGGCGGCACCCCGCCGCACATTCACGTTGACCCGTTCGGGTGGGCGCAGCTTCGCAAGCTGAAGTTCGGCGGCGAGAGCCACCAAAACCGGGTCTGGTGCGGGAACGGTGGACGCCGAACCGCTGCTGCTGGGCCTTCCGGTCACCGTCAACGTGGCGGTGCCGAAACTGACCCGGCGTAGTCATCGACCTTTCCGGCTTTCCCGGTCGGTTTTCCGGTAACCGGGCTGCCACCCCACAGCTAGCCGATTATCGGGGCAACTTCCCCCTCGGTGCCCATCGTCGTACCCCAAGGGCAAGAAAAACGCCCCCCGAGTCAAAAACCAACTCACCCCGCGGCTGGCCGCAAGTTACAGGTACCCGCCCGGAATTTTCAGCACGGATCCTTATCCACATGGGCAGGATTACGTCGAGCCTTGATGATCAGCCTGGCGAGTTGGATCGCTACGACAACCACAGCGAGCACCGAGATAAGGTCGCTCTGGGTGACGCCTTTGTGGATGCTGATGCCCATTAGTAACTGCCCTTTTAACGGTGTATCGACGAATGGCCAGATAGCGGACAACACAAGGGTTGAAGTCATCGAGGCCCAATTCGGTCTGGCTAAACACCAAGCAATGGATGCGAAAAGGGAATTCAGTACCACGATTGACCTGAACAACTCCTGAATATCCAGCACTAAACGCACCCCTAAATCCGGTCCATCTTTGTTTTTAAGCGTTGGGAACCTACAGCAGCACATGCTGGGGGGTCCCTCCCGACACGCCAACTTCCGCCCCTCAGGGCCGTAGGCGCAGTGAGCGCAGTGAGCGCAGTGAGCAGCCCCGAAAGGCCCTCAATTTAGACACCCGTCCAGTCTGGTATCACCGGATCAGCCTAGCGGTACATAGACTATCTAAGCAATGGCGTCCCGGCTGCACTGTCGAGTGCTATCAGCTGGGGCGTCTCGCCGGCGGCCGATACCTCGGACCGTACTTGTGGTTTCGGAGCT
>NZ_JBILVF010000212.1:0-4247 GCF_044370595.1 Mycobacterium sp.
CTGGCAGCGGCTCGTCGAAATCGGCACCGATCGCCATGTTCGGAAGCTGCCCGAAGGACCGCGGCCGCGGCCGCAAGGGCGACAGTACGGCCACCGGCCGGCCCCGGCTGGTGATCGTCACCGGCGAACCGGTGCGCTCAACCTCTGCGAGCAGCGCGTTGAACTGGGACTTGGCCTCAGTGCTCGACACGGTCTTCATCACACGAGGGTACCGCTATCTGACCAATCAGACTAGTTGATCTAGTCATTGAGGATGGGGGCGCCGGCCGATGGGCGTTATCAGGTCCGTCGATTGACCGCTGCTGCCTCATCGCCGACATCGACTTGGCGTCCGCGCGCGCGTTGCGCCGAGAGCGCATGCGCGACCACCGAAAGCGCGTGCACGTCCAAACCCACGCTCGTACCGTTGAAACTCACCGGAAGCCTCCGGTCTGCAACTGTGGCTCTACCGGAGCGAGTGTTCACCCGCTGCCGGCAACCCACGTCCGATTGCAGCCCGAGGCCTTCGGCCCCAGGTCAGCCTCCATACCGTCTAGCTCAGAAGTTTTTGCAAGCGTTGACGGCTCTGCCGATCGGCCCGCCAGAGGCGTTGATGACGTCATCGCTGATGTCAGTCAACTGATTCTTGCCGAGGGCCTGCTCAATAGTATTCGCCTCCTGCTCACGCTGGCCCGGAGGAAGCGCCAGGAGTACATCCAGTGCCACCCGCAGCTTCTGCTCCGTTTGCGGATCGCGACTGATCTGGCCCCAGATGATGGGGGTGTTCTGCTGAAGCGAGGACATGATCTGCTGTTGAGAACATGTCGTGGTGTTGAGAGTGTCAGCCGATGCCGGACCTGCCAATGCTACGGCGAAGCAGGCGAGGCCAGCCGCCATACCCAGACCCTTATTCACAATGCCCATGGTGGGCAACCTAGCAGGTGCTGCGGTCAACGATGAATCGCAGCGCCGACGACCCACCGGTCTAGTCGGGCCGCTTCAGCGCCGCATACCGGGCCCGATGAAAGTCGGTGATCCGAACTCGTACCCGGTTGAGAGACCCCAGCGCGCTGCTGGTGGCGCGGACCGAACCAACGGTCTTGAGACCGCTGCACAAGTGCAGCCCAAGTGCAGTCAATCAATCCCGAAGTGCAGTCAAAGTTGAAAACCTACTACAGCAGCAACTGTAGGTTCCGTTTTTCCGTTGGCGAACCGACACCACGGTGAGCTCGGCATTCGACACTGTTCGGCTCTACTTGGCGAGGCGGTTTTTCCGCTTTTCGTGGGGAATCCGAGAACCGTACGGTTGTCCAGCTATTCGCCCCCCGTGCGTAATGGTCTCGGGCGGTTCACTTCCAGGCAGCCGAACCATATCCCCTGGCCGCTGCGACGGAGGTGACGCGCCCCCCACCTACACGGTGACGGGCGTGAACCGCGCGGCGCCCGGAACGGGGGTGCGACGGCTTGTCGAGAAGTCTGTCGTGGTCAAGTCCACTACGTACGGCACTGGATCGTCGATCGTTCGGTAGCCGTACCGGCGGTCGGTGAGATTGCACACCGTCGCCCATCGTGTGACCTCGTCAACCACCTGACCAGGTTTGAGCTCCTCGGTGATGATGCCCGCCGGAATGTCGAAGCTGTTGATCACGTGCAGGCATGCCGATTCGGCAGATGCGGCATCGGCGGGCTCGTCGATGAGCGCCATCAGCGCGGCCGCACGTATGAACCGTGAGGGCGGGGTGTAATCGCCGGGCAATCCCCGCAGTCCGCCGCCCTGCCCGAGCGGGTGAAGGGTGTTCTCGCCCACCGTGGTGGTGGGATTGGCCGACGAGATGCCCACGTAGTTGCGCAGGTTGGTGATGTGCCAGTCGAGGAACGGCCCGTTAGTGCCCACCCCGGTGGGGTTGTCGACGATGCGCATTCCCTCGGGGCGGAATTCGATGGCCGCCGAGCCCGTGGCGTCGTGCAGCAGGAAGTGCAGCGGCGGAGTGAACCCCAAGCCCGGGTCAACGCCCACCACGTTCATGCCTGCCGCGGTGGCCTTGGCCTCCCCAATGTTCTTGCAGGTACCCAGCAGGTAGGCGATGACATCCATCTCGCCGATGTCGTTGCCCGCGCCTTTCGGGTCCGCGTAGTCGCAGAACCCGGCCATGTACAGCGCGTGAGCACTCAGTCCCTCGGTGTTCATGCCATCTGCAAGAAGCCCGTCACCCCAGGCACCCATGCCGAGGATGCCGCACTGCGGCGTCCAGGCGATACCGTTCTTCACCCCGGCAGAAGTACGCGGCAGCCCCGCCGCCACAACCTGGACCTCCCACGGAATGAGGTCGGGGAACTCCATGGTGCGCCCCACCACAACGGTGCCGTCCGCGGCAGGCTTGATTTTGAAGTTGGTACACATGCGGTCACTTTATGATGCCGCCGCCCCTGTCCTCCAACCTTCTCCGCCACGAAAAGAGGAATTCCGCCACTGCGATGGACTGCTGGTGCGGCGAATTTCCGGTCAACGTGACGAGAGGGTTTGTCGGCTATTCGTGGCGAATCCGAGAACCGTACGGTTGTGCGTCATCTCGAGCCGCCTGGTGAAGAGGTACCGCGGAAAGCGAACCTCCGGGGGAGACGGCGCGAAGCGGAAGCGAACTGCCGGCCTAGTCGCCAGGAGTCTTGCGCTTTTCAGGGCCGGTAGGGATCTGGGGTGCCCATCGGTATCAGTGGATGCTCTTTGACGCTCTTGTCGAAGTCGCTGACGACCTTGAGAACAGGACCCACCACCCACGAATCGGGGGTCGGTTTTTCTTCGCGGGGGTCGGTGAAGAGGTTGTAGATCATCGGCACCGGGTACTTGGCCGGCGGGTCGAACATGGTGTCCTGCCGGTAGAAGTGAACTTTCCAGTTTCGCCATTTGACGGCCTGGAGTCGGTCGGCGCACCAGACCGGGAAGCTCTCGCGCGCTGACTTGTCGGTCTTGCCGAGGAAGAAGTCGGATTGGTCGAGGCTGTCGAATGGTCTGTCGGTGGGCACTTTCGCGCCGGCGAATCGGGCCAGCGTGGCGAACATGTCGACGCCGTGGATGATCTCGTTGGTTTCCCGGCCGGCCGGAATCTTTCCCGGCCAGCGGATCATGAATGGCACCCGGATACCGCCCTCGAGTGCGGTGAAGTACTGACCCCGCCACGGGCCCGCCCAGCCGTCCCAGGGCCGGATGAACTCGGGGCCGTTGTCGCTGGTGAAGATGACGATCGTGTTGTCTCGGATGCCGTCGTGGTCGACTGCGTCGAGGATTTGCCCGACGTTGGAATCCATTTCGGCGAGCATGTCGGCCCAATCGCCGTTTCCGGTTCGGCCCTTGAAGGCGGGGTTGGGTTCGGTGGGCAGGTGCGGTTGGGTGAGCGCCACGTAGGCCAAGAAGGGTTGGTCGGACTTACTGTTCTTGTCGATGTAGGACACCGCGCGGCGGGTGATCTCTGCGTCGATGAGGCGTCGCTGCTCGACGTCGTAGATCCCGAGCGGACGACTGTTCTCGCCTTTGCGGCCTTCCATCATTTGCTCGGCCGGCATGATGTCGGGCGACCATCCCGGCGAGGACGGCCATAACGATTCGTCGGTGGTGCGGGGAATGCCGAACCACTCGTCGAACCCTTGGTCGTTGGGCAGGCGGCCGTCGTGGCTGCCGAGGTGCCACTTGCCGAAATAGCCGGTGGCATACCCCGCGTCGGACAGTGCCTCGCCGATGGTCACTTCCCATTGCGTGAGGCCGTCGGCGACGCCGCCGAACGGGACGGAGTGGGTGCCGGACCGAATGGCCCAGCGACCGGTCAGCAGGCTGGAACGGCTTGGGGTGCACTGGGTTTCCATGTTGGCGTTGAGGAAGCGGGTGCCGTCGGTGGCCAGTGAGTCAATCCGGGGTGTCGGGGCGCCGCGGGTGATGCCGCCCCCGTACGCGCCGACTTCGCCGTAACCGAGATTGTCGCTGAGGATGAAGACGATGTTCGGCTTAACGGCATCGCCGTTCATCGAGCTCGTCTCGCCCACCCCAGCGGGTAGGGCGGGCTTCGACGAACACCCCGGAGTGATAGCCCCAAAACCGGCTACAGCAAGGCCACCGAGAACCGTCCGCCGAGACAACATCTTGCGCGCGTCAGCGCCTGCACCAGCAACGTCACTCAATGGAACCGCCTTGCATCGCGACTATTCACTTCCTCCTTGGACCGCATACTCAGCAAACTGTAATGAAGACTAGCGCAGGGCGTACCAGCCCTCCAGATAGC
>NZ_JBILVF010000213.1:0-4227 GCF_044370595.1 Mycobacterium sp.
GCCAGACCCTGCTCATCGGGGGGACGACTCGCACCGATTGCGCCAGGGTGAGGTCGCGCGCAAGACCGCCGCCGCTCTCGGCCTCGTCGACGGCCTACCACCCGGGCGGCCCGGCGACCCCGACGACGACGCCGGCTGGTTCGCCACCGACTGGATGGACACCGCCACCGCCCAGGAAGTGCTTGGCCACCAACACCATTCATGGCCGCAGTTGCTGGCCGAGACAGCGACCAAGGCCGGCTGGAAACGCTATCCACTGAGACTGGTCGCACCGCTGGCGCGGCAGTATCTGAAACGAAGGTCGCCCTACTACGGCCTGCCGGGCCGCTTCGCCGATCCGTGGGAAGCGATACGCCGCAAGTGGGGTGCACCGCAGGTCGATCGGAGGACATCATGAGCACGAATCAGCGGATAGCCGTCGTCGTGGGCGGCGCATCCGGCATCGGTTGGGCCACGGCCCGATCACTGGCCGCCGACGGCTTCCATGTGACCATCGGCGACCGCAACACCGACTTGGCCCGGCAGCGCGCCGCTGAACTCGGCGCCCCGCACACCTGGGCAGCGGTCGAGGTCATCGACGAGGACAGTGTGGCGCGACTGTTCGATGAAGTCGGTGAGCTGGATGCGGTGGTCAACTGCGCGGGTTTCAGCGGGTTCGGGATGATCACCGACCTGGATGCCGAGCAGTTCCGGTCGGTGGTGGACGTCTGCCTGAACGGTGCGTTCCTCGTCATCAAGCACGCCGGTCGGCATCTGCGGGAAGGCGGTTCGGTGGTGTCGCTGACCTCGCTGAACGCCCGTCAGCCCGCGATTGGGATGAGCGCCTACTGCGCGGCCAAAGCCGGGCTGTCCATGCTTACCCAAGTGGCGGCCCTGGAACTCGGGCCGCGCGGCATACGGGTCAACGCCGTCGCCCCCGGGTTCGTGCACACCCCGCTGACCGAGGGCGCCGCGGCCATCCCCGGCGTGGTGGAGGAGTACGTCGAGAACACCGCGCTGGGCCGGGTCGGCACCCCGGAGGATGTTGCCGCGGCGGTGGCGTTCCTGTGCTCGCCGCAGTCGGCGTGGATGACCGGGGAGATCCTCGACCTCAACGGCGGCGCGCACCTCAAGCGCTACCCCAACATTCACCAGCATCTGACCAAGCTCATGGGACAGTAGTGCGGTGAAGACCGCGAACTGGAGCCCAGCCCGGTGAAGACCGAGTTCACGCTCGCCCAGAAGCGCGCGCTGGCCATCGTCACCGGCATAGCCCTGCTGTTCGGTGCCTACTTCCTGCGCCGCTACTTCATGTTGATCGTGATCGCCGCCATCGTGGCCTACCTGTTCGCACCGCTCTACAACCGGCTCAAGGCCAGGTTCAACGGCGGACTGGCCACCGCGGTGACCGTGCTGGCCGCTCTGGCAACCGTCGTCATCCCCATCTCGGCTGTGATCTCCATCGCGACCCTGCAGATCTCACGAATGCTGATCGCGGCGGCCGAGTGGGCCCGAACCGCAGACCTCAACGCCCTCGGGGAAAGGGCCATCGGCACGGTCAACGGACTGCTGGCCAAGCTGCCGTTCCAAACGCCGCAGATCAGCGTGGAGTCGCTGCGTGACAATCTCGGGGCGCTGGCCCAGACCATCGGCGAGTGGCTGCTGCGCACCCTCACCGGAGTCGCGGGCGGCGCGATCGGCTTCATCACCTCGGCGATCATCTTCCTCTACGTGCTGATCTCGTTTCTGGTCAACAAGACCGAACTGATCACCTTGATCCGCCGGCTCAACCCGCTCGGTGAAGAGGTCACTGACTTGTACCTGGCGAAGATGGGTGCAATGGTCAAGGGAACCGTCAAGGGCCAGTTCATCATTGCGGTGATTCAAGGCACCCTCGGCGCGGTGTCGATCTACATCGCCGGCTTCCACGACGCCTTCTTCATCTTCGCGATCCTGCTGACGGCGCTGTCGGTGGTCCCGCTGGGAAGCGGCATCGTGACGATCCCGTTCGGCATCGGGATGATGTTCTTCGGCAATATCGCCGGGGGTTTGTTCGTGGTGCTGTTCCACATCTTCGCCATCACCAACATCGACAACTTCCTGCGGCCCATCCTGGTTCCGAAAGAGGCGCGCCTGGATTCCGCGCTGATGCTGCTGTCGGTGTTCTCCGGCATCGCGATGTTCGGGTTCTTTGGCATCATCGTCGGCCCGGTGCTGATGATCCTGATCGTCACCACGATCTCGGTGTACCTGGCGGTGTACAAGGGCATCGAGATGAAGGACGAGGAGGATGACGAAGAAGAGGACCGCGACGAGTCCGGCGACGAGCGCACACTGTTCGGCAGACGCCGAAAGGACAAGGCTGCCAGGGAAGCCGGCGAGCAGGTTTCCGAGACCGTCCTGCCGGTGGGCCCGGATGCGGAAAGCGCCCCGGAATCGTCTAGGCCAAGCGCTCTTTGAGGAAGTCCACCACCCGCTTGCGGGCCTCGTAGGCGGGTTGCCCGTCGACCTCACGTACCTCGAGGGTCAGCACCGAGTGCGCGATCCGGCCGAAACCACCGGCGTTGCCTGGGGCGGAATCGATTTCGATGACCTCGAAGTTGTCGCCGAGCCGATCTTTGAGGGTCTTGAACCGCTCCGCTGGAGCCATCGGGTCGCCGCTGAACCGCAGCCCCAATGCGCACAGCCCACCCTCGGCGGCCCGTTTCTCGATGACCTTCATCTCCCCCTCGGAGAATCCGGGGTCACGCTTGTGCGCCGCGCTGAGCGCGAGCGGCACCGACGGCTGACTGAGCACCGAGGCCAGCACACTGTCGTCCACCGCGGCGGCCAGCGCGAAACCCCCGGTGAAGCATTGCCCGATCACGCCGACACCCTTGCCGCCCGCCCTGGCTTTGAGATCGCGCGCCAGTGCCCGCAGGTATCGGGTCACCGGACGTTGTTTGTTCAGCGCGAACGCCGCGAACTCCTTGGCCACACAACCCCGCACCAGCGTGGGGACCAAACCCACGCCCCGAGCCGGGGCGCCCGGCGTGCCGAACAGCGACGGGATCGCGACGGTGAAGCCGTTGTCCACCAAATGGTTTCCCAGCGCGAGCACGCCGGGATGCACCCCGGGCATCTCGGGAATGAGCACCACCCCGGGGCCGGAGCCCTTGCGGTAGACGGCGTAGGTGAAACCTTCGGCGGTGAACGATTCACAAACCCAGCCGGAGAGGTCCGCTTCGGGAGCTTTCATGGTGTTCCTATCGGGTCGGCGCCAGCGGCGGCTGAGTCTGGGTCGCCAGTGCCAGTGCCCGGAAGTCCTCGGCTTTACCCGCGCCGGTGATCGCCAGTTGGACCTGGCCCTGCGGACCCTGCAGGCGGGTGGTCCACACCGGCTCGGTGTCCTCACCGCCCTGGTAGACGATCCAGGTGACCCCGCCGACCTCCTCGGTACCGGTGGGATACACCGACTTCTGGATCGACCGGACCAGCGCGGTCTCGTCGGCGTTGCTCTGGGTCAGGCTGACGTACATCTTTGACGGTGCGATGTAGCCAACCCGACTGGTCACCGCGGAGAGTTTGGCGCCGGTGGCCGGGTCGGTGCGGCCGGCCTCGATGCCGCTGCGGGTTCCGGAGTTGGCCTGCCAGCCCTCCGGCAGCTTGGGCAGCCGGACCGGGTAGCCGACGGCGCCGGCGTCGGCCTGCAGTGCCCTGGCGGCGTCGTAGGTCGGCGGTTCACCGTCGGCCGGTCCGGTGGGCCGGAACGAGCACATGCCGACCAGACCGGCCAGCAGCATGCAAGCCACCACCAGCGGCGCCAGCGACCAGAACATGTCGCGGCCGTCCTGAAGGACCCGGGGCTTGGGCGGTCTGGGAGCCGGGAGGATGGTGTCTTCGAGACGGGAGGTCGCCTGATCGCCGGGATCGGGCTGGTACTCGGCCGCATCGGGGTCAGGGCGGGTCACAGCTGCCAGTATCCCAGGTCTGGGCCCGTCCAGCGGTTCTGGGACAATCTTGCCCATGTCTGACGTCCGCCGCCGCGAAGCCCCCGACCGAAACCTGGCCCTGGAACTGGTGCGGGTGACCGAGGCCGGGGCGATGGCCGCCGGCCGCTGGGTGGGTCGCGGAGACAAGGAGGGCGGCGACGGCGCTGCCGTCGACGCCATGCGCCAGTTGGTGAACTCGGTGTCGATGCGCGGGGTGGTGGTGATCGGCGAGGGCGAGAAGGACAATGCCCCGATGCTCTACAACGGCGAAGAGGTC
>NZ_JBILVF010000215.1:0-4214 GCF_044370595.1 Mycobacterium sp.
AACGCCCCGGGTACCGGGGTGGCCGGTAACGGCGGTGCTGGTGGTGCCGGCGGTGCTTCCGGTGTCGGCGGGGACGGCGCGGATGGTGATCCGACGTTTGCGATCCGCAACGGCGCCGGTGGTGATGGTGGTGACGGGGCGGCCTCCGGGGTCGGCGGTGATGGTGGTGACGGCGGGAACAGTGTGGGTGGCACCAACGGGTCCGGCGGTGATGGCGGGGATGGTGGTGATCTGGGTGCGGCCGGTAACGGCGGGGACGGCGCGGCGGGCACACCGACGCACACCACCGGTGGTGATGGTGGTGATGGCGGCACCTATCTGAGTTTTGATCCGTTGTTGCCCTTTGACGGGTTGGGGCGCGCTGGTGGTTCCGGTGGCGCGGTGGGTACCGGTGGCGCCGGCGGCGGCGGCGGTGATGACGGGGCTGATGGGTCCTCGACGGTGCCCTCGGGCAATGGTGGTGATGGTGGTGACGGGGACACCGTGGACAGCGTCGCTGATGGTGGTGATGGTGGTGCTGGTGGTGATGCCGGGATCCTGGGTGTCGGCGGTGACGGCGGTGATGGTGGTCTGGGCACGATCGTGGGGAACCGGTTGACCTCCACCGGCGGTGATGGTGGTGCCGGCGGGTCCGGCGGGATCGCCGGTGGTGCCGGGGGTAATGGTGGTGATGCCACGGTGACCGGCACTGATGCGGTCGCGAAAGCCGGGGCCGGCGGTGCCGGTGGCGGTGCCGGTGCGGGCACCGGTGGGGCTGGTGGGTCCGGCGGGTCGGCGACGGCGACCGGGACCCGGTCTAAGGCGTTGTCCGGGGACGGCGGTGACGGCGGTGCCGGCGGGCTGATCGGCGGGGACGGCGGTGCTGGTGGGACCGCGTTCGCCCAGGGCGCGTCCTCGGGTGGGATCGGGGTGCGCGCGGAGGGTGGTGACGGCGGGGACGGCGGTGACGCCGCACCCGGTGGTGATGGTGGGTCCGGTGGGGACGGTGGGGAAGCGGTCGCCCTGGGCCCCTCGGCGGTTCAGGTCAACGGCACCCCCGGCACCCCCGGAACCCCCTGACCGCAGGCCTGGACCGCCCCGGACACACACCCGGGAGTGCACACCCGGCCCCGCCCCCACCCCTGGGGGCGGGGCCGGCTGCTGTCTGGGAAGGAATTTGTGGTTTCGACGAGGCCTTTGTGACCCGGGAGTAAGTTGCCGAGCATGCTTGATTTCCCGGACACATCCTCGACGCCATCAGTGGCCCACCGATTTTCCCGCGGAGCCGCCGCCACTCTGGTGGCGATGTCCACTGTCGGGACATGTGTACTGAACGCACCCGCCCTCACGCGGGTCGAGTTTCCGGCCGTCGATCTGGCTGCCACCCAGGCGGCGATCACGATGAACGGCACGTTCACCCCCGAGGTGACTCCACAGTTCCAGGCCGCGGTTTTGGATGCCTACATCCGCCCACTGGTGGGACCGGGCTACACCGGTGTGCCGTTGCGCACACCCCAGGACCTCTGGCCGCTGAGCGGAATCACCGCTTTGACGTACAACGACTCGACCCGGGTGGGGTATGAAATCCTCACCGACAAATACGACGAGATCGTCGCCCAGAACACCACGGACGGGCAGCCCAACACCCCCGTGGTGGTGTTCGGATACTCCCAAAGCGCCTTCATCGCCTCGATGTTCGACGAGCGGCTGGCCGACGTGCGGGCCGACGGCGGCGCTGTTCCTCCGACGACGTTCGTTCAAGTCGGCAACACCAACATCCCCAACGGCGGGCTGATGTCACGTTTCAACGGACTGGGACTAACCCCGTGGACGCCCCTGGTCTTTGCGCCGACCAAGACGGGTAACACCACCCACGAGGTATTCCGGCAGTACGACCCGTTCGCCGACTTCCCCAAGTACACACTCAACGCCCTGGCTGTGGTGAATTCACTGATGGGCTACCTGCTGCATTTCACCCTGCCGGTATCGGGGTCGGCGCCCTGGTTGGCCCCGGTGATCAATGTCCTGAACCTGTTCATCGATCCGATCTCGCTGGATCCGGCCAGCCCGAACTACGTCAAACCGGTTGTGTCGCGCTATGAAGACACCGTCTATCACTTCGTCCCGACCGCCGAACTGCCGGTCCTGTCCCCGCTCTACGCTGTCGGACTGTCGCGGCTAGCCGACGCCATCGAACCCGTACTCCGGCCGCTGATCGAGGCAGGCTACGACCGCTCGGTGTCCTTCGGTGAGCCCACGCCGGCCGTACTCGGTCTCGGGCCCAACTTCGCACCGGCCCTACAGCAATCCTGGGAGGCATTCCGCCAACTGCTCAACCCGGCATCGGCCACCCCAAAGTCGGTTCTTCCAGCTTCCTCAGTCAATGACGTTGCCCTGCCCGCAGCCGTGTCCGTCGGTGATGCGCAGGCCCCAGCGCCGGTCACGCGGACGGCGTCGACTCCCGACGCGTCGACCGACTCCCCGATCGACGAGCCCGGCGCCGACCCGGCGGCCCCAGCACCCGCCCCGACCGCCGCCGGCAACGACGCGTCCGCAGTCACCAGTCCGACTGCAGCGCCGGAGACTGCAGCGCCGGAGACTGCAGCGCCGGAGACTGCAGCGCCGGAGACTGGGTCCCTGGAGACTGGGGCGCAGCGGCAGCCGCGACGATCCGCCGCGACGGCAGCAGAATCGGGACCCGACTCTGGCGGGCTGCGTGCGAGCAGGGGCCGGCCCGCAACTCGCTGAGGAGCGCAGCCGTCGCTGCGCGGCGGCGGGCGCTCAATGTCAGACCCCCCGGGGACACTGAGTCACATGTTCGAGACGACCCCGCCCCAGCCCCTGCCCGACAGCGTCGACCTCGCCGACCTGGATGACCCGCTGGCCGGTGTGGTCGCCGCGGAACTGGCCAGTTGTTTCGTCCAACTGTGCATGTGCTCCATGGAGCCGCTGGTGGCCAAGCTCGCCGGTCAGCAGGTCATGCTCGCCCAGCCGGGCGGCATCGCGCTGTCCGGGCGGGTCTACGCCCAACAGATGTACCGCCGGATCGACGCCGACGTCTTTCACCTGTTGCGCGGCTGCGTCCCCCTGGAGTGCGCCGAGTTCGCGCTGTCGCGCATCGAGGCGGTGTTGCGCAAGCACTTCGCCGACGTCGTCGACACCGCGGCGAGCTATGTGCTCAGCGATGACCGCGAGGTGGCCCTCCAGATGGCCGCCATCGCCACCACCATGGCCGCCCGTGAGGTGCGCAGCAAGGTCGCGGAGATCATCGGCCAGACCCGCCCGCGCGGATAGCCCCGCGCAGGCTGATCTAACCCGTCCCGCGCGCAGCCAGATAACCCACCGGGCCCGAGGCCACACACACGGCCAACGCGGCAGTGGCGGGCCGCACCGTGATGGCCTCACCGGCGCCGGAGAGCCGGACGTAGACCCGGTTCAGACCGGGCTTGACGGTCACCTTCGTCTGCACGCCCACCGGCAGCGAAACAACAAGGCTGCCTTCGGCGTTGGCCAGGTAGTTGATCTCAGCAGTCCAGTCGGCCGGCAACAGCGGCCCGTCCAGCGGCATCTGGACAACGGAGTCGGGCTGGGCCTCGGAGGAGACGAAGTAGCCGCACTGCGGCGCCGGCCCCGGCACGATCCTGCGCACCCACGTCACCTCCGCATCGACCAGTCGCCCGCCCGAATCGAGCATGCGCAGCAGGTCGGTGGAGCCGCTGAATTCCGGCCGGTCACCGATCAGGGCGAACAGGTGACTGGCCAGATTCTCCGGCCCCACCACCCGCTGCAGGATCAGCGGATCGACCTCCTGATCCAGCATCGGCGCCGGTGATGCGGCCCGCGCCTGAGACAGCGCCGCAACCGCAGTGCGCAGATAGGACTTCGTCGGGTTGTCCTGCCAGCTCACCAGGAACGTCCTTGTCGAGACCAGGCTGCTGGCCAGGAAGCCCACCCCCAGGGTCGCGACCACCGCCCGACGCGCAGCGGATGGGTTAAGCCACGCCGCACCGACCCGGTTGGGCGCGCAGAACCCGACCGCCGCCAGCAGCGCCAGCATCACCACCAGATCGGGCAGATACCGCAACGTCTGGGCCAGTTCCAGGGCGGTGAAGGCCGACGAGCGCATCAGATAGATCGGCACCTGGCAGGCGACCGCGTAGCCGGCGGCCACCAGCCATACCGGGCCCAGGCGCTGCTTGCGCAGCATCGACACCGCCATCACCGCCGCCAGCGCA
>NZ_JBILVF010000014.1:0-44946 GCF_044370595.1 Mycobacterium sp.
TCGCCGGGATCGTCCCCGGCGACGATCAAGACATCCCGGGGGCCGATCCACGGCAGCGCTTCGGCGGCCTGCACCAGCGGCGAACCGGCGGTGGCACCGAGAGCGGCGGCGAGCATCGCCCCCGCGGAGGCTGCCGACCCCCGCCCGGCGAGCCAGATCACCGTTCTGGGCCGCTGCCCGCCGGTGATCTGCTGCAGGGCACCCTCCTGGACCGCGGCGGCCGTCGCGCGCACCTGGGCGCCGGCCATCGCCGCGGCGCGCAACAGTCCGTCGCGGTCGGCCTCCAGCAGTCCTTCGGTGTCGTCGAGATCGACTGTGGCGTGGGCGGCGCTCATGTCGCCGAGATCCGTTCGGCCGCCTGGGTGACTATTGCGTCAACCGCCGCCGCGGTGCGGGCCTCGACATTGAGCCGCAGCAGCGGCTCGGTGTTGGAGGTGCGCAGGTTGAACCACGCGCCGTCACCGAGGTCGACGGTGACACCATCGAGTCCGTCGGTTGCAACGGTCCGATCTGCAAACGAATCGAGCACCGCTGCAACGCATTTCGGTGCATCGTCAACCCGGAAGTTGATCTCCCCGGAAGCAGCGTAGCGCTGGTAGTCGGCCATCAATTGCGACAGCGACCGGTCTTGCCCGCCGAGGGCGGCCAGCACATGCAGGGCGGCAAGCATGCCGGAGTCGGCGCCCCAGAAGTCCCGGAAGTAGTAGTGCGCGGAGTGTTCACCGCCGAAGATCGCCCCGCTGTCGGCCATCAGGGCCTTGATGTAGGAGTGCCCGACCCGGGAGCGCATCGGAGTTCCGCCACTCTCGGTGATCACCTCCGGGACCACCCGGGAGGTGATCAGGTTGTGGATCACCGTGGCGCCGGGCTCACGGGCCAACTCCCGAGCCGCCACCAGGGCGGTGACCGCCGATGGCGTGACCGGTTGACCGAGTTCGTCGACGACGAAGCAGCGGTCGGCGTCACCGTCGAAGGCCAGGCCGATGTCGGCCCCGGTTCGGCGGACGAAGTCCTGCAGGTCCACCAGGTTGGCCGGTTCCAGTGGGTTTGCTTCGTGATTCGGGAATGAGCCGTCGAGTTCGAAGTACAACGGCAACAGCGTGACCGACCCGATGGCGCCCAGAACCGCCGGAGCGGTGTGCCCGGCCATTCCGTTGCCGGCATCGACGGCGACCCGCAACGGCCGCAGCGCACTGACGTCGACCAGCGACCGCAGGAACGCGCCGTAGTCACCCAGCACATCGGTGTCCTGCACGCTGCCGGTCGGTCCGTCCCACCCGTGGCCGACCGGCGTTCCGGCGATGACGTCGTCGCGGATCTCCGCCAGGCCGGTGTCCTCACCGACCGGCTTGGCCCGGGCCCGACACAGTTTGATGCCGTTGTAGGCCGCCGGGTTGTGGCTGGCGGTGAACATCGCGCCGGGGCAGTTCAACAGTCCGGAGGCGAAATACAGCTCATCGGTGGACGCCAGGCCGATGCGGATGACGTCGAGACCCTCGGTGGTGACCCCGTCGGCGAAAGCCGCCGCCAGGGCCGGCGAACTCTCCCGCATGTCATAGCCGATCACCACCTGCGAGCCGGCGCCCTCGCGGCGCATCAGCCGGGCGAACGCCCCCCCGACGTCGCGCACGAACGCCTCGTCGAGTTCACTGCCGACAAGGCCGCGCACGTCGTAGGCCTTGATCACGCGGCGCACGTCGGCGGCGGATCGTGGCATCGCGGGACTCCTCGGGGCTTCAGAAGTAATCTGGGAACCAACCTGGCCGTCCAGCCTAGCCGCAGGGCACTCGCCGATTGAGCGGTCAGTCCGCCGGATCGGGCAGCACCCGCAAGTGCCCTCGGCGGCGACCGGCCGAGCCGCTGCGTTGGACATGCGATGCGCCCGACGACGGCGGCACGGCGCTGAAACCACCGCCGACCGGGTCGGAGAACCCGGGCATCGGGGAACCGCCGGTGCCCTCCCGGACGCCTTCGCGGACCGCCTCGGCGAGCGCGATGAGGTCGTCCTCGTCGGGGTTGGTCGGCAATGGCGCGGCATGCCGGACGAGTTCCCAGCCGCGGGGCGCGGTGATCCGGCTGGCGTGCCCGAGACATAGATCCCAGGAGTGCGGCTCGCGGACGGTCGCCAGCGGACCCACGACAGCGGTGGAGTCGGAGTAGACGTAGGTCAGCGTCGCCACGGCGTAATGCGCGCACCCGGGCCTGCTGCAGCGACGGGGAACATTCACGCCGGTGAGGCTATCGCGGCGGAATGCGACGTGATGCCGGACACGCGCAGCGCCGGACCTGCCGATGTACAACCGTTACGATCTGCAGTCCATGGCCGACGCCCGCAGTTCCCGACGCGGCGGCGGATCCGGGGGCGGCTCCCGGCGCGGCCGCGAGATGCGCGGACCGCTCCTGCCCCCGACGGTTCCCGGGTGGCGCAGCCGCGCCGAACGTTTCGATATGGCGGTACTGGAGGCCTACGAACCGATAGAGCGACGCTGGCGCGACCGGCTGGCCGAACTAGATGTGGCCGTCGATGAGATTCCGCGGATCGCACCGCGGGATCCAGACAGCGTGCAATGGCCCCCGGAAGTGGTGGCCGACGGGCCGATTGCGCTAGCCCGGCTGATTCCGGCGGGGGTGGATGTCCGCGGCGACCCGACGCGGGCCCGAATTGTGTTGTTCCGCAAGCCGGTTGAGCGGCGAGCGAAGGACACGGTCGATCTGACCGACCTACTGCATGAGATTCTGGTGGCGCAGGTCGCCACGTATCTGGGCGTCGAACCCTCCGTCATCGACCCCAGCATGGACAGCGACGACTAGTTCGGACCGATCAGATGATGCCGCGCTTGAGTCGCCGGCGTTCACGCTCGGACAAACCCCCCCAGATACCGAAGCGCTCATCATTGGCCAGGGCGTAGTCAAGGCAGGCGTCGCGCACCTCGCAGCCCAGGCAGATCCGCTTGGCTTCGCGTGTGGAGCCACCCTTCTCCGGGAAGAAGGCTTCCGGATCGGTCTGCGCGCACAGTGCCTTCTCCTGCCACAGCGGATCATCCGGTGTCAGGGGTGCGTCGATCAGATCCGGGACCACACTGAGGTGTAACCGCGCCATCGAACCCATCGCCGTCGATCCGGTAGCGGTGTGCGGTTCGCCGAGCGCTCCCAGGAAAGTCTCGTAGGACATGTCCGCTCTCCTTAACCTGAATCCGTCATTCCAGCATCACTTCTATTCGAACATGTGGTCGAATCACGGTCTGCGACACTGAAACCGGCAGGTCGAGCGTGAAATGACACTGTTGTGATTAGACAGTGCCGATGATGCTGCGGTCAAGCCGTTGACCGGATTTCACTACCACTCTCGTGACCGAAACCGGCGTGTCGACACCTTGGCGTGTCTAGCGAGTTACGTCACTGTGACCGCGTGCAGTCCTCGAACGACAGCAGAATAGTGTCGGTCGGTGTGAAGATCACCGTTCTGGTCGGCGGCATCGGGGGCGCCCGTTTCCTGCTTGGGGTGCAGCGGCTTTTGGGCATGGGCCAGTTCGCCGGCCAGTTCGCCGGCCAGTTCGCCGGCCAGTTCGCCGGCCAGTTCGCCGGCCAGTCCGCCGGCCAGTCCGCCGGCCAGTCTGACAGCGCGCACGACTTGACCGCGGTGGTCAATATCGGCGATGACGCCTGGATGTTCGGCGTGCGTATCTGCCCGGACCTCGACACCTGCATGTACACCCTGGGCGGTGGCATTGACCCCGAGCGTGGCTGGGGGCATCGCGACGAAACCTGGCATGCCAAAGAGGAACTCGCCGCCTACGGAATTCAACCGGACTGGTTCGGACTCGGCGACCGGGACCTGGCCACCCATCTGGTGCGCAGCCAGATGCTGCGCGCGGGCTACCCACTCGGACAGGTGACCGAGGCGCTGTGCCACCGTTGGTCGCCGGGCGCCACCCTGCTACCCGCCAGCGATGATCGCTGCGAAACCCATGTTGTGGTCACCGATCCCGACACCGGCGAGAACAAGGCGATCCATTTCCAGGAATGGTGGGTCCGGTACCGGGCCTGCATCCGGACCCACAGCTTCGCCTTCGTCGGCGCCGACACCGCCACCGCCGCACCGGGTGTGGTGGAGGCGATCACCGGGGCCGACGTGGTGATGCTCGCCCCGTCCAACCCGGTGGTCAGCGTCGGGGCCATCCTGGCGATCGGCGGTATTCGGGGTGCGCTGCGGTCCACTCCGGCGCCGGTGATCGGCTACTCCCCCATCGTCAGCGGAAAACCGCTGCGCGGCATGGCCGACGAGTGTCTGAAAGTGATCGGCGTGCCGACCACCTCAGAGGCCGTCGGCCGGCACTACGGCGCCCGGTCGGCCACCGGACTGCTGGACTACTGGCTTGTGCACGACAGCGATGAGGCGGACGTACCGGGTGTGACGGTGAAGTCCTTCCCACTGCTGATGTCCGATCCGGCGGCCACCGCACAGATGGTGCGCGCCGGCCTGGATCTGGCCGGGGTGCGGCTGTGACCGGGCCGGACCACGGCACCGCCGCACCGGTGCAGATCCTTCCCGTCACCGGCCTTCCGGAGTTCCGGCCCGGCGACGACCTCGCTGCGGCGATCTGTACCGCGGCGCCGTGGCTGCGGGATGGTGATGTCGTCGTCGTGACCAGCAAGGTGGTGTCCAAATGCGAGGGTCGCATCGTGCCCGCGCCCCAAGACGCCGAGGAGCGAGACGCTCTGCGCCGCAGACTGATCGACGACGAGGCGGTGCGGGTGCTGGCCCGCAAGGGCCGCACACTGATCACCGCGAACCGGTACGGTCTGGTTCAGGCGGCCGCCGGGGTGGACGGATCAAACGTCGCCACAACGGAATTGGCGCTGCTGCCCGAGGATCCCGACGCCAGCGCCGCCCGGTTACGCACCGCGCTGCAGCAGCGCTGCGGAGCCGATGTCGCGGTGATCCTCACCGACACCATGGGCCGGGCCTGGCGCAACGGACAGACCGACGCGGCGATCGGTTCGGCGGGAATCCCGGTGCTGCACAGCTACGCCGGGTCACATGACCGCCACGGCAACGAACTGCTGGTGACCGAGGTCGCCGTCGCCGACGAGGTGGCCGCGGCCGCCGATCTGGTCAAGGGCAAGCTGACCGGAGTGCCGGTCGCGGTGGTGCGCGGACTGGCGATGCCCGACGACGGCTCGACCGCCGCGCGACTGCTGCGCGGCGGTGCGGATGACCTGTTCTGGCTCGGCACCGCCGAAGCGATCGAACTCGGGCGCCGGCAGGCTCAGCTGGTGCGCCGCTCGGTCCGCCGATTCGACGACCGGCCGGTGGAAGGCGGGCTCATCGAGGCCGCGGTCGCCGAAGCACTCACCGCCCCCGCCCCGCACCACACCCGGCCGGCCCGGTTCGTCTGGCTCACCGATCGGGTACGCCGGCTGGAGTTACTGGAGGCGATGCGCGAGGCCTGGCGCACCGATCTGGCCGGCGACGGCAGGCCGGCCGCTCAGATCGAACGGCGGCTGGCCCGCGGGCAGATTCTCTACGACGCCCCCGAGGTGGTGATCCCGTTCATGGTGCCCGATGGTGCACACCACTACCCCGATCCTGCCCGCACGGCCGCCGAACACACCATGTTCACCGTCGCGGTGGGTGCAGCCGTTCAGGGCCTGCTGGTCGGACTTGCGGTGCGCGGGGTGGGAAGCTGCTGGATCGGCTCGACCATCTTCGCCCCGGCGGTGGTGCGCAACATTCTGCAACTGCCGCAGGATTGGGAGCCGTTGGGCGCCATTGCGATCGGCTACCCCACCGAGGAGGTCGCGGCCCGCGAGCCCACGCCCGTCGATGACAGGCTGCTGCGCCGGTGAGCACCCCGGTGCATGAGTCGGCGATCACCACACTGACCGACTGGGCGACCACCAACCCCGGCCAGGACGCGCTGCGGCACGCGGTACTGGCCTTCCTGCTGGCCCGTCCGGATGGCTGCGATCGAGCCTGCGTACCAGGACACATCACCGCCTCCGCCCTCGTCGTCGACGACACCGGCACCCAGGCGTTGCTGACCCTGCATCCCCGGCTGGGCCGCTGGGTTCAGTTAGGCGGCCACTGCGAACCCGGCGACAGCGGAATCCTGGCCGCCGCACTGCGCGAGGCCACCGAAGAGTCGGGCATCACCGGCCTGCGGATCGACCCGCAACTGGCCGCCATCCACGTCCACCCGGTGACCTGCTCGCTGGGCGTACCGACCCGCCACCTCGACCTGCAGTTCCTGGTCCACGCACCGGCCGGGGCGCAACCGGTCATCAGCGAGGAGTCACTGGACCTGCGATGGTGGCCGCTGGACGAGGCGCCGTGCGAGTTCGACAACGGCCTGACTCAACTGATCACCACGGCCAGGAACCGCCTAGATATCGCTTGAGTACCTGATACCGCAGTCCGGGATGAGCACCCCGGGCCACACCCGCGCACCGCGCAGCAGTTCGCACCGGGCCCCGACGTCGGCGCCGTCACCGATCACCCCGTCGCGGATCAGTGCTCGAGGCCCGATCCGGGCGCCGAAGCCGATGATCGACCGTTCAACCACCGCACCGGGTTCGATGCGAGCGCCGTCGAAGATCACCGCACCGTCCAGGCGTACCCCGGCCCCGATCTCGGCACCCCGGCCGACGACGGTGCCGCCGTAGAGCAGGGCACCGGGGGCCACCGAGGCGCCGTCGTGCACCAGGCTCTCCCCGCGTTGGCCGGCCAGCGCCGGCGACGGGGCGATACCACGCACCAGATCAGCTGAGCCGCGGACGAAGTCCTCCGGGGTCCCCATATCCCGCCAGTAGCTGGCGTCGACGTAGCCACACACCTTGGCCCCGTCGGTGAGCAGCGTCGGGAACACCTCGCGCTCCACCGAGACCTCCCGGCCGCGCGGAATGAGGTCGATGATGCTGCGTTTGAAGATGTAGGTCCCGGCGTTGATCTGATCGGTGGGCGGGTCCTCGGTTTTCTCCAGGAACGCCAACACGTTTCCCTTGCCGTCGGTCGGCACCGAACCGAACGCGCGCGGGTCGGCGACCCGCACCAGGTGCAGGGTCAGATCGGCATCGCGCTCGGCGTGCACCGCGAGCATCGCGCCCAGATCCATCCCGGAGAGCACATCGCCGTTGAACACCATCACGGTGTCGTTGCGCAGTTTGGGGGCGACGTTGGCGATACCACCGCCGGTGCCCAGTGGGGTCTGTTCGGTGACGTAGTCGATCTGAAGTCCCAGTTTGGAGCCGTCGCCGAACTCGGCTTCGAAGGTCTCGGCCTTGTAGGACGTGCTCGATCCCGGTGGCGGCGATCCGGGACAGCAGATGGGTCAAAAACGGCACACCGGCGGTCGGCAGCATCGGCTTGGGTGCCGAGAGGGTCAGCGGCCGCAACCGGGTTCCCTTACCACCCACCAGGACCAGGGCATCGACCTTCGCCGGATCGACCGGCGGAACCTGTGAAATCATCGCGTCCCTCTCCGCAATTCCCGGCGCGACTTGCGCACCGCTGCGCCCGCCCGAATCCGGAGAGCCCCCTTCATCGTCCACCGCAACGGAGCCTGCTGCCAACCGGTGTGCCGATCGGCCAGGTAGATGTAGGTGCTGTCGTGATGCGCGCGCAGGTTGCGGGCCGGGTTGCGACCGGTCGAGTGCCCCTTATCGTGCAGAATCTCCGAACCGGGCACGTAGACATTGAGCCAGCCCGACCGGCCGAGTCGATCACCGAGGTCGACGTCCTCCATGTACATGAAATAGCGTTCGTCGAACCCGCCGACGGCATCAAATGCCTTGCGGCGCAAGAGAAGACACGATCCGGACAACCAACCGACGGGCCGCTCGCTGGGTTCTGCGCGTTCCTGGCGGTAGGACTTGGTCCACGGGTTGCCCTTCCAGACGAACCCCACCACCGCATGCATCCCGCCCCGAACCAAGCTCGGCAGGTGCCGGGCGGAGGGATACACCGCGCCATCGGGATCGCGGATCAACGGCCCCAGGGCACCGGCCTGCGGCCAACGCGCGGCGGCGTCGAGCAACGCGTCGATGCTGCCGGGCGACCACACCACGTCGGGGTTGGCGACCAGCACGAACTCCTGGCTGCCAGACACCGTCGCGACCGCACGGTTGGCCGCGGTCCCGTAACCGAGGTTGCCGCCGGTGGGCAGCAGCCGGGTTCCGGGGTAGCGCTGCACTGCCTCCTCGGGCGCACCGTCGACCGAACCGTTGTCGGCGATCACCACCTGCACGGGCAGGTCGGTGGCTACCGTCAGCGAGGACAGGAATCGTTCCAGATGCGAACCCGACGAGTAGGTCACCGTGACCACGGTCAGGGCGGGCTCGTCGCTCACGGCTGCGAGGTTATCTGGCCGTCGGCAACGGGCACCGCAAGCGCGGCGACAAGAGCCTCCCGCCACGGCCGCAGCGCGGTGAGTCCGGCCCGCGCCGACTCAGCCATCCCCAGCGCGGAGTACACCGGGCGGCGGGCCGGACGGGGCACCGCGTCGGTGCTGACCGGCCGCACCCGCTCGGGATCTGCTCTGAGCAGGGAGAAAACCGCCCGGGCCTGATCGAAGCGGCTGGCCGCGCCGGCGTTGGCGGCGTGCAGGGTCGGCGCCTCGATTCCCCCCGCGGCGATCTGCAGCAGCGCCTCGACCAGGTCCGAGACGTAGGTGGGCGATCCGGTCTGATCGGCCACCATGTCCACGGTCTGGTCGGTGGCCGCCAACCGGCGCATCGCCGCGACGAAATCCGTGCCGGATCCGCCGGTGTAGACCCACGACGTGCGCACCACATGCGCCTCCGGCAGTTCGGCGTGCACGGCGAGTTCACCTTCGAGCTTGCTGCGGCCGTACACGCTCAGCGGGCCGCAGGCGTCAGAGATCTCGTACGGCCGGCCCAGTTCGCCGCTGAAGACATAGTCGGTGGAGATGTGGATCAGCCGTGCTCCCAGGGCCGCGCAGGCCCGGGCCAGGTTGCCCGGTCCGATCGCGTTGACGGCGTGGGCGGTGTCCGGATCGGCCTCGGCGGCGTCGACGTTGGTGAGGGCCGCACAGTTGACCACCAGGTCACCGGCACCGATCCGGTGGCGGGCCGCCCGGGGGTCGGTGATATCGAAATCGCGGCGGGTCAGCGACACGACCTCATGGCCCTGCCGGCCGGCCTGGTCAGCCAGGAACCGCCCGACCTGGCCGCCGGCGCCGGTGATCACCATCCGCACACCGTGAGTCTGACATGCGGGCCTGGCACGCCGATGGCGGCTACCACGGATAAGGCGGGTTCACCAGTAGCCTGAGCGAGTGCCAGATGAGACGGAAGTGACGGCAGTGACACGCGTCCGACCGATGGCGCGCACCCTGATGGCGCTGCTCGCGGTAACGGTCCTGCTCGGCACCGGGGTGGCCTGGGGTTCGGTCCGCAACTTCGAGAGCGGGATCTTCCACTTCACCACCGCCCTGCTGGGCGGTCGGGCGGCCGGCGATGACGGCGCCACCGACATCCTGCTGGTCGGCATGGACAGCCGCGCCGACGCGCACGGCAATCCGCTCACCGAGCAGGAGTTGGCCCAGTTGCACGCCGGCGATGAGGCCGCGACCAACACCGACACCATCATCCTGGTCCGCATTCCGCACAACGGCCGCTCGGCCACCGCGATCTCCATCCCGCGCGACTCCTACGTGGCGGCTCCCGGGCTGGACAAGACCAAGATCAACGGCGTCTACGGGCAGGTCAAACTAGACCGGATGAAGGAACTCGTCGAAAACCAGGACGAGGATCCCGCAGTGGCCGAACCACAGGCGGTGGAGGCGGGCCGAAACGCCCTCATCAAGACGGTCACCGACCTGACCGGCGTGACGGTGGATCACTACGCCGAGATCGGCCTGCTCGGCTTCTCGCTCATCACCGACGCCCTCGGAGGCGTCGAGGTGTGCCTGGAAGCCCCTGTTCGCGAACCCCTTTCCGGCGCGGACTTCCCGGCCGGCTGGCAGCGGCTGGACGGACCGCAGGCGCTGAGCTTCGTACGGCAGCGCCACGATCTGCCGCGCGGTGACCTCGACCGGGTCGTCCGCCAGCAGGTTGTGATGGCTTCCCTTGCCCACCAGGTTATTTCGGGCAAGACGCTGAGCAGCCCCGCCACGATGGGCCGGCTTCAGGACGCCATTCAACGCTCGGTGGTGATCTCCTCGGGCTGGGATGTGATGGACTTTCTCAAGCAGTTGCAGCGACTCGCCGCGGGCAACGTCGCCTTCGCCACCATTCCGGTGCTGGCCGAGAACGGTTGGAGCGACGACGGCGCGCAGTCCGTGGTGACGGTCGACCCCGCCGCGGTCGGAGAGTGGGTGAAAGGGCTTCTGCAGGAACAGGATTCCGGCCAGACAGCCAAGGTCACCTACACGCGTGAGCAGACCGTCGTCGACGTCCTCAACGACACCGACATCAACGGCCTCGCCGGTGCGGTATCGGAGCGGCTGACCGCGGCCGGCTTCACCGGCGGCGCGGTCGGCAACAGCGACAAGGTCACCGAAAGTCAGGTTCTGGCCGCAGCCACCGACGACCTGGGCGCCGAGGCGGTGGCCAAGGAACTCGGCGGCCTGCCGGTCAAGGCGGACCCCGCGATCCCGGCAGGCACGGTTCAGGTGGTGCTCGCCGAGGACTACAAGGGCCCCGGTTCAGGTCTGGACGGAACGCTGCCCACCGCCGCCACGGTGCAGGACGCCGCCGCCGACGCCGCTCCCAGCGCCGCACCGCCGCCGTCACCGGTGATCACCGCCGGGCCGGATGACCCGCGGTGCGTTTACTGATACGGCACGTCAATAAATGACGACGCTGACCGACGCCCTGCTTGATCCGCTGCTGGCGCCCGCCGCGGGCCCGATGGGCCCCCGGATCACCTACTACGACGACGCCACCGGTGAACGCATCGAGGTGTCGACCGTGACACTGGCGAACTGGGCGGCCAAAACCGCCAACCTGCTGCGCGACGAACTGGGCGCGGGCCCGGCCAGTCGGGTCGCGGTGCTGCTGCCCGCACACTGGCAGAGCGCGGCGGTGCTGCTGGGGGTCTGGTGGATCGGCGCGGAGGCGGTGCTGAGCGGACCTGCCGACCTCGCGCTGTGCACCGCCGACCGGTTGGCCGAGGCCGACGACGCGGTAGCCGGCGGTGAGGTGGCGGTGCTGTCGCTGGACCCGTTCGGCAAGCCGGCCAAGGATCTGCCAATCGGGGTGACCGACTACGCGACCGCGGTCCCGGTGCACGGCGATCAGGCGATCCCCGAACGCACGCCCGGGCCGGCACTGGCGGGCCGGACCGTCGAGGAGGTACTCGAGGAGGCCCGGCGCAGCGCCGCGCGGCAGGGCCTGACCGCCGGTGACCGGGTGATCTCCGACCGGTCCTGGTCGACCCCGCAGGATCTCGTCGGCAACCTCCTGGCCCTACTCGCCGCGGGGGCCTCACTGGTGCAGGTCGCCAACCCGGACCCCGCCCTGCTGGAGCGGCGCCGGCAAACCGAAAAGGTCACCCGGACACTGTGACTGCGCGCCCCCGTCCCCCGGTTACGGTGCCGGCGGTGCCGGGGCAGCGACCGGAACCGGCGGCGGCGCGGCCGGGTTCCAGATCGCCGGATCCTCGGCCGGGAAGGTCGGGCACGTAGCCGCGATCTTGTTCGCGGCCGGCTCAGCGACGGTGAACAGCGCGACGAACTCGGGGAACCGGCCCGCCAGCTGATTGGCCTCGGCCTGCCGCTGCGGCGGCGGGGTCTGCAGCAGCGTGTTCAGGTGGTAGATGATGCCGCCCTGCACCCACCGTGGCTGCGAGTTGAACCTGCCCACCAGGTTGCCGTAGGCGACCGGGTCCTGCACCCGGGTGGCGGCCATGACCTGGTCCAGTGAGCAGGTGGTGGACACCATGGACGGCGCCAGGTTGGCATCGGCCGCAGCGACGGCCGGGACACCGAGGGCACCGAGGGCACCGACGGCGATCGCGCCGGCCGCAACCAGGCCGGGGAGCACGTGACGAGTAGCCACGACAGCTACGCGGCCGGTGCCGGAGCAGCCGGAGCGGCGGGCGCAGGCGCGGCCACCGGAGCCGGAGCGGCCGGCGCAGGCGCGGCCACCGGAGCCGGAGCAGGGGCGGAGGCGTTCCACACCGCCGGATCTTCAGCCGGGAAGGTGGGGCACTTGGCCGCAATCTCGTTGGCCTTGGGTTCGGCGGCGGTGAAGATCGAGACGTACTGCGGGAAGATCCCGACGAGCTCGTTCACCTCGGCCTGGCGCTCCTGCGGCGGCTTGGCCAGCAGCAGATTCATGTGGTAGACGATGCCGCCCTGCACCCACCGCGGTTCGGAGTTGTACTTGCCGATCAGTTCGCCGTAGGTGATCGGATCAACCACCTTGGTGGCGGCCATGATCTGGTCCAGTGAGCAGGTGGTGTTGAGCATGGACGGCGGAACGGTGTTGTCGGCGGCGGCGACCGCCGCGGTACCCAACGAGCCGAGGACGAAGGCGCCGGTCACTGCAGCGACGCCGAACAAACGGACAGAAGTCATGAAAGGGCAACCTAGCCGAGGTGACAGCGAAGTTAAAAATCGCGCGGTCTTTAAGCTGCCGATATGGCCGACCACCCCCGCCCGCCACTGCACCTCGACGGGATACGCCGCGACCTGGTGGGCCCGGATCGGGCCGTGCGCCGACTCGACGTTGTTCAGAGCACCGGTTCCACCAACGCCGATCTGCTGGCCCGGCACGCCGCCGGAGAGGATATCGACGGTGTGGTCCTGGTCGCCGAACACCAGAGCGCCGGGCGGGGCCGCCAAGGCCGAACCTGGATAACGCCGCCGCGTTCGCAGATCGCACTGTCCCTCGGGGTCGACGCGACCGGTCTGGCGCCCACGGCCTGGGGCTGGCTGCCGTTGCTGACCGGAGTGGCCGTCGTCGACGCGGTCCACGCGACAACCGGTCTGCAGCCGGGGTTGAAGTGGCCGAACGACATTCTCGTGCGGGACGTTCGCAGCGGCGAGGGCAAGCTTGGCGGGATCCTCGCCGAGATGGCCGCCCCGGTGATCGTGATCGGCCTGGGCCTCAACGTCACCCTCACCGCCCAGGAGGCTCCCGACCCGCGCGCCACCTCGCTGCTGATGCTGGGGTCGACGATGCTGGACCGCAGCGCGTTACTGGGCAGCATCCTGGCCGAGTTGACCGCCCGCATCGACCGCTGGAACACCGCCGGGGGCGCCGACCCCGCACTCGTCGAGGACTACCGCCGGCACAGCCTCACCCTCGGCACGCGGGTCCGCGCCCTGATGCCCGGCAACCGTGAGATCCTCGGCGTGGCAACCGATATCGGCGACCTCGGCCAGCTTCACATCGACACCGGCGGCCAGACCGTCGCGGTAACCGCAGGCGACGTCACCCACCTGCGGCCCGAGTAGTCAACCCGAGTCAGCGCAGCAGCGCGCGGGACATCACGACCCGCTGAATCTGGTTGGTGCCCTCGTAGATCTGGGTGATCTTGGCGTCGCGCATCATCCGCTCCACCGGGAAGTCGACGGTGTAACCGGCGCCGCCGAACAACTGGACGGCGTCGGTGGTCACCTCCATCGCGATGTCGGAGGCGAAGCACTTCGACGCCGCGGAGATGAAGCCCAGGTCGGGCTCGCCACGCTCGGCGCGGGCGGCGGCCGAATAGACCATCAGCCGGGCGGCCTCGGTCTTCATCGCCATATCGGCGAGCATGAACTGCACACCCTGGTTGTCGGCGACGGCGCGGCCGAACTGCTTGCGGTCCTTGGTGTATTCGATCGCGGCGTCCAGTGCGCCCTGGGCGATACCGACGGCCTGCGCACCGATGGTGGGCCGGGTGTGATCCAGGGTGGCCAGCGCGGTCTTGAAGCCCGTGCCGGGCGCCCCGATGATCCGGTCGCCGGGGATGCGGCAGTTCTCGAAGTACAACTCGGTGGTGGGTGAGCCCTTGATACCCAGCTTGCGTTCCTTCGGGCCGATGATGAAGCCCTCGTCGTCCTCGTGGACCATGAACGCCGAGATGCCGTTGGCGCCCTTGTCCGGGTCGGACACCGCCATCACGGTGTACCAGGCGGACTTGCCGCCGTTGGTGATCCAGCACTTGGAGCCGTTGAGAATCCAGTCGTCGCCGTCGGCCTTGGCGCGGGTCCGCATGGAGGCGGCGTCACTGCCGGCCTCCCGCTCAGAGAGGGCGTAGGACGCCATCTTCCCGTCGGCGATCTCCGGCAGGACCTTCTTCTTCAGCTCATCGGAGCCACTCAGGATCAGACCCATGGTGCCCAGCTTGTTGACCGCCGGGATCAGCGATGCCGAGGCATCGACGCGGGCCACCTCCTCGATGACGATGCAGGCCGCCACCGAGTCCGCGCCCTGGCCGCCGTACTCCTCGGGCACGTGCACAGCGTTGAATCCGGAGGCATTGAGCGCATCCAGCGCCTCCTGCGGGAAGCGCGCCTCTTCGTCGACCGCTCCGGCGTAGGGGGCGATCTCCTTCTCGCACAGCGCCCGGATCGCGGTCCGGAGTTCCTCATGCTCCTCGGGCAACCGGAACACATCGAACGACGGGTCACCAGCCATGACTGCCTCCTTGGCATTGGGTCGGTACTAGCCGGAACTTTACCGCCGACCTCGCTCTCCGCCGAACTCACTCTCCTAGCAAACGCTCCCTGAGTGCACGGTCCTTGGTCAGAACCTCCGCCTCCAGGTTGGCCTGGAAATCCTCCACCCGCGCGCGCAGCGCAGGGTCGCAGGACGCCAGGATCCGCACCGCCAGCAGGCCGGCATTGCGGGCACCGCCGATGGACACGCAGGCGACCGGAACCCCGGCCGGCATCTGCACGATCGACAGCAGCGAGTCCAGGCCGTCCAGTTTGGCCAGCGGGACAGGGACTCCGATCACCGGAAGCGCAGTGGCCGAGGCCACCATTCCGGGCAGGTGCGCGGCACCCCCGGCACCGGCGACGATCACCTCGATCCCGCGGTCGGCCGCCCCGCGGGCGTAGTCCAGCATCCGGCCGGGCGTCCGGTGCGCCGAGACGACGCCCACCTCGAACGCAACGTCGAACTCGGCGAGCGCCTCGGCAGCGGCCTGCATCACCGGCCAGTCACTGTCACTGCCCATGATCACGCCCACTCGTGGCCGATCAGTCATGGTCTGGCCTCCACCCGTCGCTCCACTGTGCCCGGGACAGCCAGTGCGCCGCCCGCTCGGCGCGCTCCCGCACCGCATCCATATCGTCGCCCACGACGTTGACGTGACCGATCTTGCGTCCGGGACGTTCCTGCTTGCCGTAGAGGTGCACGTGCGCATCGGGGATCCGCCCGAACAGGTGGTGCAGTCGTTCGTCCATCGTCATCACCGGGGCCTGGGGTGCACCGAGCACGTTGGCCATCACCGTGATCGGGGCCACCGCCCGGGTATCGCCGAGCGGATAGTCCAGCACCGCACGCAGATGCTGCTCGAACTGGCTGGTGACCGAACCATTCATGGTCCAGTGCCCGGAGTTGTGCGGCCGCATCGCCAGTTCGTTGACCACCAGGGCACCGTCGTCAGTCTCGAAGAGTTCGACGGCCAGCACTCCGACAACGCCGAGTTCCTGGGCGATCCGCAAGCCCAGTTGTTCGGCCTGTGCGCCCAATTGCCCGGGCAGCCCGGGTGCGGGAGCCAGTACGGTGACGCAGATCCCTTGCCGCTGAACGGTTTCCACCACCGGCCAGGCCGCCCCCTGGCCCAGCGGCGAGCGGGCCACCAGGATCGCGAGCTCGCGGCGCATGGGTACCCGCTCCTCGGCGAGCACCGGAACACCGTCGGCCAGGTAGCCCGCGACCGCCTCGCGGGCCGCGGCGAGATCATCGGCGAGGACCACACCGCGGCCGTCGTAGCCGCCGCGGACGGTTTTGACCACGATCGCCTCGCCCACTTCGGCGGCGAAGTCGTCGACGTCGCCGAGGCAGGTCACCTCGGTGAAGCGCGGGACCGGGGCGCCGAGTTCGGAGAGCCGGCGGCGCATCGCCAGCTTGTCCTGGGCGAACACCAGGGCCTCGGGGGCGGGAAGCACCGCAACCCCCTCGGCGACCAAGGTGTGCAGCAGATCGGTGGGAACGTGCTCGTGGTCGAACGTCAGTGCCTGCATGCCGGCGGCGGCCCGGCGCAGCGCGTCGAGGTCGGTGTGGGAGCCGATCACCACATCGGGGCTCACCTGGGCCGCCGGATCGTCCGGGCTGACCGCCAGCACCCGCAGACTCTGGCCGAGCGGGATCGCCGCCTGATGGGTCATCCTGGCCAGTTGGCCGCCACCCACCATGGCAACGAGCGGTCCGGGGGCAACGAGCGGTCCGGGGGCAACGAGCGGTCCGGGGGCAACGAGAGGTCCGTTCGACACGAGGCCTATGGTGGCATGCCGGTGTAGGCCCCGCTGTACTACCGCTGACCTGGGACGCTACGGCTCGCGCTGGCATTTTCCGTAGAATTCGACCTCATGTCCTTTGCTGACGCAACGATCGCCCGACTCCCCGGCGCGATGCGGCCTTTTGCCGAGCGGCATCACGAGCTGATCAAGTTCGCGATCGTCGGCGCCACCACCTTCGTTATCGACTCAGCGATCTTCTTCACCCTCAAGCTGACAATCCTGGAGCCCAAACCGGTCACGGCCAAGGTGATCGCCGGCATCGTCGCAGTGATCGCCTCCTACATCCTCAACCGCGAGTGGAGTTTCCGGGACCGCGGCGGCCGTGAGCGCCATCATGAGGCTCTGCTGTTCTTCGGCGTCAGCGGGGTGGGCGTGATCCTGGCGATGGTCCCGCTGTGGTTCTCCCGCTACGTGCTGCATCTGCAGACTCCGCACGTGTCGCTGGCGGTCGAGAACATCACCGACTTCCTGGCGGCCTACATCATCGGCAACCTGATGCAGATGGCGTTCCGGTTCTGGGCGTTCCGGCGCTGGGTGTTCCCCGACGAGTTGGGTGACGACCCGGACCGGGCGCTGGGATCCACCCTCACCGCCGGCGGCATCGTCGAGGCACTCGAGGACGAAATCGAAGCCCGCGAGACCCGGCGTGGTGTGGTCACGCCGTTACGCCGTCCCGGGACCCCCCCGGCGGCCTAAGGCTGGTCGTCGCCCCAGCGCTCCGCGCCGTCGAACACCTCGTGATAGAGCAGTGAGTGGACGTACTCGACCTGCGGGATGTCGTCGAACTCCAACGGGTCCTGCGCCGCGGACTCGATGATCAGGGTGCCGGTGCGCACCATCCGGTCGACGAGGCCGTGTCGGAATTCCACACTGTTGATGCGGGCCAACGGGATGTCGATGCCGGCCCGGGTCAGCAGACCGTGCCGGTACATCACCCGCCGGTCGGTGATCACGAAATGCGTTGTCTTCCAGACCAGGAAAGGCCGCAGCGTCAACCAGACGACCAGTATCAGCCAGAGTGCGCCGATCACGCCCGCGACGACCTGCCGGGTGCGCGGATCCCAGTCGGTACGGCTGACCACCGCGGCGGCGAACGAGGCCGCGGCCGTGCACACCAGTAACGCGATCACCGGCCCGACGAGCCGCTTCCAATGCGGGTGCCGGTGAAACACGACCTGCTCATCGGTGGCCAAGACCCCGTCCGGATAGCCCATATGTGTTCTCCTATCACATGGGCAACACTCCGTTGTACGACGCCTACCAGCGTTTCCTCGCCGATCCCGGCACTCCATTCTGCACTCCCGGCCACAAGCGCAACCCGGACCTGATCGACGAATTCCTCGCCCTGGACGTACCGCACTATCTCGGCGTGGAGAACCGACGGGTGTCCACCCGCCGGCTGGCGACCGCCGAGCGACTGGCCGGCGAATTATGGGGCGCGGACTGGTGCGGATTCTCGGTGCAGGGCTCCACGCACGGCAATGAGGCAATCTGCCTGTCGCTGGGCAAGCCCGGCGACAAGGTCATCGTGGCCCGCACGATTCACAAGTCGGTGTTCTTCGGACTGGTGCTGTCCGGACTGGTCCCGGTCTGGGTGCGGCCGAACATCGACGCGCAGACCGGACTCACGGCGGGCATGCCGGTGGACCGGGTCGCCGAGGCGCTCGCCGCTCACCCCGACGCCAAAGCCGTCATGCTGGTGGAACCCAGCTACCTCGGAGGCGTCTCCGATGTCGCCGCGCACGCCGAACTGGCCCACGCCCACGGCATCCCGCTGGCCGTCGACGCCGCCTGGGGTGCCCATCTCGGTTTCCATCCGGACCTGCCGCCGCACGCCATCGCGGCCGGCGCCGACATCATGGTGACCAGCATCCACAAACAGGTCACCGGATTCACCCAGTCCTCGATGGTGCTGGCGCAGGGCGAGCGGATCGACCTCGAACGGCTGGAAGCGGCGTTCGAGGGCCTGCACACCACCAGTCCGTCAGGGGCGATTTTCGCCAGCATCGACCTGACCCGCGATTTGCTCGCCGAACGCGGTGAGGAACTCCTCGGCCGAGCCATCCAGCTGGCACACCAGGCCCGGGGGCGGTTCCGGACCGTTGCGGGCCTGGGCGTCGTCGGCCTCGAGATCGCGCAGCGGGCACCGGCGCTGCTGATGCATGATCCGACCAAGATCGTGCTGTCGCTGGCCGCAACCGGGGCCGACGGGCAAGCCGTCGCTGACGCTCTCGAGCAGCGTGGGCTGCAATTGGAGTTCGCCGACCGCGACACCTTCGCGCCGGTCATCACGATGGGCGACACCGAGGAGACGGTGGATTTCCTGGTCACCGAGATCATCGGCGCCATCGAGGAGCATCGCGGGCAGCCACGGGAGTTGATCCCGATCACCGCCTGGACGCTGGAACCGGACACTGCGATGAGCCCACGGGAGGCGTTCTTCGCCGACCATGAACGGGTTCGGGCCGCAGACGCCGTCGGCCGGATCGCCGCGGAGACCGCCGCGCCGTATCCACCCGGCGTTCCTGCGTTGGCGCCCGGGGAGCGGATCCACGCGACCACCTTGGCGGCGCTGCAGGCCGAAGCCCGCAGCGGAACCCGGATCGCCTACTGCGGCGATCCGATGCTGGAAACCGTGCTCGTCGTCAAGCAGTAGGGGGTCAGGGGGTGAGAGGCGGCTACCATCAGCGCCATGACGAGCGTGACCGAACCGGATATTCACACCACGGCCGGCAAGCTGGCCGATCTGCGCAAGCGCGCCGAGGAGACCCTGCATCCGGTTGGTGAGGCCGCTGTCGAGAAGGCTCACGCCAAGGGCAAGCTGACCGCCCGTGAGCGGATCCTGGCCCTGCTCGACGAGGATTCCTTCGTCGAACTCGATGCGCTGGCCCGCCACCGCGCAACGACGTTCAACCTGCAGGAGAACCGCCCGGTCGGCGACGGTGTCGTCACCGGCTACGGAACCATCGACGGCCGCGAGGTGTGCATCTTCAGTCAGGACGCCACGGTGTTCGGCGGCAGCCTCGGCGAGGTGTACGGCGAGAAGATCGTCAAAGTCCAGGAACTGGCCATCAAAACCGGCCGGCCGCTGATCGGCATCAACGACGGCGCCGGGGCTCGCATCCAGGAGGGGGTGGTCTCCCTCGGCCTGTACAGCCGGATCTTCCACAACAACATCAAGGCCTCCGGGGTGATCCCGCAGATCTCGCTGATCATGGGCGCGGCGGCCGGCGGGCATGTTTACTCTCCCGCGCTGACCGACTTCGTGATCATGGTCGATCAGACCAGCCAGATGTTCATCACCGGACCGGACGTCATCAAGACCGTCACCGGCGAGGACGTCACCATGGAGGAACTCGGCGGCGCGCACACCCACATGGGCAAGTCGGGCACCGCGCACTATGTCGCCTCCGGCGAGCAGGACGCCTTCGAGTTCGTCCGCGATCTGCTCAGCTTCCTGCCGCCGAACTCCGCCGCCGAACCGCCGCGCTACCCGGCCCCGCCGCATCCGGGCGCCATCGAGGACAACCTCACCGACGAGGACCTCGAACTCGACACGTTGATCCCGGACTCGCCCAACCAGCCCTATGACATGCACGAGGTGATCACCCGGATCCTCGACGACGACGAATTCCTGGAAATCCAAGCCGGCTACGCCCAGAACATCATCGTCGGCTTCGGACGCATCGACGGGCGGGCGGTGGGTATCGTCGCCAACCAGCCGACCCAGTTCGCCGGCTGCCTGGATATCAACGCCTCGGAGAAGGCCGCGCGGTTCATCCGGACCTGCGACTGCTTCAACATCCCGATCGTCATGCTCGTCGACGTGCCCGGTTTTCTGCCCGGCACCGAGCAGGAGTACAACGGCATCATCCGGCGCGGGGCCAAACTGCTCTACGCCTACGGCGAGGCCACCGTCGCCAAGATCACCGTCATCACCCGCAAGGCCTACGGGGGGGCGTACTGCGTGATGGGTTCCAAGGACATGGGCTGCGACGTCAACGTCGCCTGGCCGACCGCCCAGATCGCGGTGATGGGTGCCTCCGGCGCGGTGGGATTCGTCTACCGCCGGCAACTCAACGATGCGGCGGGCAACGGCGAGGACGTCGAGGCGCTGCGACTGGAGTTACAGCGCGACTATGAGGACACCCTGGTCAACCCCTACATCGCCGCCGAGCGCGGGTTCGTCGACGCCGTGATCCCGCCGTCGCACACCCGCGGTTACATCGCCACCTCGTTGCGGCTGCTGGAACGCAAAATCGTCCAGACCCCGCCCAAGAAACACGGGAACATCCCACTCTAGGAGATCAGGAGACACCCGTGAGGCACGAAGCCATCACCGAGGTCAGCGATCCGCATCAGCTGACCATCGACTCACCCGGGAAACCCGGTGGGCACGCCGTCCCGGAGATCCGGGTGCTCAAAGGCGAGCCCACCGACGCCGAGTTGGCGGCGGTGGTGACGGTGCTGGCGGCCGCGGCGGGCGGAGCGCCGGCGCCCGGTCCGCAGGAACTCAATCTGTGGGGTCACCCCGTCGATAAGCTGCGTTACCCGGTCACCAGTTGGCAACGGGTCACGCTGCAGGAGCGGACCCACGTGCGTCGATGACGCGGGTGGTCCTGGCCTCGGCGTCGACCGGTCGACTGCGGGTATTGCGCAGCGCAGGGATAGACCCCTTGGTCGTGGTGTCCGGGGTCGACGAGGACGCCGTCATCGAACGACTGGGGCCCGACGCCGACCCGGCCGTCGTCGTCAACGCACTCGCCGAGGCCAAGGCCGACGCGGTGCGGCGGACCCTGCAGCGGCCGGTCACCGCCGACTGCGTGGTGATCGGCTGCGACTCCATGCTTCACATCGACGGCCGGTTGTGCGGTAAGCCCGGCACACCGGAGGAGGCGGGCCGACGGTGGCGGACGATGGCCGGCCGCGACGGCCGGTTGTTCACCGGACATTGCGTGGTGCGGGTGCTCGACGGCGACGTGGTCGCCGAGGCAACCGCTGCGGAGGTGACCACGGTGCGGTTCGGGAAGCCCGGCCGCGAGGAACTGCAGGCCTACATCGACAGCGGCGAACCGCTCGGTGTGGCAGGGGCTTTCACCCTCGACGGGCTGGGTGGCTGGTTCATCGACGGTATCGACGGCGATCCGTCCAACGTGGTGGGGCTGGGCCTGGCCGCCACCCGGCGGCTGCTGGAATCGGTGGGGTGCGCGATCAGCCAGCTTTGGCGGGCCAATCCCCTCGGATCATCGGTAGGCTCTTGACGTGCCCTTACCTCCTGATCCCAGCCCCGCCCTGCAGGACTACGCCCACCCGGAGAGGCTCGTCACCGGCGACTGGCTCTCCCAACATCTGGGCTCCCCCGGCCTGGTCGTCGTCGAGTCCGATGAGGACGTCCTGCTCTACGACGTCGGCCACATCCCCGGCGCGGTCAAGATCGACTGGCACACCGACCTCAACGACCCGCAGGTGCGGGACTACATCGACGGTGCGCAGTTCGCCGAATTGATGAACCGCAAAGGCATCTCCCGCGACGACACCGTGGTGATCTACGGCGACAAGAGCAACTGGTGGGCGGCCTATGCGCTGTGGGTGTTCACGCTGTTCGGGCACCCGGATGTGCGCCTGCTCAACGGTGGGCGCGACTTGTGGCTGGCCGAGGGCCGCGACACCACCCTGGCCGTTCCATCCCGGACGACCACCGGCTATCCGGTGGTGACGCGCGACGACACCGTGTCCGAGGCTCTCCGCCCGAGCGGCTCATCGCCGATCCGCGCCTTCCGCGACGACGTGCGGGCGGCGCTGGGAAAAGCCACCCTCATCGACGTGCGCTCCCCGCAGGAGTACACCGGCGAGCGCACCCACATGCCGGACTACCCGGAGGAGGGGGCACTGCGCGGCGGGCACATCCCCACCGCGGTGTCGGTGCCGTGGGCCAAGGCCGCCGACGAGGCCGGCCGGTTCCGCAGTCGCGCGGAACTCGATGAGATCTACTCCTTCGTCAAGCCAGACGGGAACACCATCGCCTACTGCCGCATCGGCGAGCGATCCAGCCACACCTGGTTCGTGCTGACCCACCTGCTGGGCATTCCCGGGGTGCGCAACTACGACGGTTCCTGGACCGAGTGGGGCAATACCGTGCGGGTGCCCGTGGCGACCGGGGAGGAACCGGGCGCGTTATGACGGCGTCCTCCACCTCCCCCCTGCCCGCGCCATTGGCCGAGGTGGTCTCGGAGTTCGCCGAGGTCAACGGTCAGGACAAGCTGACGTTGCTGCTGGAGTTCGCCGGCGAACTGCCCGGCCTGCCCGCCGAACTCGAAGAGGCGGCCATGGAGCCGGTGCCGGAGTGCCAGTCACCGTTGTTCCTGCATGTCGACGCCGAGGATCGCGACCGGGTGCGGCTGTATTTCAGCGCTCCGGCCGAGGCTCCGACCACGCGCGGGTTCGCCTCGATCCTGGCCACCGGCCTGGACGGGCAGTCCGCGGACACCATTCTGGCGGTGCCCGACGACTTCTACGCTGAACTCGGGCTGGCGACGCTGATCAGCCCGCTGCGGTTGCGCGGGATGTCGGCGATGCTGACCCGGATCAAGCGGCGGTTGCGCGGCTAGTCCGTGACACACTGCCCTGGTGAATCCGGATCCGCGGCAGGTCTACCAGACGGCGATGCACTGTCTGAGATCCGGGGATCTGGTCCACGCCGAGCACCTGCTGGCGGGGCTGCTGGGTGCGTTCCCGAATGACATGAACGTGCTCTACGGCCTCGCGGAGATCGGGTTCATCACCGGGCGAGCGGACCTCGTCATCACGACCATGCGGCGCTGCATCGAACTGGACCCCGACGAGGGCGGGTCCCACCACAACCTCGGCAATGCGCTGCGCTCCAAGGGACACCACGACGAGGCCATCGCCGCACTCAAGACAGCCATCCGCCTGATGCCCAATCCAGCCGACGCGCACAACACCCTCGGTCTGACCTTGAAGGATCTCGGGCGGATGGACGAGGCTGTCGCGGCATTCCGCACGGCAATCGGGCTCAACCTCTCCTTCGCGACCGCCCACAGCAACCTGCTGCTGTTCTTGAATTACCAGCCGGAGATCGAGCCCCGGGAACTCATGGACGAACATCGCAGGTGGTCGCGCAGATACGAAATGCCCCTCAAGCGCCGATTCGTTCGGCACGCCAATGACCGTGATCCGGAGCGGAAACTCCGGGTGGGCTACGTCTCGCCGGATCTGCGACAGCATTCAGTGGCGTATTTCCTGCTGCCACTGCTTGAACACCATGACCGCGATCGGATTCACGTCACCGCCTACTCCAACAGTGCGGTGGTCGACGAAACCACAAGGCGCATGCAGCAATCCGTCGATAGCTGGTGTTCCATCGCCGGGGTGCCAGACGAGCAGGTGGAGGCACGCGTCCGCGCCGACCGCATCGACATCCTCGTCGATCTCGCCGGCCACACCGCCAGCCATCGGTTGCAGGTCTTCGCGCGCAAACCGGCGCCGGTTCAACTCACCTGGCTGGGTTACCCCGGCTCCACGGGCCTAGATGCCATGGATTACCGCTGCAGCGATCCGCTGGCTGACCCGCCGGACGACACCACCCGCTTATCCAGTGAGCAGGTATTGCTACTCCCCCGGACGAGCTGGTGTTTCGCCTCGCTCTCCGGCGCACCGGAAGTGGCCCCGCTGCCTGCGCTGACCACACCGGGGATCACCTTCGGCAGTTTCAACAATTTCGGCAAGATCTCCGAGGCCACTGTGGACATGTGGGCCGAGGTCCTGCGGCGCACACCCGGTTCGCGCCTCGTCCTGAAGAACGTGGCGATGAACAGCACCGCGGCGGCCGAGAGGGCGCGGCGGCTCCTGATCAGCCGCGGTATCGCCGCGGAGCGGTTGGAACTGCTGGGCCAGGATCAGTCCCTGCTTGATCACCTCAACCAGTACAACCGCATCGACATATCGCTGGACACATTCCCCTACCACGGCACGACAACCACCTGTGAGGCGTTGTGGATGGGCGTGCCGACCATCACCCTCGCCGGTCCCAACCATGCCTCCCGGCCCGGGGTCAGCCTGCTGACCAATGTCGGTCTTGGCGACCTGGTGGCCACAACCCCGGCGGAGTATGTCGACATCGCCGTGCGATTGGCGGGCGACCGGCCACAACTCGCCGAGATCCGCGCGGGATTGCGTCAACGGATGCTCGAGTCACCGCTGATGGACGGCCCCGCATTTGCTCGAGATATGGAGGACGGCTACCGGCAGGTGTGGCGAGCGTGGTGCGGGGCAGGGGACGGAAACACCGCGACCATCACGCTCTAGACTCCGAGCCAGCTTGTATTTTTAAACCCGGTTCTTAGAGTCCCCAAGCAGGAGGCGCAGTGCCCACCATCTCCAAGGTCCTCGTCGCCAACCGCGGTGAGATCGCGGTCCGTGTGATCCGAGCGGCCAAGGACGCCGGTCTGGCCAGCGTCGCCGTCTACGCCGAACCCGACGCCGACGCCCCGCACGTGCGGTTGGCCGACGAGGCCTTCGCCCTCGGCGGGCAGACCTCGGCGGAGTCCTATCTGGACTTCGGCAAACTCCTCGACGCCGCAGCGAAATCAGGCGCCAACGCCATCCACCCCGGCTACGGATTCCTCAGTGAGAATGCCGACTTCGCGCAAGCCGTCATCGACGCCGGCCTGATCTGGATCGGCCCGAGCCCGCAGGCCATCCGCGACCTCGGCGACAAGGTCACCGCCCGCCACATCGCCGCGCGCGCCAACGCCCCACTGGTCCCCGGCACCCCGGACCCGGTCAAGGACGCCGACGAGGTGGTGGCCTTCGCCCGCGAGTACGGCGTGCCGATCGCCATCAAGGCGGCCTTCGGCGGCGGTGGCCGCGGCATGAAGGTGGCGCGCACCATCGAGGAGATTCCCGAACTGTTCGACTCGGCGACCCGCGAGGCCATCGCCGCCTTCGGCCGCGGCGAGTGCTTCGTCGAGCGCTACCTGGACAAGCCGCGCCACGTCGAGGCCCAGGTGATCGCCGACCAGCACGGCAATGTCGTCGTCGCCGGAACCCGCGACTGCTCGCTGCAGCGCCGGTTCCAGAAACTGGTCGAGGAGGCGCCGGCGCCGTTCCTCACCGACGCCCAGCGCTCCGAGATCCACGAGTCGGCCAAACGCATCTGCAAGGAAGCCGGCTACTACGGCGCCGGCACCGTCGAGTACCTGGTGGGCCAGGACGGGCTGATCTCGTTCCTGGAGGTGAACACCCGCCTACAGGTGGAGCATCCGGTTACTGAAGAGACCTCCGGCCTGGACCTGGTACGCGAGCAGTTCCGCATCGCCAACGGCGAGCGACTCGCCATCGCGTGCGACCCCGCGCCGCGCGGACATTCGATCGAGTTCCGGATCAACGGGGAGGACGCGGGCCGCGGATTCCTGCCCGCCCCCGGCCCGGTCAACCGCTACGACACCCCCACCGGACCCGGCGTGCGGCTGGACTCCGGCGTGGCAGCCGGTTCGGTGATCGGCGGCCAGTTCGACTCGATGCTGGCCAAGCTGATCGTCACCGGCGCCAACCGCGGCCAGGCCATCGAACGGGCCCGCAGGGCACTCGACGAGTTCCACGTCGAGGGTCTGGCCACCGTGATCCCGTTCCACCGCGCCGTCCTGCGCGATCCCGCCTTCGTCGGTGACGAGAACGGCTTCACCGTGCACACCCGCTGGATCGAGACCGAGTGGGACAACACCGTCGAGCCCTTCACCGGCGGCGGCGCGGTCGATGAGGAGCAACCCCAACCGCGCCAGACGGTCGTGGTGGAAGTGGGCGGCCGCCGGCTGGAGGTGTCACTGCCCGGCGATCTGGCACTGGGCAATGGCGGCGCGGAACCGGGTGTCGTCGGTGCCATCAGAAAGAAGCCCAAGCCCCGCAAGCGCGGCGCGCAGACCGGCGCCGCCGCGTCCGGCGACGCGGTCACCGCACCCATGCAGGGCACCGTGGTGAAAGTCGCCGTCGAAGAAGGCCAGACGGTGGCCGTGGGCGAATTGGTGGTGGTGCTCGAGGCCATGAAGATGGAGAACCCGGTCACCGCGCACAAGGACGGCGTGATCACCGGTCTGGCGGTCGCGGCCGGCGCTGCGATCACCCAGGGCACTGTGCTGGCTGAGATCAAATAGCAGGTGAGCCCCGACAGCCCGGATATCAACGCCGGTGCCTGGTATCTGCGGGCCACCGGAGACCGGACATGGGATGTCTGCGAACCGGTCAGCGGGGATGTTCGGGCGACGGTGGCGGTGACCGGCGATGCCGACGCCGCCGCGGCCGGCGCCGAAGCGGTCGGACGGTTTCTACTGCAGTTGGTCGCGGAGCCGGGCCAGCGACTTGGCCAGTAGCCGCGAGACGTGCATCTGGGAGATCCCGACCCGCTCGGCGATCTGGGTCTGAGTCAGCGACTCGAAAAAGCGCAACACCAGCACGGTGCGTTCGCGCTCCGGTAGGGCGGCGAGAAGGGGCCGCAGCGCCTCCCGGTTCTCGATCTGATCGAGGCTGAGGTCACGATCGCCCAGGGTGTCGACGATCGCCGGCGCGTCCTCGTCGCCGCCGCCCCCGCTGTCGATGGACAGGGTGTTGTAGGAGCTGCCCGCCACCAGGCCCTCGACGACCTCCTGGCGATCCATGTCGAGTTCGGCGGCCAGTTCGGAGGCAGTCGGCGCGCGACCGAGCTGCTGGGACAGCTCCGAAGTGGCCGTCCCGAGCCGCAGGTGCAGTTCCTTGAGCCGGCGAGGCACCTTGACCGACCAGCTGTTGTCCCGGAAGTGCCGGCGGACCTCTCCCATGATGGTGGGCACCGCGAAGGCGACGAAGTCCGAGCCGGTGTCGACGTCGTAGCGGATCACCGCATTGACCAGTCCGACCCGGGCTACCTGCACCAGGTCGTCACGGGCCTCCCCGCGGCCACCGAAGCGCCGCGCGATGTGGGCGGCCAGCGGCAGGCATCGTTCGACGATCCGGTCGCGGTGGCGACGGAACTCCGGGGAGTCCGGCTCGAGTTTGGCCAGTTCCCGAAACATGTCTGGGACGTCGGCGTACTCGGAATTCGACCTCGAGGACTGCCCCCCCGGGCTCTCACGGGCCGCGCGAAACGTCACTGCGAAGCGCCCGCCCGCCTGGTGGTCAGGGTGATCCCGAACACCCGGCCGTCCGGGCTGGCGCCCTCGGACGAACCGTTGTGGAACATCTGCAGGTCATCGGTCAGTGAACTGAGCACATGCCAGCTGAAACTGCCCTCCGTCACGACATCGTCGGTCTCGCAGCTGGTGGAGGCCTCGACCACCACCACGTCCTCGCGGGGATCCACGACGACCACCAGGGTCGCCCCGGGCGTTGCCGAGCGGATCAGCCTGGTACAGGCCTCGTCCACCGCCAGCCGCAGGTCGGCGACCGCGTCGAAATCCAGATCGGAGAAGGTGCCGACGGCGCCGACGACGGTGCGTAGCACCGCCAGGTTCTCCAACTGCGCTGCGATCCTCAGTTCCACGGCGGCGGGGCTGCGCTGCCCCCCGCTGCGGCGGCTTGCGCCGTCGGTCATCTGGCCTCCATTCTCGTCACCGCACGGATTCCTTCCCATGGTGTCGCACCACCCGCGGATGGGTACAACCGGATGGTGGACGCAGCCTGGCGCAGGTCGTCGCACTGGTGATCTGTACCCACCGGCAGGTCCGTCTTAAACATCTCGTCAGTAACTTCGGGGGACACCGGGCTACCGGCGCCAACGATGCCGGCGCGCTGACCAGCTTTTCCTAGATCCGCAGGGTATCCGCCGGCCGGCCGATCAATACTGGTTCAGTAACTGCGGATCAGGGAGATCAACTTCTCCTTGTTAAGACCTGAGTAGCCCGAGATGCCAAGCTGGCGTGCCCGTTTCTTCAGCTCTGCCACCGTCCAACCTTCGTAGGCGCAGGACCGGCTGGGCCGGAAGCGCCGTGCATCGTCGTGACGCGCTCGCGTGGTCTGAGGCATGTCGACGAAGTACCCCTACCTGCGGTGCGACCAAACCTCTACCGGAACTGCTACCGGTGCTTCTCCTCGCCGAAGCCCTCGACGTGGCCTGATAGGCACTCGCCCAAAACAGGTGGGTGCCGGTCTCACCGGGTTGGTGACTGCGGTGCTGCCGGCTCGCGGCGGTAAGCGTCCGCCACCGGCGTTCTCCTAATCGCGCTCAGGCGCGCAGGATCCGAAGAACTTCCGCACGTCGTCGACGAAGAGCTCCGGCTGCTCGAACGCGGCGAAGTGGCCACCACGCGGCATGTCGGTCCAATGGGTGACGTGGTAGCGGGCCTCGCACCAGTTGCGGGGAGCCTTGATGATCTCCTTCGGGAAGGCTGCCACGCCGGTGGGCACGTCGACTTTTCCGGGCGTCATTTTCCCGAAGCTTTCCCAGTACAGCCGCGCCGAGGACGCCCCCGAGTTCGTCACCCAGTACACCATCACGTCGTCGAGCATCTCATCGCGAGTCAGCGCGTTCTCCGGGTGGCCGTCGCAGTCGGTCCACGCCCAGAATTTCTCCACGATCCAGGCCATCTGACCGGCCGGGGAGTCGGCAAGCCCGTATCCCAGCGTCTGGGGGCGGGTGGACTGCTGTTTGGAGTAGCCGGAATCCCACTTCTCGTAGTGGGTGAAGGCGGCCAGTGCGGCCAGCTCGGCCGGTGTCGGATCCTCAAGCGGTCCGGGCGGCACCGCGATCGGCATGTTGAGGTGAATCGCGATGCAGCCCAGGCCGTTCCGGCCGATCTGGGTCGTCACCGCCGCGCCCCAGTCCCCGCCCTGCGCGCCGTAGCGGTCATAGCCCAGCCGCGCCATCAGGCTGTCCCAGGCCAGTGCGATGCGTTCGATCGTCCAACCCTTGGACGTCGGCTTGCCGGAGAAACCGTATCCGGGCAGCGTCGGACACACCACGTGGAAATCCGCCGTCAACGGTTCGATGACCTTGCTGAATTCGGCGAGCGACCCCGGCCAGCCGTGGGTCATCACCAGCGGTAGCGCATCGGGATTGGGGCTGCGCTGGTGGATGAAGTGGATGTCCAGGCCGTCGATCTCGGTAATGAACTGGTCGAAGCGGTTCAGTCGCTCCTCACGGGACCGCCAGTCGTAGTCGTCTGCCCAATAGGCCGCCAGTTCACGGGTGTAGTCCAGTGGGATGCCCTGACTCCAGTCGTCGACACATTCGCGATCCGGCCAGCGGGTGCGGTGCAGGCGCTCGCGCAGGTCGGCGAGTTCTGGCTCGGGCACGGCGATACGGAAGGGACGGAGTTCAGCCATGGTCGGTAATTATTGCCGCGGGCACCACTACTGTCGGAGGCCATGCGGATTGTGGTCGATCTGAACAAGTGCCAGGGCTACGCCCAGTGCGTGCCGTTGGCCCCCGATGTGCTCAGGATGAACGGCGAGGAAGCCTTGGTGTATGACCCGAATCCCGACGATTCGCAACGCCAGCAGGTGCTGCGGGCGGTGGCCTCCTGCCCGGTGCAGGCGATCGTCCTCGAACTCGACCCGCCGGCCGATCGGGACACCCAGTGACCTCGGGGGTGCGCGGCATCTACTCGTTCGACGACATCCTCAACAAGTTCCGCGCCGAGGGACGCATCGTCATCGTCGGTGCCTCTCTGGCCGGGCTGCGGGCCGCAGAAGCGTTGCGGGAGAAGGGCTTCGAGGGCTCGCTGACCATCATCGGCGACGAGCCGCACGAACCCTACGACCGCCCGCCGCTGTCCAAGCAGGTACTCAAGGGCTGGGTGCCGGCCGACCACACCAAGCTGCCGCGGCTGCGCCGGGTTGACGCCGACTGGAAGCTCGGCGTGGCCGCGGTGAGCCTGGACCGGATCAACCACCTAGTGAAGCTGGGCAACGGCGCGGAGGTGGGCTATGACCGGCTGCTGATCGCCACCGGCACCCGAGCGCGACCCTGGCCGAACCCGGAGGAGGCCGCCCTGCAGGGCGTGTTCACCGTGCGCACGGTGGAGGACGCCGCCGGCCTGTCGGCCGCCCTGAAGGCGCGGCCGAAGCGGGTGCTGATCATCGGCTCCGGTTTCGTCGGCTCCGAGATCGCCTCGGTGTGCCGGGATCTGGACCTGCCGGTGACGGTGACCGAACGGGGCAGCGGCCCGCTGAAAGGCGCCCTCGGCGGGGTGATCAGCGACATCGCCGCGCAGATGATGCGCGACGCGGGGGTGGACCTGCGCACCGGCACATCCGTCTCGGCGCTGCACGGCGACGACTCCGGTCACGTCCGCTCGGCGACACTGTCCGACGGCACCGTGCTCGACGTCGACGTGGTGATCCCCTCGCTGGGCTCGATCCGCAATGTGGAGTGGCTGCAGGGGGCCGGCCTGGCGGCCGGGCAGTGGGGCGTGGGGTGTGACGCCGGGTGCCGCGCGTTCGACATCAACGGTGTGGTGACCGACCACATCTTCGTCGCCGGCGACGTCGCGCGCGCGCCGCATGTGCTCTACGGCTACGAGTTCCTGGCCCTGGAGCATTGGGACAACGCGGTTCTGGGCGCGGAGGTGGCGGCCAACAACATGCTGCACCTCGAGGTGGGCCGTCGCCCGCACCTTCCGCTGCCGTCGTTCTGGTCCGGACAGTTCGGGGTCAACATCAAAAGCGTCGGGGTGTGCTCCTTCGGTGATGAGATCGTCTTCACCCAGGGTTCCCCACAGGATCGGCGGTTCGCCGCGGCCTACGGCCGCAACGGCCGCATCGTCGGCGCGGTCACCTTCAACCACGGCAAATGGCTGCCCTACTACGCCGAACTCATCGAGCGCTCGGGCCCGTTTCCGCCGCCGCCCCCGGGCTACGACCAGCCGGCCGATCACGAGGTGATGCCGGCCCGTTTCCCCGACCCGCGCGAACCCTCGGGCAACCCTGACGTCGTGCTCACCGGACACGACCCGACCGACCGCCACGCCGAGTTCCGGCCGCGCAGCCACTAACAACGCCAGGAGTACGACGATGGATGCCGCAACCGCGTGGGCCGAGGCGATGAAGTTCGAGAACCGCCCGAACCCCTACCCCTTTTTCGAGGAACTACGCAAGACGCCGGTGGCCAAGGTCTCCGAGCACACCTATGTCGTGACCGGATATCCCGAAGTGCTTGCGCTGGCCCACGATCCGAGGATCAGCTCCGACATCGGCCGAAGCCCGTCGGGGCTGTTCGGCGAGAGTGATGCCAAGCTCGAGGCTGCGGAGGCAGGGCAGGCCCGCGATGGCAGCATGCTGGTCGCCGACCCGCCCGAGCACGACACGATGCGCCGGCAGTTCATGCGGCACTTCGGCCCGCCGCACACCCCCGACCTGATTCCCAGCATGGCCGGATACGTGGTCGATCTGGCCGACGGCATGCTCGACAAGGTGAAAGCTCGCGGCGGCACCCGGATGGACGTCGTCGAGGACTTCTCCTATCCCATCCCCGTCTCGGTGATCTTCCGGGTGCTGGGGGCGCCGATCGAGGACGAGCCGAAGTTCCACGCCTGGGTGACCGATTTCATGCAGGGCGCCGACGTCGGCCCGGAGCGCGACACCCCCGAAGGTCAGGCGGCTCTGAAGAAGGCCGCCGAGAGCATGGCCGAACTGGGCGCCTACGCCCGTGCCCTGGTCGAGCGTTTCGCCCGCGAGCCCGGGCCCGGCCTGATCTCGGCGGCGCTGCACGACGACGGGCCGGACGGCCCGGTCTCGATCGACGTGGCGACGAACAACACCCTGCTGCTGCTGATCGCCGGCCACGACTCCACGGTCAACACCATCAGCAACTGCATCATGACGCTGCTGCGCAATCCGGGATCGTGGGATCTGGTGCGCGACAACCCCGACCTGATCCCGCGCACCGTCGAGGAGGTACAGCGGCTGCAGGGCTCCGTACAGTTCTTCCCCAGCCGGTGGGCCACCGCCGACATCGAGATCGGCGGCACCCGAATCCCGGCCGGGTCCGCGGTGTTCCTGGTGTGGGCGGCCGCCAACCGGGACCCCCGGCGTTTTCCGGATCCGGACCGCTTCGACCCGACGCGGGAGGACAACGAGCACCTCGGGTTCGGCAGCGGGATCCACACCTGCTTCGGCGGGCCGCTGGCCAGGCTCGAGGTGAACCTGGCGCTGGAGGTGTTCCTGCGCCGGGTGCGCTCGCCTCGGCTGGTCGTCGACCCCCCGCCGTACCGGCACAACCAGGTGTTCCGCGGCCCGCGGCACCTGTGGGTGGACTTCGCGGGGATCGACTAGGCCAGGCGGGCCCGCCCCCCCCTGCGGGCCACGAGCGTGCACACAACGCCCGCCCGGGCGGCGTGTCACCGTACCGACATGCACGCTCGCGGTGATGGCCGCCAAGACGATGGCAGGCTGGTGCGGTGAGCTTGGACCGCTTCTCGCCGCTGACCCGGCGCTGGTTCGCGGGCACCTTCCCCGCGCCGACGCCGGCGCAGGCGCAGGCCTGGGAGGCCATCGCCGATGGGGAGCACACCCTGGTGATCGCCCCGACCGGTTCGGGCAAGACCCTGGCCGCGTTCCTGTGGGCCATCGACCGGCTTGCTCATGACCAGTCCCGTGACGGCACCCGGGTGCTTTACATCTCCCCGCTCAAGGCGCTGGCCATCGACGTGGAACGCAATTTGCGCACACCGCTGGCCGGGATCTCCCGGATCGCCGACCAGGACGGCCTGCCCGCCCCGGCGATCAGCGTCGGCGTGCGCTCCGGGGACACCCCGCCGGCGCGGCGCCGTGAACTCATCGCCAGACCGCCGGACATCCTGATCACCACACCGGAGTCGCTGTTCTTGATGCTGACCTCAGCAGCCCGCGAGACGCTGGCCGGGGTTCAGACGGTGATCGTCGACGAGGTGCACGCAGTCGCGGGCACCAAACGCGGTGCGCACCTGGCTCTTTCGCTGGAGCGGCTTGACACGCTACTTGCCCGACCGGCCCAGCGGATCGGGTTATCGGCCACGGTTCGGCCGGCCGAGGAGGTGGCGCGGTTCCTGACCGGCGGCCGCATTGCCAATCCCCGGGTCGCTTCGCTCCTGCCCGCCGGAGCCCGGATCGTCAGCCCGCCGGCGGCCAAGACCTTCGATCTGGCCGTGCAGGTTCCGGTTCCGGACATGGCCAACCTGGAGAACAACACCATCTGGCCCGATGTGGAGGCCCGGATCGTCGACCTGATCGAGACGCACAACTCGACCATCGTGTTCGCCAACTCCCGGCGGCTCGCCGAGCGACTCACCGCGCGGATCAACGAGATTCACGCCGCACGCTCAGGCATCGAACTGCCCACCCCGCCGGCACACATCATGGCGTCGAACCAGATCCAGGGTGCCGAGCCACTGCTGGCCCGCGCCCACCACGGCTCGGTGTCCAAGGAGCAGCGCGCCGCCGTCGAGGATGACCTGAAAAGCGGTCGACTGAAGGCCGTCGTCGCCACCTCCAGCCTGGAACTGGGCATCGACATGGGGTCGGTGGACCTGGTGATCCAGGTGGAGTCCCCGCCGTCGGTGGCCAGCGGACTGCAGCGGGTGGGCCGAGCCGGCCACCAGGTCGGCGAGATCTCCCGCGGGGTGCTGCTGCCCAAACACCGCACCGACCTGATCGGCTGCGCGGTCAGTGTGCAACGGATGCTCGCCGGCGAGATCGAGACGATGAAGGTACCGGCCAATCCGCTGGACGTACTCGCTCAGCACACGGTGGCCGCCTGCGCCCTGGAACCGCTGGGTGCCGACGAGTGGTTCGACACCGTTCGGCGCAGCGCGCCGTTCGCCGCGCTGCCGCGCAGTGCGTTCGAGGCGACGCTGGACCTGCTGTCCGGGAAGTACCCGTCCACCGAATTCGCCGAACTGCGGCCGCGGCTGGTCTATGACCGCGACACCGGCGTCCTGACTGCCCGGCCCGGCGCGCAGCGACTGGCGGTCACCTCCGGCGGCGCCATCCCCGACCGCGGCCTGTTCACCGTCTACCTGGCCAGTGAGGCCGACAAGCCCTCCCGGGTGGGGGAACTCGATGAGGAAATGGTCTACGAGTCACGGCCCGGCGACGTCATCTCACTGGGCGCGACCAGTTGGCGGATCACCGAGATCACCCACGACCGGGTGCTGGTCATCCCGGCCCCGGGCCAGCCGGCCCGGTTACCGTTCTGGCGCGGCGACGACGCCGGCCGGCCCGCCGAACTCGGCGCGGCGATCGGCCGGCTCACCGGCGAATTGGCCGGCCTAGACCGTCCCGCGTTCGAGAAGCGCTGCGCCGACAACGGTTTGGACGGCTATGCGACCGACAACCTGTGGCGGCTGCTCGACGATCAGCGCACCGCCACCAAGGCCGTTCCCAGCGACACCACGTGGGTGGTGGAGCGGTTCCGCGACGAACTCGGTGACTGGCGGGTGGTCCTGCATTCGCCCTACGGGCTGAAGGTGCACGGCCCGCTGGCGCTGGCGGTGAGCCGTCGGCTGTTGGAGCGCTACGGCATCGACGAGAAGCCGACCGCCAGCGACGACGGGATCGTGGTCCGGCTACCCGACACCGACGACACCCCCCCAGGTGCGGAGTTGTTCGTCTTCGAACCCGAGGAGATCGAACCGCTGGTCACCACCGAGGTCGGCGGATCAGCGCTGTTCGCCTCCCGGTTCCGGGAGTGCGCGGCCCGGGCGCTGCTGCTGCCCCGCCGTCACCCGGGCAAGCGCTCCCCGCTGTGGCATCAGCGGCAGCGGGCCGCCCAGTTGCTCGACGTGGCACGCAAATATCCCGACTTCCCGGTCATCCTTGAGACAGTGCGGGAATGCCTCCAAGACGTCTACGACGTGCCGACCCTGACCGATCTCATGGCCCGGATCGCCCAGCGCCGGGTGCGCCTGTTGGAGGTTGAGACGCCCACCCCGTCACCCTTCGCCGCGTCGCTGCTGTTCGGCTACGTCGGCGCGTTCATGTACGAGGGTGACAGCCCACTGGCTGAGCGGCGTGCGGCAGCACTGTCCCTGGACACCGCGTTATTGGCCGAGTTGCTCGGCCGAGTGGAGATGCACGAACTGCTCGACGAGGGTGTCATGGCCGCCACCGAACAGCAGTTGCAGCACCTCGCCGAGGATCGGCGGGCCCGCGACGCCGAAGCGGTGGCCGATCTGCTGCGACTACTCGGTCCGATGACCGAAGACGAAATCGCCGAACGCTCAACAGCATCCGACGCGGCCCCCTGGCTGGACGGTTTACGAGCCGCCAAACGCGCGCTGACCGTTTCCTACGCCAACCACACCTGGTGGGTCGCGGTGGAGGACATCGGCCGGTTGCGCGACGCACTCGGTGTCCCCGTGCCGGTCGGGGTGCCGGCCGAGTTCACCGATTCGGTGCCCGATCCGCTCGCCGACCTGCTGGGCCGCTACGCCCGAACCCGTGGACCGTTCAGCACCGCGGCCGCGGCGGCCCGGTTCGGCCTGGGCGTCCGGGTGGCCGGTGATGCGCTGAGCCGGATGGCGTTGGAGGGCAAGCTGGTTCGCGGCGAGTTCAGGCTCGACCCGAACGACACCAGTGGGCAGTGGTGCGACACGCAGGTGCTGCGGATTCTGCGCCGCCGATCGCTCGCCGCGTTGCGCGCCCAGGTGGAGCCGGTGACCCCGGCGGCCTACGGCCGATTCCTGCCGGCCTGGCAGCAGATCGGCACCGGCGGTGCCGGCGTGGACGCCCTGGCCGCGGTGATCGAGCAACTGGCCGGTGCGCCGGTGCCGGCTTCTGCGGTCGAGCCGCTGATCTTCGCCCCGCGAGTCCGCGACTATCAGCCGGCGATGCTCGATGAACTGCTGGCCTCCGGCGAGGTGGTGTGGTCCGGCGCCGGGGCGATCTCGGGCAGCGATGGGTGGGTGGCGTTCCACACCGCCGACACCACGCCGCTGACCCTGCCCGAACCGGCCACCATCGAACTCGGGGCGGCCCACCGCGCCGTCCTCGACCTGCTCGGCGACCCGGGTGAGGCCCGCGGCGCCTTCTTCTTCCGGCAGTTCGCGGGCGGGCGAACACCTGCCGACCTCCCCGACGACGCTGTGAAGGCCGCTCTGTGGGAGCTGATCTGGGCGGGCTGGGTGAGCGGGGACACCTTCGCTCCGGTGCGCGCGCTGCTGACCGGGGGCCGGCGGCCCGGTACCCGCCGGCCGGCTACGGCGGCACATCGGCACCGCCGCGCGCCCCGGCTCAGCCGGTATTCGGTGGCCCACGCGCAGGCTCTCCCGACCGATCCGACGGTGGCCGGCCGGTGGTCGGCCCTGCCGGCCCGGGAACCCGATTCCACCCTGCGGGCGCACTTCACCGCCGAACTGTTGATGAACCGCTACGGCGTGTTGACCAAGAACTGCGCGGGCGATGCCATTCCCGGGGGGTTCGCGATGCTCTACAAGGTGCTGACCGCCCTCGAGGACGCCGGGCGCTGCCAGCGCGGCTACTTCATCGAATCCCTGGGCGGGGCGCAGTTCGCCACCGCCTCCACCGTCGACCGACTGCGCGGCTACGCCGACTCCGTCGATCGGCAGCGGCCGGACTATCAGGCCGTGGCGCTGGCCGCCGCCGATCCGGCCAACCCGTACGGAGCCGCCCTGCCCTGGCCTCCCGGCGACGGCCACCGGCCGGGCCGCAAGGCCGGTGCGCTGGTGGTGCTCGTCGACGGCGAACTGGTGTGGTTTTTGGAGCGCGGCGGGCGCTCGCTGCTGAATTTCGCGGATGACGCCGAAGCCCAGCAGGCCGCCGCCGGGGCGTTGGCGGATCTGGTGGGCAGCGGCCGGGTCGGGGGCATCCTGGTCGAGAGGATCGACGGGGTGGCGGTGCTGGAAGCCGCCCAGACCGACACCGCCGCGGCGCTGCTGGCAGCCGGATTCGCGCGCACCCCGCGCGGGATGCGGATGCGCTGAGGCCTATGCCCGAGGGCGACACCGTCTTCCGTACCGCCGCGGCACTGCGCGAGGCGCTCGTCGGCCGGACGCTGACCGGATGCGACATCCGGGTTCCGCGATATGCGACCGTCGACTTCAGCGGCCACCTCGTCGACGAGGTGATCAGCCGCGGCAAGCACCTGTTCATCAGGGTGGGACCCGGCAGCATTCACTCCCACCTGAAGATGGACGGAAGCTGGCGGATCGCACTGCGGGGTGCGCCGGCCCGCGCACCGGCCCACAAAGTCCGAATCCTGTTGAAGGCGGCCGACATCACGGCAGCCGGTGTTGATCTGGGTGTCCTGGAGGTGCTGGACCGCGAGCACGACATGGACGCCGTCGAACACCTCGGCCCGGACCTGCTCGGCCCGGACTGGGACGCACCGCGGGCGGCCGCCAACCTGATCGCCGACCCGGATCGGCCGATCGCCGCCGCCCTGCTGGACCAGCGGGTGATGGCCGGTGTGGGCAACGTCTACTGCAATGAGTTGTGCTTCCTGACCGGCCGGCTGCCGACCAGCCCGGTCAGTACAGTGCCCGATCCACTGCGCCTAGTTGGGCGGGCGCGAGAAATGTTGTGGGCCAATAGGTTACGGCAGGCCCGAACCACGACCGGCAACACCCGGCCGGGTCAGCAGCTATGGGTGTACGGCCGTGGCGGGCAACAGTGCCGCCGATGCGCAACGCCCATCGCCCGAGCCGGTCAGTCCGACTCCGAACGGGTCAGCTACTGGTGTCCGTGGTGTCAGTCTTGATCGTCGTCATCAACTCGGTGATGGCGTCTTCGATCTGATTGACGGTGGACTTGTCCAGGCGCAGTTCACGGAATCCGCTGGCTTTCTTCAGCGTCATCTCCATCGGCTCGCGGCCGTGCGGATAGACCACCGCGAGGATGACGCCGGTACCGGCTTCCAGTGCGTCACCGACCTCATGTTCGAGTTTCGCCCTGAGTTCGTGTTCGGTGAAGGCCGCCACCAGACCGCCGGCGGCAGCGCCTACCAGCACCGACAGTGCCAGTGGCGGAGCAAACAAACCGAAGATCACCCCCAACCCGGCCCCGACACCGACGGCCACCCGACCGTGCCGGTTGGTGGCCTCCAACACCTCCGGAGCGCCGTCAGCGGTCCTGCCCACCAGCGCAGCGGAACGCATTTCCAGACCGTGCTTCATCCTGCGTTCCACTTCATCGAAGTCTTCGTGCGCAGATTCCAGATCCCGATACCCCGCGATGACTACCAATTGGTGATCGTCGTCCATTTCGCCCCCGCTCATCAGGTCCCCGCCCTTCTGTGTTGATCGGTTTTACCCCCCGAATCACCCAAGCCTATGCCGCGTAGGAATCCGATCAAGGGGGCGGCCACCTCATCGGTGGACTCCAACCAGCACCAGTGCCCCAAACCCGGCAGCACCCGGATGTCGGCGCGCGGAAACGCCCGAACCTGGCGGTGCGCCTGCTCGACGGGGATGTAGGCGTCGGCGGCGCCGAACAGCACCAGGGCGTCGTGGTCATGTTCGCGCAATCGGGCGGCAAGGTTGTCCATGTCCTGACTGCGGGTGGAGCGGTACAGCCGCAGGACAGCGCGGCGGGTCTTGGTCGGCATCAGGTGAGAAACGATGGTGTCCACCCACTGCGCGGGCAGCCCGGGGTTGTCCCGAGCCAGCATCGCGCGCGCCACTGCACGGTTGGTCCTGCGCATCACCAACTCCCCCAGCACGGGGGTTCGCCACAGTCGCGCCATCCGGTGCCACCGGTACTCCAGCAGCACGCCGGTGTTGATGAAGGTCACGCTGGCCACGTTGGCGGGGTGGTCAGCGGCCCACGCCGCGGCGAACGGCCCGCCGAAGTCGTGCGCCACCAGGTGCACCCGGTCGATTCCGAGTTGGCGGATCACCCCGTCGAGGAACCGGGCGTAGGAGCCGACGGTGTAGTCGCGGTTGGGTCGCTCACCGGCCGCGCCGAAGCCCGGCAGGTCGGGAGCGATCACGGTGGCCATCGGGGCGACCCGCGTCATCAAGGGCATCCAGTCCGAACCGCAGTCGGGGTTGCCATGGACGAACACCACCGCCTCACCGGGCCTACCCGCGCCGCCGACCAGCGCGGAGGTGGTGATGCCCTCGACGGTCAGGCGGCGGGTCTCGATCATGGTCATGGCAGATAAAGGTTCCACACGGCGGTCACGGCCGCCCGGCCGGGTGTGACGGCGGATGTCAAGGCTGAAGGGCGCAACCGGACTCGAACCGCAGCTGCGCGCCGCTGATCGGATCGGTGAATTCCAGGGTGCCTGCGATCAGCTGCAGCGGCCGGGAGAAGTCCGACGGTTCCACGGCGATCACGTGTGGGTACAGCGTGTCGTTGTCGATCGGCAGGCCCAACCCCGCCATGTGCACCCGTAACTGATGGGTGCGCCCGGTCCGCGGCATCAGCCGGTACAGGCCGGCGCCCAGCGGCTCGATCAGAGTCTCGGCGTTAGGCTGCCCGGGCTCCACCGTCGCCTGCAGGACCCCGCACCGCTTGACGATTCGATTCGAAATGACCTGCGGTGCAGACAAACCCGGTTTCACCGATGAACGCGCCGAGTAGGTCTTGGTCACCTCGCCGCGGGTGAACAGACTCTGGTAGGCGCCGCGCACCTCCGGCCGGGCGGTGAACAGCAGCACCCCGGCGGTCAGCCGGTCCAGCCGATGCGCGGGGCACAGGTGCGGTAGATCAAGATCGCGCCGCAGTCGCACCAGTGCGGTCTGGGCGACATGGCCGCCACGCGGCGTGGTGGCCAGGAAGTGCGGCTTGTCCACCACCACGATGTTCTCGTCACGGTGGAGAATCGGGATGTCGAAGGGCACCTCGACTTCATCGGGAAGATCCCGGTAGAGGTACACCACGGCACCGGCCGCTAGCACGGTCGAGTCGTCGACGGCCTCGCCGCGGGCACCCACCACCTCCCCGGCGAGCACTTTCGCCCGGCCAGGGGCGCCGAAGCGACGGCCGAACTCATCGGCGACGTTGCCGCCCTGCACCCGCAGTCGCGACGGGCCAAGCCCGTCGCGCACCGGCAACGGCGGTGGACGGCCCCGGCGGGCTCTCAATCCAGCGGGACGGGCTCGAGAATCTCCGCCCGCGCCTCCGGCGCGGCGACCCGCAACGCGTCCGCAGACTCGTCGTCGGGCTGAGTCTGGGAGCGAACCTCGGCCTCCACCCGGGCGATGTAAGTGTCCACCTCGGTGTCGATGTCGCTCTGGCTCCAGCCCAGGATCGGAGCGACGATCTCGGCCACCTCGCGGGCACAGTCCACTCCGCGGTGCGGGTATTCGATGGAGACCCGCATCCGCCGGGTGAGGATGTCCTCGAGATGCAGCGCACCTTCGGCGGCCGCGGCGTACGCCGCCTCCACCCGCAGATAGATCGGGGCGGTGCTGATGGGCTCGAGCAGATCGGGCCTACCGTCGGCAAGGCCGAGGACCTCACCGATGAGCGATCCGTACCGGTCCAGCAGGTGGTGCACCCGATAGGGATGCAGACCGTACTGCTCACCGACGCTGTCGGTCTGGTTGATCAGGGCGTAATAGCCGTCCGCGCCCAAAAGAGGCACCTTCTCGGTGATCGAGGGCGCGACCCGGGACGGTACGAACTCCGCGGCGGCCTCGACGGCGTCGGCACCCATCACCCGATAGGTGGTGTACTTGCCGCCGGCGATCGCCACCAGACCGGGGGTCGGCGAGGCGACCGCATGCTCGCGAGACAGCTTGGAGGTCTCCTCGCTCTCACCGGCCAGCAGGGGCCGCAGTCCGGCGTAGACCCCGTCGATGTCGTTGTGGGTCAACGGTGTCACCAGCACGGTGTTGACGTGGTCGAGGATGTAGTCGATGTCGGCCTTGGTGGCCGCCGGGTGGGCCAGGTCGAGGTTCCAGTCGGTGTCGGTGGTGCCGATGATCCAGTGCGTCCCCCACGGGATGATGAACAGCACCGACTTCTCGGTGCGCAGGATGATCGCCACCTCGCTGACGATGCGGTCGCGGGGGACCACGATGTGTACGCCTTTGGACGCCCGCACCCGGAACCGGCCGCGCTGTTTGGACAACGCCTGGATCTCATCAGTCCACACCCCGGTGGCGTTGATGACGACGTGACCACGAACGTCGGTGATCTGGCCGTTCTCCGAGTCGCGCACCGTCACCCCGACGACGCGGTCGCCCTCGGACAGCAGGGCGGTCACCTGTGTGGAGTTGCGCACCACCGCCCCGTAGTGGGCCGCGGTGCGGGCCACCATCATGGTGTGCCGGGCGTCGTCGACCACCGTGTCGTAGTAGCGGATCCCGCCGACCAGAGAGTTGCGCTTGAGCCCGGGGGCCAGCCGCAGCGCGGCCGATCGGGTCAGATGCTTCTGCGCAGGAACCGATTTCGCGCCGCCGAGTTGGTCGTAGAGGAAGATTCCAGCCGCGATGTAGGGCCGCTCCCAGACCCGGTGGGTCAGCGGGAACAGGAACGGCAGCGGCTTGACCAGATGGGGCGCCAGCGTGCTCAGCGACAGTTCGCGCTCATGCAGCGCCTCGCGAACCAGGCCGAACTCCAACTGCTCGAGGTAGCGCAGGCCACCGTGGAACATCTTGGAACTGCGACTGGAGGTGCCCGAGGCGAAGTCGCGGGCTTCGACCAGGGCGACGCTCAGTCCGCGGGTGGCCGCGTCGAGTGCGGCACCGGCGCCGACCACCCCGCCGCCGATGACGACGACGTCGAACTGTTCACTGCCCAGCCGCTGCCAGGCTTCTTCGCGCTGCGCGGGGCCGAGGAAAGTCTGGCCACTACCCGGCCGGAGGATCGGGTCGTTCATGTCGCTCCCAGGTGAAGTTACTGACGAGAATGGTCAGGTTAGTCCAGATCGTCGTGCGCCATCAGCCTTCTGGCAGCTTCGACGATCGAACCTGACAGGGACGGGTATACCGACAGCGTCTGGGCAAGGTCAGTCACCGAGATGCGGTTCTGCACGGCCAGCGCGATCGGCAGGATCAGCTCCGAGGCGATCGGGGCCACCACCACCCCGCCGATCACCACGCCGGTGGCCGGCCGGCAGAAGATCTTGATGAAACCCCGGCGCAGCAGCGACATCTTCGCCCGGGCGTTGGTGGTCAGCGGCAGCATCAGGGTGCGAGCCGGGACGGCCCCGCTGTCGATGGCGGTCTGCGGCACCCCGACGGCGGCGATCTCCGGCCGGGTGAACGTCGCCGAGGCCACGGTACGCAGCCGGATCGGCGCCACCCCCTCACCCAACGCGTGGTACATCGCGATGCGTCCCTGCATGGCCGCCACCGAGGCCAGGGGCAGCAGTCCGGTGCAGTCGCCGGCGGCATAGATCCCGGCGGCGGATGTGCGCGACACCCGGTCGACCGGGATGTATCCGCCGGGATCCAGTTCGATGCCGACCCGGTCCAAACCCAGACCGGTGGTGTTGGGCACCGAGCCGACCGTCATCAGCGCATGGCTGCCGTCGACGGTGCGGCCGTCGGCCATGCTCACCCGCACGCCGGCCCCGAATTCGTTGTGGGTGCGCACCACTGAGTCGGCGCGGGCGTTCTTCACCAGCGTCACCCCGCGCTCGGCGAAGACCTCCTCGAGCACCGCCGCGGCCTCGCTGTCCTCATGGGGCAGGATCTGATCGCGGCTGGCCACCACGGTGACCGGCACACCGAGTTCGGTGTAGGCGTTGCAGAACTCCGCGCCCGTCACCCCGGATCCGACGATCACCAGGTGCTCCGGCAGACCGGTCAGGTCGTAGAGCTGCCGCCAGGTCAAGATCCGCTCGCCGTCGGGAACCGCGCCCGGCAGCACCCGGGGAGTGGCGCCGGTCGCGATGAGCACCACATCGGCCTTGAGCACCCCGGTCTTGCCGTCCGGGGTGGTGACACGGACCCGATGATGGGCCATGCCCGCCACGTCGTCGATCAGTTCCCCGCGCCCGGACACCACCGAGACCTTCTCTCTCAGGAGTTGGGCGCCGATATCCGCGGACTGGGACCTGGCCAGGGTTTTGACCCGGTTGTTGATCTGGGGGAGCGAGATCTTGGCGTCCTCGATACCGATGTCGAATCCCAGACCGGAGGCGCGGCGCAGTTCGGTGCGCACCCCGGTCGAGGCGATGAAGGTTTTCGAGGGCACACAGTCGTAGAGCACACAGGCCCCGCCGATCCCGTCGGAGTCGACCACCGTGACCGTGCTGTCCCGGGCGGCGGCGACCAGCGCCGCCTCGTACCCGGCCGGCCCGCCCCCGATGATGACGATCCGCGTGGGGGCAGGGGGGGTCACAACCAAGACGGTACCTTTCCCGGGTCGCTTCGCTCCTGCCCTCCGGGGAGCGCTTAGGCTGCTGTCGTGCCCATCTACGCCGCCTACGGATCCAATATGGATCCCGAGCAGATGCTGGAGCGGGCACCGCACTCCCCGATGGCCGGGACCGGCTGGCTGCACGGTTGGCGGCTGACCTTCGCCGGTGAGGACATCGGCTGGGAGGGCGCACTGGCCACCTTGGTCGAGGATGTCGCCTCCAGCGTGTTCGTCGTCCTCTACGACGTCACCCCCGCCGATGAGGACAACATGGACCGGTGGGAGGGCTCGGAACTGGGTCTGCACAAGAAGATCCGGTGCCGGATCGCCCGGGAATCCTCCGACACCTCGACTGATCCGGTGCTGGCGTGGCTGTACGTGGTGGACGCCTGGGAGGGCGGCCTGCCGTCGGCCCGCTATCTCGGGGTGATGGCGGATGCGGCCGAAGTGGCGGGTGCGCCGCCGGAGTACGTGCACGACATCCGCACCCGCCCGGCCCGCAATGTGGGCCCGGGCTGACTGTGTGCCACTAGCGGGAGAATTCCCAAGCGTCGGAGACGATCTCGTCGATGCCGGTGTGCCGGGGCCGCCACCCCAACTCAGTCATCGCGCGCTCGCTCGAGGCGATCAGCACCGCCGGGTCCCCGGCCCGCCGCTGCACATCCCGGGACGGAATGTCCAAGCCGGTCACCCGTCGGCAGGAGTCGACCACCGCCCGGACGCTGAACCCGGTGCCGTTGCCCAGGTTGTAGATCCGGTGCTCGCCGGGCCGGCAATGCTGCAGGGCCAGCAGGTGGGCGTCGGCAAGATCGCGGATGTGGATGTAGTCCCGGATGCAGGTGCCGTCCGGAGTGGGCCAGTCGCTGCCGAAGATCAGGATTTCCGCGCGCCACCCGGCGGCCACCTGCAGCACAAGGGGAATCAGGTGCGTTTCGCATGCGTGCCGTTCCCCCAGACCGCCGTAGGCCCCGGCCACGTTGAAGTAGCGCAGACTGGTCGCGGCCAGGCCGTGCGCCGCGGCATAGGACGTGATCGCGTGGTCGATCGCCAGTTTGGTCGCCCCGTAGGGGTTGGTCGGCCGGGTCGGGGCGTCCTCGGTGATAGGAACCGACTCCGGTTCGCCGTAGGTGGCCGCCGTGGAGGAGAAGACCAGGCGCGGCGTGCGCGCGGTGCGCATCACCTCCAGCAGATCCAGGGTCGCCACCACGTTGCCGTACCAATACTTCTCCGGGACCTCGACCGACTCACCGACCAGGGATTTGGCCGCGAAGTGCAGGACACC
>NZ_JBILVF010000081.1:0-14648 GCF_044370595.1 Mycobacterium sp.
GATGACATTGCGGTGCGAGACGATCACGCCGGCGGGCGTCCGGGTGGAACCGGAGGTGTACTGCAGATAGGCGGGCCCGTGCCGGGAATCGTCGGTCTCGTCGAGCGCGCGGGTGGCGTCGATGTCGATGAGATCAACCTCGATGACAACGGGCGCAGGGCGGCCGCCACGCGGGCTGGCGTACCTGTTGACATCAGCCACCGCCGCAGAGGTGGTGAGCAGCACCGACGGAGCGCTGTCATCCAGCGCGGAATCGGTCCGCTGGTCGTGCACGCCGAACATCGGGACCGACAACGGCACCGCGATCATCCCGGCCTGCAGCGACGCGTAGAAAGCGACGATGTAGTCCAGGCCCTGGGGCGCGAGGATCGCCACCCGGTCGCCCTTGGTTGCGCTCCGCCGCAGTTCCTCGGCCAGCGAGAGCACCCGGCGATGCAACTGGTTCCACGTCAGGCTCTCGCGCGGGCCAGTCCCGAGCAGTGGGCCGTCCATGAAGGCGAAGGCCAGAGCGTCGCCCTGGGTGGTCGCCCGGTGGCGGAGCAGGGCGGGAAGAGTCATATCGGTGTTGAACACGGGGTAGCCTCGCTGCGTCGTCGATGTGTCATCCGGGCTTGTTCGGGCGCGTCATGCCCACGCGGCCATGTCGGCCGAGTTTCACAAGGGACATGGCATCCAAGCCGTGAACGGCGGCGCCTCTTCGCGCCCCCCGCCGATGCGGGGCTTTTCACCACTGTACCAGCGACCAGCGCCTACCTGCTAACCAGCAAATCCCAGCATTCGCTGTTCCACGAACTCAGAGAGCGACAGCAAATTTTCGTTGATGTAGAAGTGACCGCCGTCGAACACCGTGAGGTCGAAGTGCGCGGTGGTGCGCTGCCGCCACGGGCTGACCAGTTCATCAGTGGCCAGTTCGTCGTTGTCCGGCATGAGGGCGTGCAGCGGGCAGGAGACCACCGCCTCCGGCGGGGGTTCGTAGGCAGCGACCGCCTTCAGGCCGCGCAGCGTCGGCAGTAGCGTCGCAGCGAACTTTTCGTCCTTGAGAAATTCCGGGTTGACGCCGGTGATCTCGGCGACTGTGCTGAGCAGCTGCTGATCGGAACCCTCGAGCTTGGAGATGCGACGCAGCAGTCCCGGCGCCGCGGAGGCGGAGACGAAGAGCCGCGAGATCGGATTGCCCGCGGCCTCGAAACGCAGCGCGAGTTCGAACGCCAGCAGCGCTCCCATGCTGTGGCCGAAGAAGGCGACCTCACCGCCCGGGATGTCCCCCGGCTTGACCATCTCCGCGAGCTTGTCGGCCAGTTCGCCGATCCCGGTGTACTTGGACAGGTCCTTGCCGGTCCGCTTGCCCGGGTACTGGACCGCGACACACCTGACCCTGGGTGAGAAAGCCCGGGAGAAGGGCACGTAGAAGTCCGCCGAGCCGCCGGCGTGCGGGAAAATGAAGAGCCGCATCAGATGGGGATCAGGCCGTGCTTACGCTGCACGCGCTGAATCTGCTTGTCCCGCAACAACCTCATGGACCTGCGCAGCAGCAGACGGGTCTGATGCGGCTCGATGACCGCGTCGATGAAGCCCCGTTCAGCGGCGATGTAGGGGATCGCCATGTTGAGGTTGTAGCCCTCGATGAAATCCGCGCGGATTTTCTGGACCTCCGGCGCGGTCGGATCGGGAAAACGCTTGACCAACAACTGCGCCGCGCCCTCCGCGCCGATCACGGCGATGCGGGCGGTGGGCCAGGCGAAGTTGAGATCGGCGGTGAGCTGCTTGGAGCCCATCACCGCGTAGGCACCGCCATAGGACTTGCGGATCGTCAGCGTCACCTTCGGCACGTCGGCCTCCACCACGGCGTATAGAAAGCGGCCGCCGCGTTTGATGATCCCGTTCTTCTCCTGCTCCACCCCGGGCAGGAAGCCGGGGGTGTCGACGACGAACACCAGCGGCGTGTTGAAGGAATCGCAGAACCGGACGAACCGGGCGGCCTTGTCGGAGGCCTCGTTGTCGATCGCGCCGGACATGTGCATCGGCTGGTTGGCCACCACCCCGACGGGGCGGCCGTCGACGCGGGCGAAGCCGGTGATGATGGCCTGTCCGGCCTGGGCGGCCACATCGAGGAAATCGCCGTCGTCGAAGATCCGGATCAGGATCTCGTGCATGTCGTAAGCAGTGTTGTCGGCGTCCGGGACCAGGCTGTCCAACTCCAGATCGTGCGGGGTGATCTCCGGCTCCAGCCCCGGGTTGATAACCGGCGCATCGTCAAAGGTGTTGGGCGGCAGGAAATCCAGGAAGTCACGGACGTACTGGAAGGCCGCCTTCTCAGAATCGACGACCTGGTGGATGTTGCCGTACCGGGCCTGGTAGTCCGCACCGCCGAGTTCATCGAGGCTGACGTCCTCGCCGGTGACGTCCTTGATGACGTCCGGGCCGGTGACGAACATGTAGCCCTGGTCGCGCACCGCGACCACCAGGTCGGTCTGGATGGGCGAGTAGACCGCACCGCCGGCGCACTTGCCGAGGATGATCGAGATCTGCGGCACCACACCGGAGAGCAACTCATGGCGACGGCCGAGTTCGGCGTACCAGGCCAGTGAGGTGACCGCGTCCTGGATGCGGGCGCCACCGGAGTCGTTGATGCCGACGATGGGGCAGCCGACCATGGCGACCCACTCCATCAGGCGGGCGACCTTGCGGCCGAACATCTCGCCCACCGAACCGCCGAACACCGTCTGGTCGTGGGAGAACACCCCGACCGGCCGGCCGTTGATGGTGCCGTGACCGCAGACGACTCCGTCGCCGTAGAGGGCGTTCGGGTCGCCGGGGGTGCGGGCCAGTGCGCCGATCTCCAGGAAGCTGCCCGGGTCGAGCAATTCGTGGATGCGGGCCCGGGCGCTGGGGATGCCGCGCTTGTCGCGTTTGGCGGCGGCGGCCTCACCGCCGGGTTCCTTGGCCAGTTCCAGCTTTTCGCGCAGTTCGGCCAGCAACTCGGCGGTGGACTTGTTGGTCACTACTTCTCCTGCCGTGCCTGATCCTGGCGGGCCTGAATGCGGTTGATGGCTTCGCTCATGTGGGCACCCACCTTGGCAATGTACGGCTCGTCGATGGCCTGAATGTGCTCGCCCCCGATCGGCACCACCTCCAGGTCGGAGACGAACTCGCCCCAGCCGCCATCAGGCTTGCGGGTGCCGTAGCGCGGCTCGAACATGATGGCGTCGTCGTGGTAGCGGTCGGCCATGTAGAGCGTCACGTGCCCGTCGTAGGGTTCGATCTCGACGGTGTCGATGGCGCGGTTATCCAGATACGACGTGCGCTGGTGCTCGATGACCCCGCCGGGGATGTTCACCCCGCTGGCCTTGACCGCATCGAGGACGAACCGCACCTGCCCGTCGTCGTCGAGAATCTCGAGTTGCTCGTAGGGGATCGCCGGGATCTCGACGTTGAAGGTGCGCTGGGCGAACAACGCATAGCGGTCCCAGCGGGCGCGGATCTCTTCCTTGGTCTGGGGGATGTCCTCCCCGGCGCGGACGGTGTCGATCAGGCCGACGAACTCGACGTCGGCACCGGCCTTCTTCAGCCCGATCGCGCTGGCGTAGGCCAGCACCCCGCCCAGTGACCAGCCGGCCAGGATGAACGGTCCGTCACCGGCCATCTCCATCAGCTTGGGCACGTATTCGGCGGCGCGCTCCTCGATGGACCCCTCGACCCGCTCCAGCCCGTACATCGGGGTGTCGGCGGGCAGTCGTTTGAGGAGCGGTTCGTAGACCACTGTCGAGCCGCCGGCCGGGTGGAAGACGAACACCGGGACTCTGGTGGAGCCTTCCGGCCGGGCGCGCAGGGTGCGGACGAAACCGTCCAGTTCCCCGGACTCCAGGTGGTCCCGGACGGTGGTGGCCAGCTCCTCGATGGTCGTGGCCGCACGGACATCCTCAACGGTGATGGTGCCTTCGCAACGCTCGGTCAGGCGTGCGGCGATCTTGGCAACGGTGTCGTCGTCGATCTTGGGCAGCGGATTGAAGATACCGCCGGGGGACTTGCCGGTGACGATGGCCCACGTAGCGAAGGTGACGCGTTCGGCGGCCTCGCGCGGGGGGACGTCGGTGCCCAGTGCGTCGATGACGGCCTGCTGGGTAAGGACTTTGGCGGCCGCCGCGGCGGGGGTGGCCCCAGCAGATGGCTCAGCGTCTGGTCCGGCCGGGTTGGTCGGCGGTGGCGGGATCCCGGGTCCGGACGGGTCGGTGGGCGGTGGCGGGATCCCGGGTCCGGACGGGTCGGTGGGCGGTGGCGGGATATCGGCGGTCGGGGCGTGGGCCTCCGGATGCTTGGCGGCGAGTTTCTCGGCCAGCGCCTCCGGGATCTCGCCGGCGGCCAGCTTGGCCTGCTCGGCCGCGATCTCGTCGGCGGTCATGGCCTTCTGGTGCTCAGCCAGTTCGGCGACCTGCTCGCGGTTTTCGATCGCGTAGGTGATCAACTGCTCGACGGCGTAGAGGTTGGCGTCGCGCACCGCGGTCAGCTGGATCGGCGGTAGATCGAAGTCGTACTCGACGCGGTTCTTGATCCGGACCGCCATCAGCGAGTCCAGGCCCAGCTCGATCAGCGGCACCTCCCACGGCAGGTCCTCGGGCTCGTAGCCCATCGCGCTGCCGACGATCAACCCGAGCCGGTCGTGCACGGTCTCGGGGCCGTCCGGGGACCACTTACCCAATTGCGCGGCGACGCCGGCACCGGCGGCGAGATTGTCGTGCAGGATGTCGGCGTCTTCAACGTGCTCCGGCTCGGCTTGCGCCGCCACGGTTTCCGCGACGACGGCCACTCCGGTGGCCACTGCGGCGGGCAGTGCGGAGGCGGCGCCGGAGCGGGTGACGATGGCGTCATAGACCAGGGTGAACGACTCATCCATGCGGGCGTGCACCTGTACCGAGGCGCCACCGGGGTGGCGGGTCAGGGTGGTCACCAGTCGCGCCCCCTCGCCGGGAACCGCGCGCTGCTCGGAGGCGGTGAGGCTGGCATCGGGAAGCACCTGCACCGCAGCGGCTTTCACCAGCGCCGCCAGGTCGGTCACATCGTCCCCGCCGTACTCCCAGACGTGCCGGCCGTCCGGCATCGCCACGTGGGTGCCGGGGATCAGCGCCGATCCGTCGGCGGAGAACCGGGCGTTGAGCCAGTGCTCCTTGCGCTTGAACCGGGTCGGCGGGATGCCGGCGTAGTCGTCCGGCCCGGACGCCGGGGTGAACAGCGTCCGGAAGTCCAGGTCGTGGCCGTAGACGTACAACTGGCCCATCGCCGCGACCATCGAGTCGACGTCGTCCTGCTTGCGGGCCAGGGTCGCGATCAGCTGGCCGTCGTGCAGCCCGGCCGACGCGGTGGTCAAGCCAACCTGCATGAGCGCCACCGGGTTCGGCGCCAATTCGAGGAAGGTGGTGTGCCCGTTGTCGACGGCGTTGCGGATCCCGTGGGTGAAGTAGACGCTGTGCCGCAGCCCCTTGCGCCAGTAGTCGACGTCGTGGATCGTCTCGCCGGGTCGGATGTAGCCGCCCTCGTGCACGGTGGAGAAGTAACCGATCTTGAGCGGACGGGCCTCGATGCCCTGCAGTTCGGCGGCCAACTCGCCCAGCAGCGGATCCATCTGCTGGGTGTGGCTGGCGCCCTTGGTCTGGAATTTGCGGGCGAACTTGCCCTCTTTCTCGCAGCGTTCGATGATCGCGTCGACCTGGGCGGGCGGGCCGCCGATCACGGTCTGGGTCGGCGCGGCGTAGACGCACACCTCCAGGTCCGGGAAATCGGGGAACACCTCGGCGATCTCGTCCGCGGAGTATTCGACCAGCGCCATCAGCCGGATGTACTCGCCGAACAGCATCGCTTCCCCCTCGCCCATCAGATGCGCACGCGCGCAGATGGTTCGGGTGGCATCGGTCAGCGACAGACCGCCGGCGAAGTAGGCGGCGGCCGCCTCGCCGAGGGACTGCCCGACCACCGCGGCGGGTTTGGCGCCGTGGTGGCGCAGCAGTTCACCCAGGGCGATCTGGATGGCGAAGATGACCATCTGGACCACTTCGATCGGGTATTGGCAGGTCTCGTCGGTGTAGTCGATCGAGTCGTCGAGGATCAGTTCGACGATCGAGTATCCGCGCTCGTCTTGAACCAGTGCGTCGACCTTGTTGATCCACTCGGCGAAGACCTCGTTGCGCAGGTACAGGCTCTTGCCCATCTTGCGGTGCTGAGCGCCGAAACCGGCCAGCACCCAGACCGGTCCGTTGGTCACCGGCCCGTCAGCGCTGTACACCAGGGGGGTCTGTTTACCCTCGGCGATCGCCCGCAGGCCCTTGACGGCCTCGTCGTGGTCGCGGGCCATCACCACGGCGCGTGAGCGGCCGTGGTTGCGCCGGGACAGCGAGCGCCCGATGGCCTCCAGTGAGGTCTCCCGGCCCTCCGGGCTGTCGACCCATTCCGCCAGTTCGGCCGCGGTGGCCCGCTTGCGGGAAGTCAGAAAGCCTGAGACAGCCAGCGGGACAACAGGTTTCTCCGGTACAGCGGCTGCCAGTTCCTCCCGGGCGACCTCCAGCAGGCGCAGGGCCTCCTCGGTCAGGCCGGGAAGTTCGGGTTCCTCCCCTGACGATGAAGCGCCGTACTCCGCGGCTTCGAAATCGTATGCGGCGACAACGTCATCCTCATCGTCGTCCTCGACCAGCACGCCACCTACGTACAGGGCGCCCGACGACGACTCCGCCTGCGGCGCTGCGGGCTCCGACTCCGGTTCCGGTTCCACCAGGTCCTCCGGCAGCACCTCGCGCAGCACCAGGTGCGCGTTGGCACCGCCGAAGCCGAAGCCGGACACCCCCGCGATAGCGTGCCCGCTGTAGCGCGGCCACTCGGTGACGGTGTCGGCGATCTTGAGGTGCACCCCGTCGAAGTCGATGTAGGGGTTGGGCCCGGCATAGTTGATCGACGGTGGAATGACGTTGTTGCGCAACGACAGCGCCACCTTGGCCAGACTGGCCGCACCGGCCGCCGACTCCAGGTGTCCGAGGTTGGACTTCACCGCGCCCAGCAGCGCGGGCTGGTCGGCGGCACGGCCCCGGCCCACCACCCGGCCCAGCGCGTCGGCCTCGATCGGGTCGCCGAGGATGGTGCCGGTGCCGTGCGCCTCGATGTAATCGACGGTGCGCGGGTTGATTCCGGCGTCACGATAGGCCCGGCGCAGGACGTCTGCCTGCGCGTCGGGGTTGGGCGCCAGCATGCCGTTGGAGCGGCCGTCGTGGTTGACCGCACTACCGGCGATCACGGCCAGGATCTCGTCGCCGTCGCGGCGGGCGTCCTCGAGGCGCTTGAGCACCAGCATGCCGCCGCCCTCGGAACGGGCGTAGCCGTCGGCGTCGGCGGAGAACGACTTGATCCGGCCGTCCGGCGCGAGCACCCCGCCGACCTCGTCGAAGCCGATCGTAACGGCCGGCGTGACAAGGGCATTCACCCCGCCGGCCAGGACCACGTCGGCTTCACCGGCGCGCAGCGCCTGCACACCGGAGTGCACAGCCACCAGCGACGAGGAGCAGGCGGTGTCGACCGCCACCGACGGCCCGCGGAAGTCGTAGAAGTAGGAAACGCGGTTGGCGATGATCGAACTGGCGGTGCCGGTGATGGCGTAGGGGTGCGCGGTGCGTGGGTCCATCATCGCCAGATAGCTGTAGTCGTTGGTGGAACTGCCGATGTAGACCCCGACGCTTGTGCCGCGCAGCGCCGAGGCCGGGATCCGGGCGTTCTCGAGCGCCTCCCAGGTCAACTCCAGCGCCATCCGCTGCTGGGGGTCGATGTTGTCGGCTTCCATCTTGGACAGCGCGAAGAATTCGGCGTCGAAGTCCTTGATGTTCTTGAGGTATCCGCCGCGGGTGCGGGCTTTGCGGATGCGTTCGGCCAGTCGCGGTTCGTCCATGAACTCCGACCAGCGACCCTCCGGCAGATCGGTGATGGCGTCGCGACCCTCCAGCAGCGCCTGCCACATCTCGTCGGGGGTGTTCATGTCGCCGGGGAAGCGGGTGGCCAGGCCCACTATGGCGATGTTCGCGATTCCCTCGTCGATATCCCGGGTGCGGGTCCAGTCGTCGTCGTCGTCGGAGACCTCGAGTTCGGGTTCGCCTTCGACGATCACCGTCGCCAGCGCCTCGATGGTGGGGTGCCGGAAGGCGACCGTGGCCGTCAGCGTGACCCCGGTGAGGTCCTCGATATCGCTGGCCATCGCCACCGCGTCGCGGGAGGACAGGCCCAACTCCACCATCGGGACGGACTCGTCGATCGAATCCGCGGACTGCCCGGTCGCATTGGCCACCCAGTTGCGCAGCCACTCGCGCATCTCGCCCACCGTCATATCGGTGCGGGGTGTGCTCAGCTTTTTCTCGGGAGCGATGACGATCTCGTCCGGCGACTCAGACATGGGTCCTTTGCGTGTTACGCCTCGTCGGGGAAGGCATTGGCCACCTTCCCGGACCGCAGGCTGCCGTCCAGGTATGCCGACCGGCAGGCACTCCGACCGATCTTTCCGCTCGAGGTGCGCGGGATTGCACCGGCCGGGGTCAGCAGCACGTCGCGCACCGTCACACCGTGGCGTACCGCGATCGCCGCCCGGATGGCGTCGGCGACTTGGCTGATCTCCATCTTGTTCGAGCCGGCGGCACGCTCTGCCACGATCACCAACTGCTCGGAGGTGTCCTTCGGGTCACGCTTGAGACCGGCATGCGCGTCGGCGAACACCTCATCGGGCAGCTGATTGGCCGGGACCGAGAAGGCTGCGGCGAAACCGGTGCGAACCGCCTTGCTGGCCTCCTGAGCGGAGAACTCCAGATCCTGCGGGTAGTGGTTGCGGCCGTCGATGATGACCAGATCCTTGGTGCGGCCGGTGATGTAGAGCTCGCCGTCGTGGTAGGCGCCCAGGTCGCCGGTGCGCACCCAGGTGGCGTCGTCGGCGGCACCTTGGGCATGCGACGGATCGGTCCGGGACTTCAGCGTGTTCTGGAACGTCTCGACGGTCTTCTCCGGCTTGTTCCAATACCCGGTGCCCATGTTGTTGCCGCTGATCCAGATCTCACCGATCTGCCCGTCGGGCAGTTCGCTGGCGGTCTCGTGGTCGACGATGGCCGCCCACTCACCGACACCGACCTTCCCGGCGCCGGCCTGCGCCACTGCCTTGGGTGAGTCGTCGGGCACCGGCACAAACCGGTTGGCGTTGAGTTCATCGCGGTCGACCGAGATGATCGTCGGCTCGTCCGATGACGGCGTCGTGGACACGAACAGGGTGGCTTCGGCCAGCCCGTAGGACGGCTTGATGGCCTTGCGCGGGAAGCCGAACGGGCCGAAAGCATCATTGAACCGCTGCACGGTGGCCGCCGAGATCGGCTCGCTGCCGTTGAGGATGGCCTTGACGTTGGACAGGTCCAGCGGTTCCTCGCCCTCCTTGGGCAGACCGCGGGCCGCCGCATGGTCGAAGGCGAAGTTGGGGGCCACCGAGATGGTGCCGCCGGTGTCGCCGGGCTGCCGGGCGATCTCGCGCATCCACCGGATCGGGCGACGGACGAACGCGGCCGGCGTCATGAAGGTGAAGTAGTGCCCGATCAGCGACGGCAGCAGCGCGGTGACCAGACCCATGTCGTGGAAGAACGGCAGCCACGACACGCCCCGATCGGCCTCTTCGCCTTCGAGGGCCTCGATCACCTGCACCACGTTGGTGGCCAGGTTCAGGTGGGTGATCTGCACGCCGGTGGGAATCCGGGTGGAACCGGAGGTGTACTGCAGATAGGCGATGGTGTCCTCGTTGACGGTGTCGATGTGTTCCCACGTCGCGCCGACCTCGTCGGGGATCGCGTCGACGGCGATGACGCGTGGGCGCTCCTTGGCCGGGCGGCTGCGGAAGAACTTGCGGACGCCCTCGGCCGCCTCGGTGGTGGTCAGGATCGCTGAGGGCTGACAGTCGTCGAGCACCGCGTGCAGCCGGCCGACGTGGCCGGGTTCGGAGGGGTCGAACAGTGGCACCGCGATCCGGCCGGAGTACAGCGTGCCGAAGAAGGCCACCAGGTAGTCGAGGTTCTGCGGGCACAGGATCGCCACCCGGTCGCCGGGCTCGGTGACCTGCTGCAGGCGCGCGCCGAGGGCGCGGTTGCGGGTGCCGAACTCATTCCAGCGCAGTTCGCGGGCGACGCCGTCGCGCTCGGTGGAGAAATCCAGGAACCGGTAGGCCGGCTTGTCGCCACGGACCTTCGCCCACCGTTCGACGTGCTTGACCAGGCTGGCGCCCTCAGGGAAGGTGATCCGTCCGTCCTTGATGAACGGGTTATGGAACGGCATACCACTTCTCCTGTCGAACGCACCTCGTGCGGCCACTGTCGAACGCGTTTCCGCGGCGCTCCACCAGTCGCCGCTCAAGCCCCACAGATGGTACCGGGGATCGGGCAGCCGCAGTCAGACCCGGCCCGATGGCCGAATTCCCCGCCGAAGCGGCCATCGCTTGCCCTTATTTTTTTCTTAATGTTAGAGGTTCGGCGGGTCTGCGCCAAATCACCCGCCGCTTATCCGTGCGGCGGGCTGGGGGCGTTCTCCAGGACGCCGCGCGCCCAGTTCAACGTCCACAAAGTGGCCGGCTGCCCGTCGGCGTTCCAGAACTGCGGGGTGGCGTACATCGCGTGGATCGGCTGGCCGGCGCCGCTGGTGAGCACCTCGAGGGTGCGCGGCAGGTTCGCGATGTTGAACGCCGACTGCGGCGCCGAGCAGATCAGGTCTCCCGGCGCGCAAATCTGAAAGGTGCGGTTGTTCAGCGCCCCGAAACCACCCGGCCGCTCCCCGCTCATCGTCAACCCGAGGGTGGACAGCGTCGGGACCTCCTTGAGGGTGATCTCAGCCCCCTGTCCGGGCGCCTCCTGGCCGACAGCCTGACCAACCCCGGGCTGGCGGCGTCCGTCGGCGATCAGCGCGACCCCGCGCACCAGGTCCTCGTCGACCGGGCCGCGGCCGTTGCCGATGTCACTGGCGAGATCTCCGGCGATCACGGCGCCCTGGGAGAAACCGACCAGCACATAACTGGTGAGCGGGCAGCGGTTGTTCATCTCTGTCATGGCACGCAACGTCGCCGCCGTGCCCTCGTTGCGCGAGTCGTTGTAGGACATCTGCTTGTCCGCCGACAACGGGTTACGGAACTGCGCGGTGTAGGGGACGGTGTACACCTGTACCCGCTGCGGACTGAACTGCTGCTGCAGTGGCCGGGTGACGTTGAGCAGCAGCGCAATCGGAAACTGGCCCGGGTTCAGCGGATCGTCGGTGGGCGAGGATTCCCAGGTTCCCGGAATGGCGATCAACTGGACGTCGGGGCAGCTGGCGTCCTGGAAGGCCGGCCGCGGATTCTTCCCCGGCACGCTGGTGGGCGGAATCGCCGACGGCGGCGTCGCGGTCGGCGGCGGGCCGGGCCGGCGGACGACGATGACGATGATGGCCGCCACCAACCCGACCACCAGGGCGACCGCACCGGCGGCGATCAGCGCCAGGATGCGGTGCCGACGACGGCGGTCGGCCGACTTGGGGCGGCTCCCCTTGGCGCGCGACTGGCTGCGTCTGTTCGGGGAGGGTTTGTGAGGTGTCATATCAGCGGCGTCTTGGTCAGCAGAGTTTTTGAGTGGCGATGCCGATGTAGCGGCTGATGGACGTGTCGACCTCGAGGTAGGCGACGTCCGGCGCCTCCCTGCCCTGGGAATCGGCGACGTCGCTGCGCACCATCGGCGCGACCGAGTCCCACACCGCCTGGTCGCTCTGGCCGGCCGCGCGGGCCTGGCACACATAGGCCCCGATGCTCAATGCCCGCAGATCGTTGGACGGTTGCACGCCGGCGGCACGCAAAGCGTCGAGATAACCACGCTGGGATTCGGTCAGATCGGGCTGGCCGGATATCCCGGCGGGGTCCGGCGAGGCCACGACGTCGAAGGCGTCGCCGTCGGCCCGGGCGGACTGCTCCGAGGGCAGCGCGACGGTGCTGATCAGATCACCGCCCGGCGATGAACAGCCCGCGACCAGCCACACCGCGGGTGCGATGAAGCCGACCGCCAGAACCCGGTTCGGCGTGCGGCCGAAGGGTCTGCGACCGGTGGCCCCGAGTTTGCTGGACGACCCGCTGTCCGGACGATGCACGCATCCCACAGTACCGGTTGCCCGGTAGTGCTCACCGCTTCGACGGTTGCGGATCGTTAACGGATCAGCTGGCGCCTCAGCCCAGCGCGGCGGCGATGTCGCCGGCCATGGCGCCGAGCTGGCCTGCCCAGCTGCCCCAGTCGTGTCCGCCGCCGCCGGCCAGGTCGAAGTTGCCGTTCCGGCCGCGCTGGGCGCGGTAGTGGGCGTAGAAGATCCGGTTGCTGCCCTGCGCGACGCTGCAGTCGCCGCCGCCCATCGCGCCGGGGTCGCCGCACGCGATCGCCGCGGGGCTGTACACCCACAACCGGGTGTTGTTGGCGATCAGCAGCTTGACGTGGACGTTCGGGTCACGGAATTTCCACCGGCCCAACTGCGGGGCGCCCCACATGGCCTCAACGTTTCCGCCGCCGTTGTTGATGGCGGTGGAGATGACACCGTTGGTGGCGGTGTCGGACGGGTTGAGGAAGCCCGACAGCGACCCGGCATAGCTGTAGCGGTCGGGGTGGAAGGCCGCCATGGTGACCGCAGCGGTGCCGCCCTGGGACGCGCCGACGATCGCATGCCGGTTGGGGGCCAGGCCCTTGTTGGCGGCCAGCCAGTTGGGCAGTTCGTCAGCCAGGAAGGTTTCCCACTGCTTGCTGCCGTCGCGCTCCCAGTTGGTGTACATGCTGTAGGCGCCGCCGGCCGGGGCGACCACCGAGAACCCACTGCCCGCCAGGGTGTTCATCGCGTTTCCGGCCGTCACCCAGTTGCTGACCTCGGGAGCGGCGTTGAACGCGTCGAGTAGGACGATGGCCCGCGGGCCGCCGCCCAGGAAGGCCACCGGGATATTGCGGCCCATCGCCGCCGACGGCACCTGCAGGTACTCCACGCCCGCAGCGGAGGCGGTCGGCGCCGTCGTCGGGGCCGCCGCACCCCACAGCCCGATCCCTAAGATCGCGCCGACGAATACCCGGAACAGTTTCACCAGACTGCTCATACCCACCTCACGTCGTGTCGTTGCACGTAGTGAATCACACCACTCATCCAGCGGCTTCGAGATTGGCCCCGATACGCCGACGGCGACGAACCAGGTCAGGTCCGCCGCCATCGGCGGTGAAGCCGCCCCGCTCAGTTGGCCGGAGCCGGGGCCGGGGCAGGATCGGCAACCGGCGCCTCGGCCGCCGGAGCAGCCCCCGGCGGGGCCGGGGACGGTTGCGGGGTCGCCCCGAGCACCCGCTGAATATCGGGCTTCATCTGCTGCAACTGCTGACCCCAGTATCCCCAGCTGTGGGTGCCGTTTGCCGGGAAGTTGAAGACGCCGTTACGGCCGCCCGCCGCCAGGTACTTATCGCGGAAGGTCTTGTTGGTCCGCAGCGTGAAGCCCTCCAGGAACTTGGCGTTGAACAGGTTGCCCGCGCTCGCGCCGGCGTCGAGGTCGGACTGCTTGCCGTCGCCGCAGTAGATCCAGATCCGGGTGTTGTTGGCCACCAACTTGCCGACGTTGACGGTCGGGTCGTTGCGCTTCCAGGTGTCATTGCCGCCCGGACCCCACATGTCGCTGGGCTTGAAACCGCCGGCGTCACCCATGGCCAGTCCGACCAGCGTCGGCCACCAGCCCTCGGAGAGATTCAGGAAGCCCGACAGCGCCGCGGCGTAGGTGAACTGCTGGGGGTGCCAGACGGCCAGGGTCAGGGCGGCCGAACCGGCCATCGACAGCCCGACGGCGGCGCTGCCGGTTGGCTTGACCTGACGGTTGGCGGCCAGCCAGGTGGGCAGTTCGCGGGTCAGGAAGGTCTCCCACTTATAGGTTGTGCAGCCGGCCTTGCCGCAGGCCGGCTTGTACCAGTCGCTGTAAAAGCTGGACTGGCCGCCGACCGGCATCACGATCGACAGCCCCGAGTCCAGGTACCACTCGAAAACCGGGGTGTTGATGTCCCAGCCGCTGAAGTCTTCCTGGGCGCGCAGGCCGTCGAGCATGTAGACCGCCGGCGAATTGGCGCCACCGCTCTGGAACTGGACCCGGATCGCCCGGCCCATCCCGGCCGACGGCACGTCCAGGTACTCCACCGGCAGACCCGGCCGGGAGAACGCCTCGGCGGCCGGCTCACCGCCGGTGATGCCGACCAGCCCCGGCAGCACCACGGCAGCACCGGCCGCCGCTGTCATACGTCGACACCAGGTGCCGCGCACCTTCGCAAACGTCATGCGAGAACCCATCCTTGTTGTGTGATTGCCGCACCACGTGCGGACTCCAGCGGCCGCGGTGCCCCGGTAGTCAATCACAAGGGGGGTGCAACGCCGGAATCGTCCTGTAACGGTGGATGGAGACCCTAACGGCCCTTAGTCTGCTCTCGCTGCGCGAAATTTTCGGCTGAGCCGCGAGGGCGGCGTCTGGGAGGAGTTGGGATGCGGCCATCGGGGACGGTCGGAAGGGTTGGCGGCCTGGCGGTCGCCCTGGGAGTCGGAGCCGCGCTGAGCGTCGGGGGCGCCGGGGAGTGCTGGGCCTCCCCGGCTGACAC
>NZ_JBILVF010000216.1:0-4177 GCF_044370595.1 Mycobacterium sp.
CATTGCGCGAGCGATCATTCACGGGACCTACGAGCAGAAGTAGATTCCGTCCCCAAACCCTCCAAACCCTCCAAACCCTCCAAACCCTCCAAACCCTCCAAACCCTCCAAACCCTCCAAACCCTCCGCCGAGCAGACGCTAAATCGCATGATTCGGCCGGCAAATGTGCGAGTTTGCGTCTGCTCGCGGGGAGGCGAGGGGGTCAGCGGGCCGCCGAGCCGACCGCCGCGGTGAGGCTCGGGTAACCGCCGTCATGCAGGCGTGCGGCGATGCCGTCATGAATGTGCTTGGCCCACAGTCCGCCGCCATAGACGAAGCCGGTGTATCCCTGCAGCAGCGAGGCGCCGGCGGTGATGCGCTCCCACGCGTCGTCGGCGGTCTCGATCCCGCCGACGCCGACCAGCGCCAACCGGTCGCCGACCCGCGTGTACAACCGCCGCAGTATCTCCAGCGCCCGGCGGGCCACCGGTGGGCCGGAGATGCCGCCCGGGCCGAGGTCATCGACGTGGGGGGTGCGCAGACCTGACCGGGACACCGTGGTGTTCGTGGCGACGATGCCCGCCAGGCCCAGTTCCACGGCCAGGTCGGCGACGGCGTCGACGTCGGAGTCGGACAGGTCCGGGGCGATCTTGACCAGGACGGGTGCGGATGTCTCGGCCAGCACAGCGGCCAGGATCGGCCGCAACGATTCGACAGACTGCAGATCCCGCAACCCCGGGGTGTTGGGGGAACTGACGTTGACCACCAGGTAGGCCGCCAACGGGCCCAGCAAGCGGGCGCTTTCGGCGTAATCCTCGGCGGCCCGCTCCGGCGGGGTGATCTTGGACTTGCCGATATTGACGCCGATCGGCACGTCGGGATGGTGGCGGGCCAACCGCAGCGCCAGTTGGCCGGCCCCGGCGTTGTTGAACCCCATCCGGTTGAGCAGGCCGCGGTCGGCGGGGAGCCGGAACAGCCGGGGCTCGGGATTGCCGGGCTGCGGCTGGGCGGTCACCGTGCCGATTTCGGCGTAGCCGAATCCCAACGCCCCCCAGGTGTGCAGCCCCAGCCCGTCTTTGTCGAAACCGGCGGCCAGGCCCAGCGGTCCGGGGAAACGCACTCCGAACATCGTGCTGGCCAGGATCGGATCGCTCGGCGCGAGGGCGCTGCGCAAGCTGCGGCGGGCGGCTTCGGTCGCCGTGGCGCCACGCAGGGCGGCGAATACCAGTCTGTGGATGCGTTCGGGTGGCGCCTGGAATAAGACCCGACGCACCGCGTCGTAGATCACAGGCCCGGCTGGTCTATCGGGCCCGCGTCGGCGGGTCGCTCGATACGGGACTTCCTGCGCCGCAACAGTACTCGTCGGCTGCCGTCGGTGTAGAGCCGCACCCGGGTGAGTTCCCAGCCGCGATATTCCGCCTCGATCGAAAGGCGGGTGGAGGCGCTGACACGAGTGACGTCAGGTGGTAGCCGCAGCGGTATCCACTCGTAGTCGTCGGAAAGGTCGACCTCCCAGGCGGCGGGCATCCGGCCGCGGTGAGCGGAGCTCACCGGGACCCCGGAATGGCCGTTTTTGGGGCGTCGGGGATCACCTGAACACCGGCACCCGAGCCGGACACCACGTACAGGGTTCCGGAGGACTCGTCGTAAGCCAGTGTGTTGGGTTGCCGCACGGTCGGGTAACGCACCTTCTCCACAGGGATGCCAGAAGCCAGATCGTAGCCAACCACGGTGTTGGACGCGGTCAGCGAAACCCAGGCCAGGGTGGATGAGCCGGCCAGTCCGTAGGGCGATCCGCCCACCGGGTAGGCCTGTCGCTGGATCAGTGGATCCACTCCGTAGACCAGCAGTTGCCCGCCGCGGGTGTCGGTCACCAGCACCCGACCGACCGGATCGGCGGCGATGGTGGTTGCGCCCAGGCCCGCCCGCAGCGCCAGGGCGGGTGCGCCGTCGGGCTTCAGCGCGGTCACCGACGTCTGGCCGCGGTCCAGGACAATGGCGATATCCCCCTGGGCGGCAAGGGCGTCCACCCGGGCGAAGATGTCAGCCTTGCCGGCCACCGACATGTCCTCGGCCAGGGTGTAGGCCACCCCGTTGTCGCTGCCCAGTACCAGGCGGCCGTCGGCGCGGCGGGTGATCGCGGTGAAATCCGCGTTCGCCGCCTCCTCGATCACCGTGCGGGTGGCCGTACCGGTGGCCAGGTCGACGGTGAAGAAACCGCCCCGGGTGGCGGCGTGCACCGACCCGGCGCCACCGGAGACGACGGCACTGGCCGGTCCCGGTAGGGGCACGGTACGGCGCGACCCGGACGCCTCGACAACGCTGAGGGTGGCCGGCGCCCCGGCATCGGCTCCGGCGGTGAGCACCAGCAGCATCCCCGCGTCGACGGTCGCGGAGTGCTGGTTTCCTGGCAACGGCACGATCCGGCCTGCCGGCGGGGTGCTGGTCGCCGGGGACTGCGCAGCCTGCGCGGGTTCGATCGTCGGTGGCGGGCCGTCAACCGGATTCGACCTGCAGCCGCTGGCAAGCGTCACCAGCAGGACGGCCACCAGGCTCCGCAGCAGGATGCGGTTTCCGTGCTGTGGCAACGGCCAGCCCCCGGGGAGTGTGGTCGGAACGATCTCGAAACCAAATTCTAAGTGCAGGTCCGGGAGGCGATCACGGCGGATTGCCCCCGGGCGGCCGTAACTGCGGTTATGGTGACAGGGTGACTCTGGCCGTGGCGTCTGGATTCCCGGGCGCAGACTTCGTGGTCGAAGACCTGATCACCGGTTTTTTCGCCAGCGGCTTCGGTCGCCTCGGCGACGGCCGCAGCTTCGCCTTCCAGGTGTTCCGTCGCCAGCTGGTGGTCGAGATCTATCGGCCGCGGCGCGCCGTGCCGGTTCCGCTGCCCGAGGATGTGGTGGCCACCGCCGCCCGCCCTCTGGCTGATGTGGACGTGGACGACGCGCGCAGTCTGTCGGCCGCCGTCCGCGACGCTATCGCCGCTGCCGCGCCGGTGCGCTGACTGCGGCCTCGACAACCCCCGCAGGTACGGTGCTCGGCGTGGATGTGTCGGCGATGTCTTGGTTGCAGGTCGTGGTTCTCTCGATCGTGCAGGGGCTGACCGAGTTCCTCCCCGTCTCATCCTCGGGGCATCTGGCGATCGTGTCCCAGTTGTTCTTCGACGGCGACGCCGGTGCGTCGTTCACCGCCGTCTCGCAACTCGGAACCGAAGCGGCGGTGCTGTTGTACTTCGCCCGGGATATCGTCCGGATCCTCAAGGCCTGGTTCGCCGGGCTGCGGGTGCCGTCGCTGCGTGACAACGTCGACTACCGGTTGGGCTGGTACGTGATCATCGGATCCATCCCGATCGGTGTGGTGGGCTTCGTGTTCAAGGACGTCATCCGTTCCGATGTGCGCAATCTGTGGGTGGTGGCCACCGCGATGCTGGTGTTCTCCGCGGTCATCGCCGCCGCTGAATACTTCGGGCGCCAAGACCGGCACGTCGACCAACTCACCTGGCGGGACGGACTACTGGTCGGACTGGCGCAGTGCCTGGCTCTGATTCCCGGTGTCTCGCGGTCTGGCGCCACTATCAGCGCGGGCTTGGCGCTCGGGCTGGACCGGCCACTGGCGGCGAGATTTGGCTTCCTGCTTGCCATTCCGGCGGTATTCGCCTCCGGGTTGTTCTCACTGCCGGATGCCTTCGATCCGGTGAGTGAGGGCATGAGCGCGACCGGTGCCCAGTTGGCGGTGTCGGTGGTGATCACCTTTGTCGTCGGATACGCAGCGGTGGCCTGGCTGCTGCGGTTCCTGACCAATCACGCCATGTACTGGTTCGTCGGGTATCGGGTCATCCTGTCGCTGACGCTGATGGTGCTGCTGGCCACCGGGGTGGTGGCAGCGTGACCGTCATCCTGCTTCGTCACGGCCGGTCGACGTCCAACACCGCCCACACCCTGGCCGGGCGCTCCGCGGGGGTTGAACTCGACGAGAAAGGCACCGCTCAAGCGGCGGCACTGGTCGAACGGTTGGCGGGCTTGCCGATCAAGGCGCTGGTCCGCTCGCCGCTGCTGCGCTGCCGGCTGACTCTGGAGCCGTTGGCCAGTGCGCTCGGGGTGAGTCCCGTCGTAGAGGAGCGACTGGTCGAGGTCGACTACGGCGACTGGACCGGCAGGCAAATCTCGGAACTGGTCAAGGAGCCGTTGTGGTCGGT